>NZ_LIYC01000032.1:0-56767 GCF_001418765.1 Gordonia sp. HS-NH1
ACGCAACAGCCCGATATGTCGCGGACTTCCCCGCGGAGGGCGCATTTCTGGGGCGGTTGTCGTTCCAGCGGATTCAGTGCGCGAGCTTGAGACCGACGACTCCGCCCACGATCATCAGCAGGAAGAACACCTTGAGCGCCGACACGGCTTGCTCACCGGTGGCCATGGCATAGACGACGGTCAGCACCGCACCGATGCCGACCCACACCGCGTAGGCGGTCCCGACCGGCAGGTCGCGCATCGCGTACGCCAGGCCGGCCATGCTGGCGACCAGCGCCGCGACGAACACGGCGGTCGGACCCAGCTTGCTGAAACCCTCCGACTTGCCCAGTGCGGTTGCCCAGACGGCTTCCAGGACACCGGACACGACCAGAATCAGCCACGACATGACGCCTCCTCCGGGCCGTCTTGTCGCGCACCGGGTACAGCACCCCTCGTCCGGGAGCCCTCGATCGGGGCTCATCTCCAACGTCTCACGCCGGGCCGGGAGTGGCAACGTCAGACGGGTCACCACCCCCCGGCGGACCGGGCTCAGCCGGCGAACGCCGCGCTGATCTCCGCAGCGGCCTCGGCGCCGTATGCGCCTTCGATCCGAGCGAGGGCCGAGTTCGAATCCCAGGCCCAGTCCTGCGTCGAGACAGTTTCGAGCACCAGCACCGCGACCATCGACCCGACCTGCGCGGCCCGCTCGAAGCCGAGTCCCTTGGACAGCGCAGACAGGAACCCGGCGCGGAAACCGTCGCCGACACCGGTCGGATCGACCTTCTCCGTCTCCGGCACGACGGGCACGTGGATGCGTGTGCCGTCGCGGTCGACGATCTCGACGCCGTCCTTGCCGAGCGTCGTGACGCGGACGCCGACCATCTCGGCGACCTGCGCTTCGGACAGTCCGGCCTTCTGGCGCAGGAGACCCCACTCGTACTCGTTGGTGAACAGGTAGGTCGCGCCGTCGATCAACGTGCGCACCTGCTCGCCGTCGAGCCGTGCCAACTGCTGCGACGGGTCGGCGGCGAAGGGGATGCCGGCAGTCCGGCATTCCTCGGTGTGGCGGATCATCCCGGCCGGATCGTCCGCACCGATCAGAACCAGATCGGGCGAACCCACCTCCGCGAAGACCGACGAGAGATCGATGTCCTTGCTCTCGCTCATCGCGCCGGCGTAGAAGGTCGCGAGCTGGGCCATCGTCTCGTCGGTGGTGCACATGAAGCGAGCGGTGTGGTGGGTCTCCGACACCCGGACGCCTCGACAGTCGACGCCGTTGGATTCGAGCCACTGACGGTAGTCGTGGAAATCGGAGCCGACCGCGCCGACGAGTACCGGCGTGCCCCCGAGCTGACCCATGGCGTAGCTGATGTTGGCTCCCACACCGCCGCGCCGGACGACGAGATCCTCCACCAGAAAACTGAGGGAGATGTGTTCGAGGTGATCGCCGAGCAACTGCTCGGAGAACTTGCCCGGGAACTTCATCAGATGATCGGTCGCGATGGATCCGCACACAACGATTGCCACTGGAGATCTCAGCCCTTCATGTGGTTGCCCGATGGATGGTGCCCAGCAGGTGGTGACCCAGGCAGGTGATGACGACGACACAGACAGGTGTCCACGCTACTCACCTCCCGGCACATGACAACGGCCGCACCCCCATGGGATGCGGCCGGTGCCGGAAAGCCTCTGACGCGAGTCGTCGCGTCAGTTGAACGAGTCGCCGCAGGCGCAACTGCCGGTGGCGTTCGGGTTGTCGATCGTGAAGCCCTGCTTCTCGATGGTGTCGACAAAGTCGATGGTGGCTCCCTGGACGTAGGGGGCGCTCATCCGGTCGACGGCGAGCGTCACTCCGCCGAAGTCGGTGGTGATGTCACCGTCGAGGGTGCGATCGTCGAAGAAGAGCTGGTAGCGCAGCCCCGCGCAACCACCCGGCTGTACGGCGATACGCAGCGCGAGGTCGTCGCGGCCCTCTTGGTCGAGCAGCGCCTTGGCCTTGGACGCGGCAGCGTCGCTGAGGACGACGCCGGTGCTCGTGGCTGTGCTCGTTTCGTTCTGCACGGTCATGGATGCTCCTGTAAGTGGTGTGGTCCCGGTGCAATGTGGCCCGATGCCGTGGTGGGTTGCGGCCCCGCACGTCGTTCGGGATTCACCCCGCTCGCCGGGAGGTCGACCGGTTGTGCCCGTGCGTACAACCGTACTCCTCCCCGTGGTATTCCCGTCCAGTCGGACGGGCGTTTCCGCGAGGTCCGCGCCGTGTGCTCGTCTCGCACGAGCGCGAGGTCAGCCGCGCGCGTCCCCGAGGTCCGACGCCACCGATTCGGCGAGTGCGGCGAGCTGGTTCTCCGCGTCGGCCATCGCGACCTCGACCGAACCCGCGACGTCGACGATCGCGTGCGCGGCCGCGACACCGGCCGCGGCGATCTCGTCGGCACCCAGGGCGACCTGCCCCGCGAGGACGATCGTCGCGGCACCGGCACCACGGGCGCCGAGCGACGAGGCTGCCGAATGCAGCGCGGAGACGACCTTCCCCTGCAGCGTCTGCGAGTCGAACTTCCCCTCCCCGGTGACGACGATGTCGGCCGCGGCGACCTCGGCGGCCAGGCCGGTCGCCTCGGCGACCACGGTGGCACCGGACACGCGAGTAGCGCCGAGAGCGAGGAGCGCAGCACCGAGGCCACCCGCGGCACCGGCGCCCGGCTCGTCGGCGATGTCCCGGCCGGCGAGCGCACCCAGGGTGCGCGACCAGTCGTCGAGTCGCTTCTCGAGAAGGGCGACGGTGTCCGGGTCGGCACCCTTCTGCGGACCGAACACGGCTGCTGCGCCCAGCGGCCCCAGGAGTGGGTTCTCCACGTCCGACGCCACTATCAGCTCCAGCCCACGGAGTCGTTCACGGGCGTGATCGCCGCCCCCGAGGGCTTCGACCAGGCCCACACCGCCGTCGGTGGAGGCACTGCCACCGAGTCCGATCACGATCCGGCCCACCCCACGAGCCAGCGCCGCCGCGACGAGCTCACCGACACCGTGGGTGCCGGCCGCCACCGCGGTTCGCGGTGTCGGCGTGCCACCGAGCTGGTGCAGACCGCAGGCCTGCGCGCACTCGATGTAGGCGGTCGAGGGTTCGTCGGGGGTGGTCGAGGGTTCGTCGAGAAGCCACCGGGCGGTGACCCCCGCGCCGAGCGGCCCGGTCACCGATTCCCTGATCACGGTCCCGAACCGCGACGCCAGGACGTCGACGAATCCGGGGCCGCCATCCGACTGCGGGGCCACGACGAGTTCGTCATCCGGCCGTGCGGCACCCCACCCCCGGGCGATCGCACGCGCGGCGACCACCGCGGACATGGTGTCGCCGAACGAGTCCGGCGCGATCAGGACGCGCACCCTGATCCCGTCGCCGACTCCGTCGTCGTCGCACCGCGCGGCGCATCATTCCCGGTCATGAGCACGGAGTATAGGTAGCCGGACAGAACCCGGCAGCGCTCGGCGGAGCCGGGCGGGCCCCACGGGACGACGCCGAGACCCCGGATGCCCCGCCGTCTCCCCGGCTGCGGGAGACGACCACCCAAAAGCGACGACCACGCGTTTGTCTCGCAACACCGATCACCTAGGCTCTACAGGCGTGAAGCTGCCATGGAAGAAGGACGACACCCAGGCGGATTCCGGCGACAGCTCGGTCTCCACCTACACCGCCGACGACGAGTCCGGCACCGACGTCGCGCCCTCCGCCAAGGGCAGCAAGTACACCCCGGGCAAGGGACGCCCGACGCCGTCTCGTCGCCAGGCCGAGAACCGGCGTCGCGGTCCGGTCGCGCCGCCGCCGACGAACCGCTCCGAGGCTCGCGCCCGTAAGAAGGAACTCAAGTCGTCGCTCTCCAAGGAGGAGAAGCGCGCACTCTCCGCCGAGCGACGCGAGAAGCGGCTCCAGCAGCGGGAACGGATGATGTCCGGCGACGAGGCCTACCTCATGCCGCGCGACAAGGGCGCCTCGCGGCGCTACACCCGCGACATCGTCGACGCGCGACGCAACTTCGCCGGGCTGTTCATGCCGTTCGCCATCCTGCTGATCGTGCTGATGTTCCTGGTCCCGCAGGCCGCCGCACTGACGAACCTGATCCTGGTCGCCTTCGTCGTGCTGATGGCCATCGACGGTGTGATCCTGGGCCGCATGGTCAACCGGCGCGTCGCCGAACGTTTCCCCGAGTCCAGCGACGGGGGCTTCAAGCTGGGCTGGTATGCCTTCACCCGTGCGATGCAGCTGCGCAAGATGCGCGCCCCCAAACCGATGGTCTCACCGGGCGACGAAGTCTGATCGATGACCGATCGCGCAGTGCGCACCCTCGTCCTGGGAGGCGTGCGCTCGGGTAAGTCCGCGCACGGCGAGTCGCTTCTCGGCGACCACCGGCAGATCCGCTACCTCGCCACCGGCCCGCTGACGTCCTCTGACGGGGACTGGATGGACCGCGTTCGGTTACATCGCGAGCGCCGCGACGACCGGTACACGACGATCGAGACGACCGACCTCGGACACGCTCTGCGCGCCGCGCCCGACATCCCGGCCCTGGTCGACGATCTGGGTAACTGGCTCACCGCGCAGATCGACGCCGTGCACGGCTGGACCTCGGGTTCGGAGATCGACCTCGACGGTCCGATCGACGACCTCTGCGACGCCCTGGCCGCCATGACCGCCGACGTGGTGCTCATCAGCCCCGAAGCCGGGCTCTCGCTCGTTCCCCCCACCCCCGCCGGTCGGGTCTTCCAGGACCTGCTCGGCACCCTCAACGTCCGGGTGGCGCAGGTCTGCGAGCGCGTCGATCTCGTCGTCGCCGGCCGGGTTCTCCATCTCCCGGCCGAACCGCAGCCCGCGACGACCAGCACACCTGACGGCCCGGCGGCGGGCGTCGAGGCGCCGGGCCCGGGCACCACCGAGACGGACACCACCGAGAAGGACACGACCGACAGCACAGACACCCCGGCGCCGGTGGCGACGACGCCGGACCGCGGTGAGCCCGCCTCGGCACCGTCGGACCCGGTCGCCGCGACCGTTTCCAAAGCTCCCGAACCCGTTGGGGGCGTGGGGCTCTCCGAGCGTCCCCGGCCGGACCCCACCGATGCCGAGGTGTTCGCGCCCGTCAGGCCGCCGGACGAGCTGGTCGCCCAGGACGCCCGCAACCGACAGGCGACGCTCACCAAGCCGCCGGGATCACTGGGTCGCGTCGAGGAGATCGGCGTCTGGATCGCCGCATGCCAGGGCCAGTGCCCGCCCGCACCCCTCACCTCCCCCACCGTCGTCGTCTTCGCCGGCGACCACGGCGTCGCCCGCGGCGGAGTGTCGGCGTTCCCGCCCGAGGTGACCGCGCAGATGGTCGCCAACATCTCAGCGGGCGGTGCCGCGGTGAACGTCATGGCGGGACGCGTCGGCGCGGCGGTCAAGGTGGTCGACATGTCCGTCGACGCCGACACCGCACCCGAACTGTCGCGGTATAAGGTCCGTCGCAGCAGTGACGACCTCCGAACCACCGACGCGATCACTCTCGCGGAGGCGCGCGAGGCCCTGGCCGCCGGGCGCGCGATCGCCGACGACCTGATCGACTCGGGCACCGATCTGCTGATCGCCGGTGAGATGGGCATCGGCAACACCACCCCGGCGACGGTCCTCATCGGCGCGCTGACCCGGCGCGAACCGGTCGAGATCGTCGGTCGGGGAACCGGTGTCGACGACGCCGGGTGGATGCGCAAGACAGCCGCGATCCGTGACGGTATGCGCCGCGCGCGCAAGGTGATCCACGACCCGCTCGCCTTGCTGGCCGCCGTCGGCGGAGCCGACCTGGCCGCCACGGTCGGATTCCTCGCACAAGCGGCCCTACGCCGGACGCCGGTCATCCTCGACGGCGTGGTGATCACGGCCGCGGCCATGGTCGCCAACGAGTTCGCGCCGGGGGCGATGCGCTGGTGGATCGCCGGGCACCGGTCGGTCGAACCCGCCCATCAGATCGCGCTCGAACACCTCGATCTGGTCCCGGTTCTCGATCTGTCGATGCGGCTCGGTGAGGGCAGCGGCGCCGTTCTGGCGTTGCCGATCGTGCAGGCGGCCGCCGACCTGCTCGTCTCGATGGCCACCTTCGACGAAGCCGGCGTGTCCGACAAGAGCACCCCGGCCGGGGACACCGCAAACGACGCCGAGACATCCTGACGCCGAACGGATCCGCCATGATTCCGCCGACCCGGGCGCTCCGTACGGCCGTCAGCTGGCTGACGGTCGTGCCCGTCGGCGGACACGCGTCGGACGCGCCCGATCGGTCGCTGGGTGCGGCGGTGATGGCGTCGGTCCCGGTGGTGGGCGCGCTCCTGGGTGCCGCGTCGGCATTTGTGGCCTTCGGGCTCACCCACACCGGACTCCCGACCTTGCTGATCGGCGTGCTCGTCGTCGTCCTGCTCGCCGCGGCCACCCGGGGCATGCACCTCGACGGGCTCGCCGACACCGCTGACGGACTGGGGTGTTACGGGCCACCCGATCGGGTCACCGAGGTGATGCGCAGCGGCACCGTCGGCCCCTTCGGGGTGGCCACCCTGGTCCTGGTACTCGCTGTGCAGTCGACCGGCTTCGCCGCACTCGCCGATGAGTCACAGTGGTACGGCCTGGCTTTCGCCATCGGCCTCGGCCGGATCGGCGCCGTCGTCGGCACCCGGAGGTCGCTGAAACCGGCCCACCCCAACGGTTTCGGCGCCCTGGTCGCGGGCACACAACATCTCTCCGTCGCCGTGTGGCTGGTTCTCGCGCTCGTAGCGGCCGTCCCACTCGGACTGTCCGCCAACGGATTCGACGGCGGCCACCTCGAGGTGGCCGCCGTCGTCCGAGGAATCGCGATCGTGCTCGGTGTCGCCGCGTTCGCCTGGTGGTTCACCCGGCATTGTGCGCGCCGGATGGGCGGGATCACCGGTGACGTACTGGGCGCGACCATCGAAGTCGGGGTCGCACTCGCCGTCGTCGGGCTGTTGCTCTGACCCGCCACGGGACCCGTCACGCGAACGTTCAGCTGCGGTAGAGCTCCGTCATCCAGCCGTGGGTGTCGGCGAACGTCCCCCGCTGGATGCCGGTCAGGGTGTCACGCAATGCCTGCGTCACCTCGCCGGTCTCGCCGTTGTTGATGGTGTAGTCCTCGTTCTCACCCTTGACCCGACCGACCGGGGTGATGACCGCGGCGGTGCCACAGGCGAACACCTCGGTGATGTCGCCCGAGGCCACGCCCTTGCGCAACTCCTCGGTGGTGATCTTGCGTTCCTCGACCTCGAAACCGGCGTCGGTGGCCAGCGTGAGCAGCGACGAACGGGTGATCCCCGGCAGCAGTGACCCCGACAGTTCGGGGGTCACCAGTCGGGCGTCGGCGCCCGAACCGAACACGAAGAACAGATTCATGCCGCCCATCTCCTCGATGAAGCGGCGTTCGATCGCGTCGAGCCACACGACCTGGTCGCAACCCTGCTCGGTCGCCTGCCGCTGCGCGAGGAACGCCGCGGCGTAATTGCCTCCGCACTTGGCGAATCCGGTGCCGCCCGGCGCCGCGCGGACGTACTCGGTGGAGAGCCAGACGCTCACCGGCTTGATGCCGCCGGCGAAGTAGGCGCCCGCCGGTGAGGCGATGACCGAATAGATGTAGCTCGTGGACGGAGCATTCACGCCCAGGCTCGCCTGCGAGGCGAACATGAACGGACGCAGGTACAGCGACTCCTCGCCGCCGGCGGCGGGCACCCACTCGTTGTCCGCGGCCAGCAGGGCCTTGAGCGAGCCGATGAAATCCTCGACCGGCAGCGCCGGCATCGCGAGTCGTTCGGCACTGCGCTGCAGCCGTGCCGCGTTGGCCTCCGGCCGGAACGCGGCGATCGAACCGTCCGGCTGCCGATAGGCCTTGAGTCCCTCGAACACCTCTTGGCCGTAGTGCAGGACCGTGGCGGCGGGGTCCAGCGCGATCGGACCGTACGGCTTCACCGTGGCGCTGTGCCAACCCACCTCGGCGTCGTAGTCGATCATCACCATGTTGTCGGTGAAGTGGCGCCCGAATCCCGGGGCGGACAAGATCTCCGCGCGCCGGCCCTCAGACACCGGGTGCGGGTGCTTGGTACGGTTGAACTCCAAGGTCATGGCGCCATCGTACCGCCGGCCACAAAAGCAATTCCGTGCCCCGTGGGTCACCCCCGGACCCGGGCGGGGCCTCGTGCCGGTGGCCGCAGGTCACACGTGCGACGGCACGAACGGCGGGATCACGACCTCACACGCGAGGTCGCGGCCGCGGACGTCGACCACGACCTCGTCGCCCTTGCGCACACCCGACGCCGTGTCCAGCAGCGCGAGCGCGATGCCCTGTTTCAGCGTGGGCGAGAACGTGCCCGACGTACAGGTCCCTATCTGCCCCCCGCTCTGGGAGTCGCCCGCGAGACGAACCGCGCATCCGGCCCGCGGCACCCCGCGCCCGGTCGCCCGCAGCCCATACAGACGACGCGACGGACCGGCCTCTTTCTCGGCCAGCAGCGCGTCGCGGCCGAAGAACGACGGCTTGTCCCAGCCGACCGCCCAGCTCGAACGCGCCTGTACCGGCGAGATGTCCGGACCGAGCTCGTGTCCGTGCAGGGCATAACCCATCTCGGTGCGCAGGGTGTCCCGGGCGCCCAGTCCCGCGGGCAGCCCGCCGGCCGCGGTGATCGCCTCCAGCAGGACGTCGAAGACTGCACCGGCGTCGTCCCATCGCGGCACGATCTCGTACCCCCGCTCACCGGTGTATCCGGTCCGGCAGACCCGCACGCGAGCCGGACCGTCGGCCGTCGCCAGATCGGCGTCGGCAAAGGCCATGTACTCCATGTCGGCCGGCAACCCGAGCCCGGTGAGGATGTCGGGCGATCTCGGCCCCTGTACCGCCAGGACGGCCAGGTCGCGGTGCCGGTCGGTGATCGAGATACCCTCCGGCGCAACGGCTTGCAGCTGGGCCACGACAGCCGCGGTGTTCGCCGCGTTGGGCACCAGGAACACCTCGTCGTCACCGACGAGATAGGCGATCAGGTCATCGACGACACCACCGGAATCGTTGCAGCACAACGTGTATTGAGCCTTGCCGGGGACGATCTTGCCGAGGTCGTTGGTGAGCGTCGAGTTGACGAACGCCGCCGCGCCCGCCCCGGACACCAGCGCCTTGCCGAGATGGCTGACGTCGAAGATGCCCACGCTCTCCCGCACCGCCGCGTGCTCGGCGACGGTGCCCGAGTACGACACCGGCATGTTCCAGCCACCGAACTCGGCGAAGGTGGCCCCCAGTGCGGCATGACGGTCGGCGATCGGCCCGGCGAGGAGTTCACTCATGGCGTCCACGCTATCGGGCGATCCGTGCCGCCGGGGCGCGGACCATCCGCGCCGGCGGCGGCGCAGAACGCCACGGGTGGTACCGGCCGGCCGTTGTCCACGCATGCACCCGAGACGCCGCGTCCCGGCCGATGAGGTTCGTGGCAGCCCCGCCGCGTCGGCGCTGTGGCAGAGTTGAGCGGGTGAGCAAGAACGACACCGTCGACCGCGCGCGCGGCCCCGAACTCGAACTGTCCACCTCGATCGGCAAGGACGATTCCGCCCTGGTCATCGGCCTGATCAGCACGTCGTCCCCCGACGACGACGCCGACGGCCCCGCCACCGAACCGACCCTGGCCATCGGTGACGGCATCCTCGACGACGCCCAGGCGGCCGCCATCAGCGCCGCCCTCACCGCGCTCGGGGCCACCGGCTCGCACGGCGAGGTCACCCGGACCGCGGCTCCCGATTCGTTGCCGGTCGATGTCGTCGTCGCCGTGGGCCTCGGCGACGCCGACAACCTCGACGACGCCGATCAGGTCCGGCAGGCAGCGGGCATCGTCGCCCGCGAACTCGACGGACACGAGTCGGTGTCCACCACGCTCTCCGCGATCGACCTGGCCGCCGCGGCCGAGGGCCTGTTCCTCGGCGCCTACCGGTTCGACGAGTTCCGCTCGGCGAAGTCGAAGCCGAAGAGGACTCCGCCGCAACGCATCACGCTGCTCGTCGAATCGAAGTCCAAGGAGGCCAGGGCGGGCCTGGAGCGGGCCGTCGCGGTCGCCGACTCCGTCGCCATCGCCCGCGACTTCGTCAACACCCCGCCGAGTCACCTCTATCCTGAGGAGTTCGCCGCCCGCACCCGCACGCTCGGGAGCAAGGCCGGCCTCAAGGTCGAGATCCTCGACGACAAACAGCTCGAGGCCCAGGGTTACGGCGGGATCATCGGCGTCGGCAAGGGATCCTCCCGGTTGCCGCGCCTGGTCCGACTGACCCACACCGCCAAGAAGTCGCCCAAGAAGGTCGCGCTGGTCGGCAAGGGCATCACCTTCGACACCGGCGGCATCTCGATCAAGCCCGCCGCGAACATGGACGCCATGACCTCCGACATGGGTGGCGCCGCCGCGGTCATCGCCGCGACCATCCTGGCCGCCCGCCTCGACGTCGACGTCACGGTCACCGCGACCGTGCCGATGGCCGAGAACATGCCGTCGTCGACCGCGCAGCGGCCCGGTGATGTGCTGACGCAGTACGGCGGACGGACCGTCGAGGTCCTCAACACCGACGCCGAGGGTCGTCTGATCCTCGCCGACGCCATCGTGCGGGCCTGCGAGGACGATCCCGACTACCTCATCGACACCGCGACCCTGACCGGCGCGCAGATGGTGGCGCTCGGCACCCGAACTCCCGGCGTGATGGGCACCGACGAGTTCCGCGACCGCGTGGCGGCCCGGTCGGCCGATGTCGGCGAGAACGCCTGGGCCATGCCGCTGCCCGCGGAACTCCGCGCCGACCTGAAGTCCCGCGTCGCGGACCTGGCGAACGTGACCCCGCACCGCTGGGGCGGGATGCTCGCCGCCGGCATCTTCCTGAAGGAGTTCGTGCCGGAGGACGTGCAGTGGGCCCACATCGACATCGCCGGACCCGCCTTCAACACCGGAGGGGCCTGGGGCTACACCACGAAAGGCGGTACGGGCGTGCCCGTCCGGACCATCGCCGCGGTGCTCGAGGACATCGCCGCGAACGGCTGACCGACAGCAACCGGCACCCGCGCACCGGCCCGATGAGAATCGTTACCGACGAGTACGAGCCGAACCGAGTCGGCGACGCACCCTACGGGTAGGGTTGGCCGCGGGGATGAGCGGCTGATCCGCCACTCATCTGCGCGGGCTCCGAACCGCCCCCGACCCCGTGCCCACGGCGCACACACCATTGGGCATCACCTACAGACCACCACGTCGAGTTCAGGAGTTCACAACGATGGCCTTCTCCGTCCAGATGCCCGCCCTTGGTGAAAGTGTCACCGAGGGGACAGTCACCCGGTGGCTGAAGGAGGAGGGCGACACCGTCGAGGCCGACGAACCATTGCTGGAGGTGTCGACCGACAAGGTCGACACCGAGATCCCGGCGCCCACTTCGGGTGTGCTGACGAAGATCATCGCCCAGGAGGACGACGTCGTCGAGGTCGGCGGCGACCTCGCCCTCATCGGTGACGCCGACGAGGCCGATTCCGGCTCGGACGATTCCGGCTCGGATTCCGCCGGCGGCGACGAGCCGACCGAGGCCGCCCCCGAGCCCGAGCCCGAGCAGGCCGCCGAGGAGCCCTCCACCGATGAGGACGCTCCCGCCGAGAAGCCAACGGCCGACACCGGTTCCGGCTCCGCAGAGGGCACCGACGTGCTCATGCCCGAACTCGGCGAATCGGTCACCGAGGGCACCGTCACCAACTGGCTGAAGTCCGTCGGCGACGAGGTCGCCGCCGACGAACCGCTCCTCGAGGTCTCCACCGACAGGGTCGACACCGAGATCCCCTCCCCCGTCGCCGGCACCCTGCTCGAGATCCTCGCGCAGGAGGACGACGTGATCGAGGTCGGCGGCAAGCTCGCCGTCATCGGTGATGCCTCGGCAGCACCGTCGAAGAAGGAGCCCGAACCGGAGCCGGAACCCGAGCCCGAGCCCGAGCCCGAGCCCGAGCAGAAGTCGGAGCCGGAACCCGAGCCCGAGCAGGCGCCCGCCCCCGAGGAGGAGCAGAAGCCCGCACCCAAGGCCGAACCGAAGACCTCGGAGCCCAAGTCGCAGGCCGCGGAGAAGTCCGATCCGCCGACCGTCGAGTCGACTCCGTACGTGACCCCGCTGGTGCGCAAGCTGGCCGCGGAGAACAACATCGACCTCAACGCGATCAAGGGCACCGGTGTCGGTGGCCGGATCCGCAAGCAGGACGTGCTCGCCGCCGCCGAGGAGGCCAAGGCACCTGCCCCCGAGCAGAAGCCCGCCGCTGCTGCTCCGTCGGCACCCGCGGCATCGGCCGGGAAGTCCGCATCGCCTGAGATCCGCCCCGAGCTGGCCGAGCTGCGCGGGACCACGCAGAAGATCAACCGCATCCGTCAGATCACCGCCAAGAAGACGCGCGAGTCGCTGCAGCAGAGCGCACAGCTCACGCAGGTCTTCGAGGTCGACATGACCCGCATCGCCGGACTCCGCAAGGCGGCCAAGGAGAACTTCAAGGCCTCCGAGGGTGTCAACCTGACGTACCTCCCGTTCATCGCGAAGGCCGTCGTGGAGGCGCTGAAGGCGCATCCCAACGTCAACGCCTCGATCGACGAGGACAAGAAGGAGATCACCTACTACGACAAGGTGCATCTCGGCATCGCAGTCGACACCCCGCAGGGACTGCTGTCGCCGGTGATCCACAACGCCGATGACCTGTCGATCGCCGGCCTGGCACGCGCCATCGCCGACATCGCGGCGCGGGCACGCTCCAACGGCCTCAAGCCCGACGAGCTCGCCGGCGGCACCTTCACCATCACCAACATCGGCAGTCAGGGTGCGCTCTTCGACACCCCGATCCTGGTCCCCCCGCAGGCCGCGATGCTCGGTACCGGAGCGATCGTCAAGCGTCCGGTCGTCATCACCGGCGAGGACGGCTCGGAGTCGATCGCAGTGCGGTCGATGTCCTACCTGCCGCTGACCTACGATCACCGCCTCATCGACGGCGCCGACGCGGGCCGCTTCCTCACCACGGTGAAGAAGCGCCTCGAAGAGGCCGCCTTCGCCGCGGACCTGGGCCTCTAGCCCGGATCTCCGGTTACGGCACACCGAGGACTCACGATGCGCATCGCCGTCGCAGGTTCGCAGGGGCTCATCGGCAACGCCCTGGTCAACTCGCTGCGCGCGGCGGGCCACACGATCACCCGTCTGGTCCGCCGCGAGGCACGCGCCGATGACGAGTTCAGCTGGGATCCCGAGACCATCGGCGTGCCGCCCGAGAGTCTCGAGGGCGTCGAGGCGGTGGTGTCGCTCGGCGGCGTGGGGGTCGGAAACGGCCGGTGGACCGGGCGCTTCAAACAGGAGCTGCGGAACTCCCGGGTCACGCCGACCGAGGTCCTCGCCGAGGCCGTGCGTGATCTCGGCATCCCCACGTTCGTGAGCGCCAGTGCGTCCGGCTTCTACGGCGACACAGGCAGCCGTCCCGCCGTCGAAACCGACGGTCCCGGAGAGGGATTCCTCGCGGACCTGGTCGTCGACTGGGAGGCCGCCGCCCGTACCAACGTCGGCACCGACACGCGCCTGGTCCTCCTGCGGACCGCACCGGTGTTGAGTGCGCAGGGCGGTCTTCTCGGCAAGCTTCGTCCGCTGTTCAAGCTGGGGCTCGGCGGACCCATCGGCGACGGGAAGCAGTACTTCTCCTGGATCAGCCTCATCGACGAGGTACGTGCCATCGAGTTCCTCCTCGACTCCGACGTGTCCGGGCCCGTGAACCTGAGCGCGCCCGGCGCGGTGCCGTTCGGCGAGTTCGCGTCGGCGCTGGGCCGCGCCGTACACCGCCCGACGGTGCTCAAGGTTCCGGCCTTCGCGGCGCGCCGGGTCGGCGGCGAGATGGCCGAGGAAATGATTTTGTTCAGTCAACGCGTTGCACCTGAGGTGCTGACCGATCACGGATTCACCTTCACCCATCCCGGTGTCGACGAGGCCCTGGCCTACGCCACCGGAACCAATCGCCATGACTGATCGTCCGATCCGCGCGAGTACCGAACCGGTCGAGATCCGTCGGCTCGGCGTCCTCGACTACCAGGCTGCCTACGACATGCAGCACGGTCTGGCCACCGAACGCGCGGACGGCCTCCTCGACCACGACGTCCTGCTCCTGCTGGAGCACCCCTCCGTCTACACCGCGGGCAAACGCACCGAGGACTCCGACCGGCCCACGAACGGCGCACCGGTGGTCGACGTCGACCGCGGCGGGCGGATCACCTGGCACGGCCCCGGGCAGCTCGTCGGCTACCCGATCGTCAAGCTCGCCGAGCCGCTGGACGTCGTCGAGTACGTACGGCGGCTCGAGGCAGCACTCATCTCGGTCTGCGCCGGACTCGGCGTGACGACCGGGCGCGTCGACGGCCGGTCGGGAGTGTGGATCACCGATGACGCCGGGGAACGCAAGCTCGGGCAGATCGGTATCCGCGTCGCGCGCGGAGTCGCGTTGCACGGGTTCGCGCTCAACGTCGACCCCGACATGGCAGCCTTCGAGGCGATCGTCCCCTGCGGGATCGCCGACGCCGGGGTGACCTCGCTCGCCCGCGAACTCGCGCGGCCGCTGTCGGTGCACGACGTGCTCGACGTCACCGCCGACGCGGTGCTGTCCGCACTCGACGCACCCACTTTCGACGTCACCCATTCCGACACCACCGGCACCCCGGCGACCGCCGCCACACAGTCCGGAACACCCACTTCTGCAAGCGTAGGATCGATACAGTGACCGCGTCCCCCCTCACCCCCGGACCCGGTGCCCCCGAAGCCACACCCTCGGCAACGGCACCCTCAAACCCCGCCCCCGAAGGCCGCAAACTGCTCCGCCTCGAGGTGCGCAACGCGCAGACCCCCATCGAACGCAAGCCGGAGTGGATCCGGACCCGCGCGACGATGGGCCCGGAGTTCACCGAACTCAAGGGCCTGGTCAAGCGTGAAGGCCTGCACACCGTCTGCGAAGAAGCCGGCTGCCCCAACATCTACGAGTGCTGGGAAGACCGCGAGGCGACCTTCCTCATCGGCGGCGAACAGTGCACCCGCCGCTGCGACTTCTGCCAGATCGACACCGGCAAGCCCGCCGCCCTCGACCGCGACGAACCCCGCCGCGTCGCCGAGAGCGTGCAGGCGATGGGCCTGCGCTACTCGACCATCACCGGCGTGGCCCGCGACGACCTGCCCGACGAGGGTGCCTGGCTCTACGCCGAGACCGTCCGCGCGATCCATCGCCTCAATCCCGGCACCGGTGTCGAGAACCTCATTCCGGACTTCCATGCCAAGCCCGATCTGCTGGCCGAGGTCTTCGACGCCCGGCCCGAGGTGCTCGCACACAACCTCGAGACCGTGCCGCGCATCTTCAAGCGCATCCGCCCGGCGTTCCGCTACGAGCGGTCCCTCGAAGTCCTCACCGCCGCACGCGATTTCGGTCTGGTGACGAAGTCGAATCTAATCCTGGGCATGGGTGAGACACCGCAGGAGGTGCAGTCGGCGATCGTGGATCTGCACGAGGCGGGCTGCGACATCCTGACCATCACGCAGTACCTGCGCCCGTCGCCGCGGCATCATCCGGTCGAGCGCTGGGTCAAGCCCGAGGAGTTCGTCGACCATTCCGAGTTCGCCACCGAGGTCGGTTTCGCCGGTGTCATGGCGGGTCCGTTGGTGCGCTCGTCGTACCGGGCAGGCCGGCTCTATGCGCAGGCGATGGCCCACCACGGCCGCGACATCTCACCCGCTCTGGCCCACCTGGCAGCCGAGGGATCGGCAAGCCAGGAGGCCTCCAGCCTGATGGCACGCCTCGCCCGCTGACCCCTCGTGCGGCGTCCGGTGACCTTTCCGGCGGTCGCCGGACGCGCGGACGTAAACTGGCCTCATGGCAAAGGCGCAGGTGAACAAAGAGGTCAAGGCCGAGAAGAAGAAGGCCCGTAAGGCGGCATCGAAGGAACGGCGCCAGCAGCTGTGGCAGGCCTTCCAGATGCAGCGCAAGGAAGACAAACGGCTCATCCCCTACATGGTGGGTGTGATCGTCCTGTCGATCGCCGTCTTCACCGTCCTCGGGTTCGTGCTCGGCTCGCCGTGGCTGCTGATCCCCCTCGGCGTGGTGCTGGGCATCCTGGGCGCGTTCATCCTGTTCGGCCGCCGGGTCCAGAAGAACGTGTACACCAAGGCCGAGGGACAGCCGGGCGCCGCGGGATGGGCGCTGGGCAACATGCGCGGACAGTGGCGGGTGAAGCAGGCCGTCGCCGGGACGTCCCAGCTCGACGCCGTGCACCGGGTCATCGGCAAGCCGGGCGTCATCCTCGTGGGTGAGGGCTCGCCCACGCGCATCAAGTCCCTGCTCGGCCAGGAGAAGAAGAAGGTCGCGCGCGTCGTCGGCGACACCCCGATCTACGAGATCATGGTCGGCAACGACGACGGCCAGGTCCCGCTGTCGAAGCTCGAGCGGCACCTCAACAAGCTGCCCAGCAACATCGACCGCAAGCGGATGGAGACCCTCGAGGGACGGCTCTCCGCCCTCGGCAGCAAGGCTCCCGGCCCCGGGATGCCGAAGGGGCCCCTGCCCGGGAACGCCAAGATGCGCAGCATGCAGCGGACGGCACGCCGCCGCGGCTGACGCCACACCCGTCGACTGGGCGTCAATCCCGTCGACTGGGCGCCCGATTCCGTCGACCGTGCGCTGAATCCCATCGACTGTGCGCCCTGCATACGACCAAACCCACCACCGATCTGGACCAAGTCCGATCCGGTGGTGGGTTTGTCGGTGAGTGGTGGGTCCGCGGGCGGCTCGGCGCCTGTCAGCGGGTCCGGACGAGCGCGGTGCCGGTCGCGCGGTCGTGGAGAGCGCGTCCGTTGTAATCGTTGATCAGGGCCGGAACCAGGAACACCATCAGCAGCTGACGGAAGAAGGCCCGAACGATCCCGACGGCAGCCGGGCTCTGTTCGCCGGTCGCCTCCGCGGTGTTGCGTTCAACGCCGAAGTCGACTCGCGCAACTCGCATCCCGATGACGAGCTGGCCGGGTGTGAAGCCGAACAGCGTCACCGCGAAGACGCCCATGACGAACCAGATGCCCAGCTGGGTGGTGCCCAGGTGGGGCGAGGGAAACCCGACGAACGCCATTGCCAGACCACCGGCGATCAGCCAGTCGACGAGCAGAGCCGCGACCCGCGGCCAGCCGGTCGCCAGCGAACCGGGACCGCTCTCCGGCAGGCCGAGATCTTGCCCTCGGTACTCGTTGTCCACGCCGGTCGCGGGACCGATCTGCGGTCCCGACAGCCAGGAACCCGTGACTCGTCCCATCGGTGATGACTCCTCTCACGCGACCGCGCAACCCCCTCGGTCCGCGTCGTCGCCGCACTGGGAACCATCGTAGTCGCTGGTTGTGGCGACCCGTCCCGCCCGTTCGGGCCTCCCGCTAGGGTTGGGGTGCGCCGAGTGCGTCGCGCCCCGGACACACCGTGTAGCGAATACCACTCGCGTGTAACACGGGGGAAACACGGACTTAGCGCATGGGCAACTTCGCCTCCATACGGTTGCCGCTGAGATCCGCTGCTGTTTCTCAGTGGCGGATGTGGCGTGTCCCCATACACGGACCACCGATCACGAAGGAGTCACCGCACGGTGTACAGCAGTAAAGAAGAACTACTCGAGGGCATCAAGAAGGAAGGTGTCGAGTACGTCGACATCCGATTCTGCGACCTGCCCGGTGTCATGCAGCACTTCTCGATCCCCGCGTCGGCCTTCGACGAGGACGTCTTCGAGGACGGTCTGGCATTCGACGGCTCGTCGGTGCGTGGCTTCCAGTCCATCAACGAGTCGGACATGATGCTGCTGCCCGACCCGGCCACCGCGCGGATCGACCCGTTCCGCAAGGCCAAGACGATGAACCTCAGCTTCTTCGTCCACGATCCGTTCACCCGTGAGGCCTACAGCCGCGACCCGCGCAACGTCGCCCGCAAGGCCGAGGACTACCTCGCCTCCACCGGCGTGGCGGACACCTGCTTCTTCGGCGCCGAGGCCGAGTTCTACATCTTCGACTCGGTGTCCTTCGGCTCCGAGATGAACGGCACCTTCTACGAGGTCGAGTCCGAGTCCGGCTGGTGGAACACCGCGTCCCCGACCGATCCCGACGGCAGCCCGAACCTCGGCTACAAGGTCCGCCCGAAGGGTGGCTACTTCCCCGTCGCTCCGTACGACCACTACGTCGACCTGCGCGACGAGATGTCGACCAACCTGCAGAACTCGGGCTTCGAGCTCGAGCGCGGCCACCACGAGGTCGGCACCGCGGGCCAGGCGGAGATCAACTACAAGTTCAACACGCTGCTCCACGCAGCCGATGACGTGCAGCTGTTCAAGTACATCATCAAGAACACCGCGTGGCAGAACGGCAAGTCGGTCACCTTCATGCCGAAGCCGCTGTTCGGTGACAACGGCTCGGGCATGCACGCCCACCAGTCCCTGTGGAAGGACGGCAAGCCGCTGTTCCACGACGAGGCCGGCTACGCGGGCCTGTCGGATCTGGCGCGCTACTACATCGGCGGCATCCTGCACCACGCGCCGTCGTTGCTGGCCTTCACCAACCCGACGGTCAACTCCTACAAGCGTCTGGTGCCGGGCTACGAGGCCCCCATCAACCTCGTCTACAGCCAGCGCAACCGGTCGGCCTGTGTGCGTATCCCGATCACCGGCAACAACCCGAAGGCCAAGCGCCTCGAGTTCCGTTGCCCGGACAGCTCGGGCAACCCGTACCTGGCGTTCGCCGCGATGATGATGGCCGGCCTGGACGGCATCAAGAACAAGATCGAGCCGCACGAGCCCGTCGACAAGGACCTCTACGAGCTCCCGCCGGAGGAGGCGAAGAGCATCCCGCAGGCTCCGACCTCGCTGGCCGCGGTCATCGACCGCCTCGAAGAGGATCACGAGTACCTCACCGCCGGTGGCGTGTTCACCGAGGACCTCATCGAGACCTGGATCGCGCTGAAGCGTGAGAACGAGATCGAGCCGGTGCAGATCCGTCCGCACCCGTACGAGTTCTCGCTGTACTACGACTGCTGAGCCACTCGGCTCATATCGACTCGGCCCGCTCCGCGATCGCACTCCGATCGCCGAGCGGGCCGTTTCGTTGTACATCTACCGGCACGTCAATCCGCGCGAGGCGCCCAATTCGACCGGCGCACCGTGCGACGATGAGCCGCATGGGCACACTTCTGACGTCCGACGAGTTCGAGATCCGCCTGCTGTTCGCGGAGTCGGTCCCGGAGGTGATGCAGTTCGTCCGCGATGTGGTCCGGCAACGCGAACCGATCGCCCTCGAACTCGAGGGATCGGCTCACCTCGTGAACCTCGCCAACGTCGCGCACCTCTCGTTGGTCGATCACACTCCCGACGACGACACGCTGGACTCCGACGAGCGAACCACCGTCGTGCTGTCCATCTCCGAGGCGAGAGAGTAACGGCGCCACGCACCTCGGGCGCATGGCCGTCGCAGCTTTCCTCGCCGACTCCTGACGTGTGCCGGCCCGGCCCGTAGAGCAAGCTCGATCGCGCCGACGATTCGTCTCACGGTGAGACCGTGAACGGCGATCGTCGAAGCATCGGTCGCCGGCGTGGCGACCCTCACACGTGATCCATATCACTTTTAGGACTTGTTGCTCTGCCGACTCACAAGGTACGACCGTAGTTTGGACGGATGACCCGTGATGTATATGTCGAAGACCTCGTACCCGGCGACCGGATCAGCCTCGAAGGCACCCCTCGCGTGGTTCGCACCACCAGTCGTCTCGACGACAACCAGCTGCGTATCGAGCTCGTGAAGGGCCACGACGATGTGAGCGAGGTCGTGCTGCACCGCACGGTCAAGCTGCAGGTCAACTGAGCCGAGCTCGACAAATTCCGGCCGCTCGGGCGGACCTATGGGTCAGGCTGCCCGGGCACCGTCGAGATCGCCGAACACTGCCTGGTTGTGATCGAACGCCGCCACGGCCTCGTCGACGAGACGATCGATCCCGTCCGCGTCGAGGGGTAGCGCGTCGAGCCGCGCCCGGTAGGCGTCCTTGTAGCGCTTGAGCTTGTCGATCTCGTCGAACGAGTAGAAACTCAGCGCGTCGTCGTCGACGCCGTAGTGCTCCCGCATGCGATGGGCGACCACCTGGCCGCCGCTGAGGTCGCCGAGGTAACGCGTGTAGTGATGGGCCACATAGCGCGCCGGATCGGCACGGGTGGACTCGATCGCTGTCACATAACGCCGCACGGCCGGCAACGGCGTCTCGCGCGACGGGTCGATGCCGAACGACGCGAGGTCGGCACCGAGTCGTTGCAGGCGTAGCAGTTTCGGGTCGAGCACGGCGTCGGCGACCGGGTCCCCGGCCAGTTCCGCACCGACGCGCTCGAGTGCCTCGTAGACGAAGTAGAGCTGGATCGCGAGGCGCTGATACTCCCCGGTGTCCAGCCGGCCCGACATCAGATCGTCGATGAACGGAGCATGCTCGGCACGTTCGTGCGCCACCGCGGTCGCCGATCGGAGTCGCGCGGAGATACTCGGGTACTCGGGAACACTCGGGCCGTCGGCGGTCTGGGGTCCGGCCTTCTCGGGATCGGGGGTCATGATGCCACCAGTGATACCACCAGAGTCCGGTGATCGGAACCCGGAAGGTAGTGGGTGTCCATCGAGGTCGCCACGAAGCCGCGCAGGATGACCCGGTCGATGGCGACCAGCGGCCGATTGCCGATCCGCTTGTCGGTGGGATAGCTCGGCAGGAAGCCGGCGCCCGCGAGGTCGGTCCCGTCGACGAGTCCGTTGGTCAGCAGGTTGCGGTACTTCGCGTGATTCCAGGTCGAGTTGTAGTCCCCGATCGCGATGACCCGCCCGGGTTGAAGCTGCTCGAAATGCTCGGCGAGGGTGTCCATGTCGGCGAGCCAGTCCCAGTTCCGGCCCCACAGCGGTGCAGCCGGGTGGATCGCCAGCACCTGGGTCCCCGCCGCCCCCGGCAGATCCGTACGGGCCTGCAGATTGTGCAGCACGGTACCCGGGATGTTGTACCGCTCGTCGAGCGGCTTCTTGCTGAACAATGCGGTGCCGGCCGCGTACGTGTACGGGATCGCGAACCGATGAGGCAGCGCGCGGCCGATCTCGCTGCGCCGCAGGCGCTCCAACGCCTCCGGTGTGACCTCCTGGAGCGACAACAGATCAGGATCGGCGTCGGCGACGATCTTCTCGAGCACACCGAGGTCGCCACCGCCGAAGAGCAGATTCGACGACACCACGGTGAACCGCTCGCCGGCCGGCACGGGCTCGGCGACGACGAGGGGCACCTGGGTGTAGGCCAGCGCGCCGGCCGCCATGACCGCGAGCGCCAGCATGAACCAGCGTCGCAGGACCCCGAAGACGACGATCGCGATCAACCCGGGGATGAGGGCGAATTGCACCCCGCTAGTGAGGTACAGCGCGACGTCGCCGCGCGACGGGTAGAAGTGCAGGAACACGCCCAGCACCACGCCGGCGAGCATCGCCCACCCCAGGACGTACGCGGCCGCCCACAGAAATCTCGTCATCGCTCCCCCAAATGGTCCGGTGTCCCCCGCCGGATTCGTCTGAGCCCTTCTCGGGCCTGGTCAGTCGCGTCGGCGCGTCAGGCCCCGAAGACCTTGAGCACCACGGCCTTGGCCCGGCGCGTGACCCGTAGATAATTCTCCAGGAATTCGTTGGCCTGGTCTTCCGGCCATCCGGCGGCGAAGGCGATCTGACGCAGCTGTGCGCCCGGTCCGGGGAGTTGGTCGATCGGCTTGCCACGGACCAGGACCAGCGCGTTGCGCGCCTTCGTCGCGGTCGTCCAGGCGTCCTTGAGCAGCGCGACGTCGTTCTCCGACAACAGCTCCGCGGCGCCGATGGCGTCCAGCGAGTCGAGGGTCGACGTGTTGTGCAGGCTGCGGTAGCGGTGCGCGTACTTGAGCTGGAGCAGCTGCACGGTCCACTCGATGTCGGCGAGGCCGCCGCGTCCGAGTTTCGTGTGGGTGGCCGGATCGGCACCGCGCGGCAGACGTTCGGCGTCCACCCGGGCCTTGATCCGGCGGATCTCCTTGACGGCGTCGTTGCTGACCCCGCCGGCCGGATAGCGGACGTGATCGATCATGTGCAGGAAGTCGATGCCGAGCGCCTCGTCGCCGGCGACCTGATGCGCGCGGAGCAGCGCCTGGACCTCCCACGGCTGGGCCCACTGCGCGTAGTACGCGGCATACGACGCGAGGGTCCGCACGATGGGACCGTTCCGGCCCTCCGGGCGCAGACCCGTGTCGACCTCCAACGGCGGATCCGCACTGGGACTGCCCAGCATCGACCGCACGTTCTCCGCGATCGTCTGCGCCCACTTGAGCGCCTCGGACTCCTCGGCGTCCCGATCGGGCTGGCACACGAACATCACGTCGGCGTCCGAACCGTAGCCCAGCTCACCGCCGCCCAGCCGGCCCATGCCGATCACCGCGATGCGGGCCGGCGCCCGGCTCCCCCGCTCGCGTTCGGAGATGTCGATAGCCACGGTGAGCGCGGCGTTGAGCACAGCCGCCCAGACACTCGACAGCGCGTTGCAGACGGCGGGCACGTCGAGAAGCCCCAGGACGTCGGCCGAAGCGATGCGGACCAGCTCGGCCCGTCGGTGCGACCGGGCCACGGCCACCGCGCGTTTCATGTCCTGCTGGCGGACGGTCGACGCGATGAGGCCCCTGGCGACGTCCTCGGGTCGTACGTTGCACAGCTTGGGCCCGTCGGGCCCGTCGGAGTACTGGTGGATCACCTCGGGCGAGCGCATCAGCATGTTCGCGATGTACTCCGACGTCCCGAGCACCTTCATCAGCCGCGCCGCGACGACGCCGTCGTCGCGCAAGAGCCGCAGGAACCAGTCGGTGTCCTCCATGACCTCGCACAACCGGCGGTAGTTCAGCAGACCCGCGTCGGGATCGGGGGTGTCCCCGATGTGCTCGAGCAGCTGGGGCAGGATGAGGAGCTGGATCTGGCCACGCCGCCCCGGCGCGTTCGACAGCGCGCGGATGTGACTCAGCGCGCGTTCGGGCTTCGCGTAACCCAGTGCGGCCAGCCGTCTCTCGGCCGAGGTGTCGGTCAGGGTCAGCTCGTCGGTCTTGAAGCGTGTGACCGCTTCGAGCAGCGGCCGGTAGAACAGCTTCTGGTGCAGGCGCCGGACCCGCAGGCTCTGGTGGCGGATCTGTTCGCGCAGCACCCCGGTCGCGTCGAGTTCGCCCTCGCGCCGGATGTGGGCGGCGCGCGCGAGCCAGCGGAGGGCCTCGTGGTCGTCGGGCTGGGGCAGGAGGTGGGTCCGGGACATCCGCTGCAGCTGCAGGCGATGCTCCAGCAGACGCAGGAATTGGTACGACGCACTGAGATTCGCGGCGTCGTCGCGTCCGACATAACCGCCCGCGGTGAGCGCGGCCAGTGCGTCGACGGTCGGCATCACTCGCAGGTTCTCGTCGACCCGGCCGTGCACCATCTGCAGGAGCTGGACCGCGAATTCGACGTCGCGCAGACTGCCGCGTCCCAGTTTGAGGTTGCGTTCCCGCTCGGCCTCGGGCACCAGCGATTCGACCCGGCGTCGCATCTTCTGCACCTCGGGGACGAAGTCGGGTCGCTCGGCGGCCTTCCACACCATCGGTTTGACGGCGGCGATGTAGTCGTCGGCGAGTTGCATGTCGCCGGTCATCGCCCGTGCCTTCAGGAGCGCCTGGAACTCCCAGGTCTTGGCCCAGCGCTCGTAGTAGGCGACATGCGATTCGAGGGTCCGCGTCAGCGCGCCGGACTTCCCCTCGGGCCGCAGCGCGGCGTCGACCTCGAAGAAGGCGAGTGAGCCGATGCGCATCATCTCGCCGGCGATGCGCGCCGCGGTGCCGTCGGCCGGGTCACTGACGAAGATGACGTCGACATCGCTGACGTAGTTGAGTTCGCGCGCACCGCATTTGCCCATCGCGACGACGGCGAGGCGAACCGAGATCGGCTTGTCCCCGCACACCTCCGCGAAGGCGACGGCCAGTGCCGCGGTGAGGGCGGCGTCGGCCAGGTCGGACAGGTACGCCCCGACCTCGGGCAGCCACATCACCGGCTCGTCCTCGACGGTCGAGGCGACGTCGTGTGCGGCGAGCTGCAGGATCAGGTTTCGGTAGGCCAGACGCAGCGACACCACGGCCTTCGGGCCGGTGAGCCGGGCCCGGTACACCCGATTGCCCTTCTCGATCTCACCCGGCACGGGCTGCGCATCGACCGAGGCGAGCATCAGCCGGTCGACCTCGGCGCGGTCGGGCAACTCGTCGGGGACCAGCAGCCGCCAGCTCGACGGTTCGGCGACGAGGTGATCGGCGAGTGCGTCGGAGGAACCGATGACCGCGAACAGGCGCCCGCGAAACGAGCGTTGTGCGCGGACCAGGGCGTCGATCTCGGACCACTCGTCGCCGACCGCACCGCGCAGCCGGACGAGGGTTCGCAGCGCGAGGTCGGCATCGGGAGATCGCGACAGCGCCCACAACACGTCGACCGATTCGGGCGTGTTCCAGCCGAGATCGGCCAGGTTCCGGGGTGCGGAGTCGTCGAGGAGACCCAGGCGGCCCGCGCTGGGGACCGTGCTGCGTCCGGCTCGCCCAGGGAGTCCGGACCGTGCCGGGGGTGGTCCCGATCGTGTTGTCACATCACAAAAGTAGCGACCGGGTCCGCCGAATACGACATCGCGGTCCCGGACCGGGCCGCAGCACCCCTACAGCGGCAGGTAGTTCTTCAGCTCGAACGGTGTCACGAGGCTGCGGTAGTTGGTCCATTCCGTCCACTTGTTGCGGAGGAAGTAGTCGAAGACGTGCTCGCCGAGTGCTTCGGCGACCAGCTCCGAGTTCTCCATCTCCTTCAACGCGTCGGCCAGGCTTCCGGGGAGTTCCTTGTAGCCCATCGCGCGACGCTCGGCCGAGGTGAGGGCCCAGACGTCGTCCTCGGCCTCGTCGGGCAGCTCGTAGTCCTCGTTGATGCCCTTGAGTCCGGCGGCCAGCAGGACCGCGAAGGTCAGATACGGGTTGCAGGCGGAGTCGGGGCTGCGGACCTCGACGCGCCGCGAGGACGCCTTGTTCGGCGTGTAGAGCGGGAGACGGATCAGCGCGGACCGGTTCGCGCCACCCCAGGTCGCCGCGGTGGGCGCCTCACCCCCGTGGATGAGCCGCTTGTAGCTGTTGACCCACTGATTGGTGACGGCGCTGATCTCCGAGGCGTGGTGCAGGATGCCGGCGATGAACTTCTTGCCGGTGACGGAGAGCTGCATCGGGTCGTCGGGGTTGTGGAAGGCGTTGATGTCGCCCTCGAAGAGGCTCAGGTGGGTGTGCATCGCCGACCCGGGATGCTCGCTGAACGGCTTGGGCATGAAGGTCGCCCAGACGCCCTCGTTGATCGCGACCTCCTTGATGAGGTAGCGGAACGTCATGACGTTGTCGGCCATCGACAGGGCGTCGGCGTAGCGCAGGTCGATCTCCTGCTGCCCCGGAGCGCCCTCGTGGTGGGAGAACTCGACCGAGATGCCCATCGACTCGAGCGCCTCGATCGCGTGCCGCCGGAAGTTCGGCGCGGCGTCGTGGACGGCCTGGTCGAAGTAGCCGCCCGAGTCCGCCGGGGTCGGCACCGACCCGTCGAGAGGGGCCTCCTTCAGCAGGAAGAACTCGATCTCGGGATGGACGTAGCAACTGAAGCCGAGGTCGGCGGCCTTGTTCAGCTGCCGGCGCAGGACGTGACGCGAGTCGGCCCAGCTGGGGGTGCCGTCGGGCATCGCGATGTCGCAGAACATGCGTGCCGAGTGGTGCCGGCCGGCCGAGGTGGTCCACGGCAGCACCTGGAAGGTCGACGGATCGGGTTTGGCGACGGTGTCGGCCTCCGAGACCCGGGAGAAGCCCTCGATGGCCGAGCCGTCGAAGCCGATCCCCTCGGCGAACGCGCCTTCGAGTTCGGCGGGGGCGATCGCCACGGACTTCAGATAACCGAGGACGTCGGTGAACCACAGACGGACGAAACGGATGTCGCGCTCTTCGAGGGTCCGCAGCACGAATTCCTTTTGGCGATCCATGGTCGCCGACCTTAGAAGTACGCTGTTAAATCCGTGTTACACGCGCGAATCCAACTCGCTGTGCAGCGGCTTTGCCGACGCCATCCCACATGATGAGACGGCTGGCCGGTCACCTGGGATCCGGCACGGCACAGTCGTACCGCCGGCTCGGTGTCCAGAGTCGCATACGCCGAAAGTCGAGACGCTCGTACGTGTGACCAATCGCATAGAGACGACCGGTCACAACGGGCCGCGCCGGTGAAACAATGGCCTACGTCCGTGTTCAACCCGGGTACCCGCCGCGCCGATCTCCGGCCAGTCGGGACTCGAGGCAGAAAGAGACAATGATGTCCGATTCCTCGGTCTATGGTGCGCCCGCCTCCGGCCAGTCCGCCAAGCGTCGCGTGACCCGCATCCACCACCTGGCCCAGATGAAGGCCGAAGGCGAGAAGTGGTCGATGCTCACCGCGTACGACTACTCCTCCGCCCGCATCTTCGATGCCGCCGAGATCCCCGTGCTCCTCGTCGGCGACTCCGCGGCCAACGTCGTCCTGGGCTACGACACCACGATCCCGATCACCGTCGACGAGATGATCCCGCTGATCCGCGGCGTCGTACGCGGCGCACCGCACGCACTCGTCGTCGCCGACATGCCGTTCGGCAGCTACGAGATGGGTCCGCAGCACGCCCTCGAAAACGCGTTCCGCATCTTCAAGGAGACCGGCGCACACGCGGTGAAGCTCGAGGGCGGCGAGCGTGTGGCACCCCAGATCGCCGCGTTGACCGCCGCCGGGATCCCGGTCATGGCGCACATCGGTTTCACCCCGCAGAGTGTCAACGGGCTCGGCGGATTCCGCGTCCAGGGCCGCGGGGACGGCGCCGATCAGCTCATCGCCGACGCCATCGCCGTCCAGGAGGCGGGTGCGTTCGCCGTGGTGATGGAGATGGTCCCGGCCGACCTCGCCGGACAGATCACCCGCAAGCTCACCATCCCCACCGTGGGGATCGGCGCGGGCAACGAGACCGACGCCCAGGTCCTGGTGTGGCAGGACATGGCCGGCCTCACCCACGGCAAGACCGCCCGATTCGTCAAGCGCTTCGCCGATGTCGGTGGCGAGTTGCGTTCGGCCGCCGAGCAATACGCCGACGAGGTACGCCGCGGGGTGTTCCCGGGTCCCGAGCACAGCTACTGATCGGGACGCCTACGCTGGCGTCCATGCGGAACTTCTACCCGGAGATCGAGCCCTACGCCGCCGGTCACCTCGACGTCGGCGACGGCCAGCAGATCTACTGGGAGACGTCGGGCAACCCGGACGGGAAACCCGCCGTCTTCGTGCACGGCGGGCCCGGTGGCGGAACCGCCCCCGCGCAACGCAGGTTCTTCGACCCGGCGAAGTACCGGATCGTGCTGTTCGACCAGCGCGGCTGCGGACAGTCGCGGCCCCACATCGCCGACGGCGCCGACCTGACGGTCAACACGACGCCGCACCTGATCGCCGACATGGAACGGCTCCGCACCCATCTCGGGATCGAGCGCTGGCAGGTCTTCGGCGGATCGTGGGGCTCGACGCTCGGACTGGCCTACGCGCAGACACATCCCGAGCGCGTCACCGAACTCGTGCTGCGCGGCATCTTCCTCCTGCGGCGCAGCGAGATCGACTGGTACTACAACGGCGGGGCCGCACACATCTACCCCGACCTGTGGGAGAGCTACCTCGAACCCATACCGGTCGACGAGCGCGACGGCGACCTGGTCGAGGCGTACCACCGGCTGCTCACCTCCGGCGATGCCGCGACCGCCCGCGCCGCGGCCCGCGCCTGGACTGGCTGGGAGCAGGCGACGAGCTACCTCCTCCCCCGCCCCGACGAGGGTTCGGACGGTTCCTCGGGAGACGACGCCGAGACCGGGGACACCGGCCGCTTCGACCTCGCGTTCGCGTCGATCGAGAACCACTACTTCGTCAACCACGGATTCCTTCGCGACGGCCAGCTCCTCGACGACATCGACCGGATCGCCTCCATCCCCGGCGTCATCGTCCAGGGCCGGTACGACGTGGTGTGCCCGGCGCGCAGCGCGTGGGACCTGCACCGGGCGTGGCCGGCCGCCGATCTGCACATCGTCGCCGACGCCGGACACGCGTCCTATGAACCGGGTATCCGCCATCACCTCATCGAGGCGACCGACCGCTTCGCGCGGTAGCCGACGCCGACGGTCGGCCGAGGTCACTAGACTCGACGGACAGCCGTCGACGACTTCAGGAGGAACAGGTGGCCGCATCCGAGCAGGTCGAGGTGGAGCTCAAGTTCGATGTGGACGCCGGCCACGCGGCCCCCGACCTGCGGGCGCTGCCGGGCGTCGTCTCGGCGACGACCCCCGAGACCTTTTCCCTCGACGCCACCTACTTCGACACCGAGAATCTCGATCTCGCCGGTAACAAGATCACCATGCGCCGGCGTACCGGCGGGACCGACGAGGGCTGGCACCTCAAGCGCCCCACCGACATTCCCGGGGCACGGCGCGAATTGCAGGTGGGTTTCGACGAGGCGCCCGCGGACGGTGAGGTTCCCGAGGCGCTGTCGGGCCCGGTCCTGGCCCACATCCGCGCGCGAACGCTGATCCCGGTCGCGGTGATCTCGACGACGCGCACGGTGACCCGGCTGCTGGGTGCCGACGACGAGCCGCTCGCCGAGCTCGCCGAGGATCTGGTGACCGCGCAGTCGCTCCTGCCGGGTGGCCACTGCCAGCAGTGGGCGGAGTGGGAGTTCGAACTGCTCTCCGGCGGCACGCCCAAGCTGCTCAAGGCGGCCGACAAGGCGCTGCGCGCCGGCGGCGGTCGTGAGGCGTCGAGCGCGTCGAAGCTCGCCCGGGCGATCGGCGCGACACCGACCGTGCACGAGCCGCGACTCTCCAAGCGGCCCACCGCACTCGAACTCGTCGTGACCGACATCGCGCTCCACCGCAATTCACTGGTCGCCTACGACCCGCTGGTGCGCGTCGACGCCCCCGACGCGGTGCACCAGATGCGCGTGGCGTGCCGACGCCTGCGCAGCGTGTTGTCGGGCTTCCCCACCGTCCTCGACGCCGAGCGCACCGCACACGTCGGCGCCGAACTGAAGCTGCTCGCCCAGATCCTGGGTGACGCGCGCGATTCGGAGGTGCAGCTGGAGTTGAGCGAGTCGCTGCTGCGTGGCGAGAACGCCTCGCCCGAACTGCTCGCCGAGCTCGCCGGCACCGAGGTCACCGCGCACGACCGGGCACTTCGCGCGGCGCACGCCGCCATGTCGTCGAAGAGGTACTTCACCCTGCTCGACAGCATCGACGGCCTGATCGCCTCGCCCCCTCCGGGTCCCGACGCCGACCTACCGGCGACTACGGTCGTCGACAAGGCGATCGCCCGCAGCCGCAAGCACATTCATCGGGCGCAGGCCCGCCTCGCCGGGTTCACCGAGGGTTCCGACGAATGGGAAGAGCAGCTGCACACCATCCGCAAGCGGGCGAAGCGGCTGCGCTACAGCATCGACGCGACCGAACCGCTCGGCAAGAAGAAGTACCGCGAGGTCGGCTCGGCGGCCAAGAAGATCCAGTCCGCCCTGGGGGATTTCAACGACACCCGGATCAATCGGACGCGACTCGCGGAGATCGCAGCGGCCGGAAACCTCGGTGGCCCGGACATGTTCGTCCTCGGCCGGATCGACGCCCGGCTCGAGGCCGACGGACACCGTGCGATCGCCGCGTACCGTCGGGTCGCGAAGGAACTCTGACCCGCCGGCGCAGCCACGACAGGTCAGACCCGGCGGAACTCCACCGTCCGGCTGACCTCGTCGGCCTTGACGAGTTCCACGACGACGCGGTCGCCGGGCCGGAGATCACCCGCGCACCGCGCCACGACCGGTGGATCGGCCAGAAAGATCTGGGCCGGCCGTCGCTCGGTGGCGCCGGACATCACCACCGCCTCGAAGCGCTCACCCACCCGTTCCCGGAGGATGACGGCCTCGGCGAGGTCGATGCTCGCCCGGTCCGCGGTGGCGCCGAGCGTGTCGGCGGACCGCAAGATCTTGGGAAGTGTCGGCAACGCACGCTGCACCCAGTCCGGTACCGGCGTACCAGCGGTGACCGCCAGGCACACCTCGGTGGCGAACCGGTCGCCCAGGCGACGCAGGGGCGCGGTGACATGTGCGTAGAGACCACCGATGGCCGAATGCCGCATGAGTGCGTCGTCGACGCGATCGGCTTCACCGGCCCCGGTGAGCGCGAGATAATTGGCGCCCCGCATCAGGCCCCCGGCGGCCGACTGCAGGGCCAGCGTGCTCGGCTCGTCACCCGGCAGACCCGCCAGGAACCGTCCCACCGACAGTCCGTGCGGCCAGTGCACGCCGAGCGCCCGGGTGGCGGCGCGCAGGTCCTCGACCGCGTCGTCCTCGGCCGGCGGCAGTGTGCGCAGCAGCCCCACACCGGCCTCGGCCATCAGCGTGCCCGCGCACATCCCGGCCAGCAGCGACACCTGCGCGTTCCACATGTCGGCGGGTGTGTGCGCCTCGAGATCGAGCCGCCACCCGTCGTCGGTGCGGGTGACCGTCTGATCGGGCAGGTCGAGTTCGACCGCGCCCCGCTCCAGCGCGACCTCGTGCCGGAGTTCGCCGAACGCGGGCAGAGCCGCGATGGACGGATGCAACCGGCCTGCGGTCGTCTCGGCCGAGACGCCGGCGTAGTCGAGGCGCGCGACGGACCGGATTCGGGATCGTCGCACCCGCACATCGGCCACCGATCCGTCTCCGTCCACCCGGATCGTCCACAGCACACACAGCCTGACCTGTTCGGGCAGAAGAGAACCCACGCCCTCGGACAGTTCGCGAGGATGCAGCGGGACCGAGCCGTCCGGAAAGTACACGGTGGTGCCGCGTCGTCGGCTCTCCTGGTCGAGGGCGCCCTCCGGGGTGACCAGGGCCGCGACGTCGGCGATCGCGTAGTCGACGACGAACCCGCCCCCGTCTGCGGTGATGTGCACCGCCTGGTCGAGGTCTCGCGAGGTCGGCGGGTCGATCGTGACGAACGGCAATTCGGTGTGGTCCTCGCGGACATCGGCGTACCGGTCGGCGCCCGCGGCGCCGGACTCGATCAGTTCCGCGGTGGCCCGTGCTTCGGCGAGGGCATCCTCGCCGTACTCCTCGTCGACGCCCAGTTCGGTGCGTATACCGGCGAAGTCGATGTCGGGGGCCGAGAGAATGCGCTTCACTCCCCCAACCCTAGAGAGCACGACGACCCGGGTGGGGCGCGACGCGCGCCGATGGGCACGGCATCGACCGGACGAGAGAGGCGAACGAGTCGGCACGTAAGCCGGATCCTGTACCCGCACGGTCGTGAGACCGATGCGGGTGGCGACCATCCATCTGGGCACACCGTCGCCGGGTACCTCGAGCGGCCCACCCGCGGGCTGGGGCGAGCAGCCCTCGTGACGCCCGCGCACACGCACCGCGAGGTGCGTGCTTCGGCCTTGCTCCGGGTGGGGTTTACCTAGCCGGCACGGTCACCCGTGCCGCTGGTGCGCTCTTACCGCACCGTTTCACCCTTACCTGCCTTGCGGCCGGCGGTCTGTTCTCTGTGGCACTGTCCCGCGGGTCACCCCGGGTTGCCGTTGACAACCACCCTGCTCTGCGGAGTCCGGACTTTCCTCGATGCGCGGCGTGGCGGGAAACCGCCCGTTCCGCGCACCGCGGCCGCCCGGCCGACTCGTTCGCGCACTCAGGATACGCCCGGGACGGTGAGTCGACGGCACCGGTGTTCTGACACCGGACTGCGACGGTCAGACGCGCCAGTGTGCGGCGTCGTTGACGAGCCGGACCACGGACCCGCCGTCGTCGAAGTACTCGGCGATCGACACCGATGCGAGGTCGAGGTGCAGCCGGAACAACAGTTCGGGTCCGACGCCGAGTGCATCCTGCAACATCGTCTTGATGGGGGTGACGTGCGAGACCAGGACCACCGTCTGCCCCGGATACCTGTCCAGCAGTTCGGCTTTCGTCTGCGCGATGCGCTCGGCGACCTGGGCGAAACTCTCCCCACCCGGGGCCGGCACGGTGACGTCGGACAGCCAGGAGCGGTGCAACTCCGGGTCACGCGCGGACGCCTCGGTGAACGTCAGGCCTTCCCAGTCGCCGAAGTCGTTCTCGATCAGCCCGGCGTGTTCGACGACCTCGATCCCGGTCAGCGCGCCGACCTCCTCGGCGGTGGCGCGCGCACGACGCAACGGCGAGGTCACGATCGCGGCGATCCCGTCCTCACGCACGACGCGCTCCGCGGCCGCGCGGGCCTGGCGTCGGCCCTCGTCGGTGAGTTCGGGATTGCCGCGACCGGAGTAGCGTCGTCCGACCGACAGCGCGGTCTGTCCGTGCCGGAGCAGAATGAACCGCGTCGGCTCCCCGCGCCGTCCCTGCCACGACGGCGCCTTCGCCGCCGAATCGCCTTCGGGCACAGACTCTTCGGCCGTTGCCGTCATGGATCTAGATTCCGGACTCGACAGTGCGCACCAGGATCGCGCCGCACTCTTCGCATCGGATGACCTCGTCGGACTGCGCCGCACCGATGGCCGCGATGGTCCCGCGGTCGAGTTCCATCCGGCACGCCCCGCACCGGCGGGCCCGCAACAGGCCTGCACCGATGCGGCCTCCGGCACGCTGCTTCTCGTACACCGCGAGCAGCGGCGGATCGATCTCGGCCTCGAGGGACTCCCGGCGCTCCCGGGCACGCGACAGGTCCTCGTCGATCGACTCCAGCGACCGGTCTCGCCGGACCTGCGCCTCGGCGACCTTCTCCTCGAGGTGGCCGATGGTCGCCGCCGCGCGGGTGCGTTCGGACTCGACGGCCTCCTGCTGCTCCATCAGCGACAGCATCTCGTCCTCCAGCACGGCCCGCCGACGACCCAGCCCGGCGAGCTCGTGTTGCAACTCCGACAAGGCTTTCGGCGCCAGGCCACCGCCGGTCAACAGAGCCGAGTCCTTGGCTTCGCGGTTGGCCATGCCGGTCACCTCGGAGTCGATCCGACGGTACTCGCGGCCCAGGTCCTCCGCGGCGATCTCCGCGCGCACCAGGTCGTCACGCGCGGCGTCGATCGCGGAATTGTGCTCGGCGATCTCGGCGTCCTCCGGCAGGGTCTTGCGGCGATGGACGAGACGGTTGATCTCGGCATCGGAGTCCGCGAGATCGAGCAGCAGTCGCTGCACGGCGGCGTCGACTTTCATTGCGGTCTCCTCTTCGGCGAAAGTCCCCCTACCGTACGCGGGAGGTGCGGGAGAGTCGGCGGCGGCTCGGTGTCGGTGACTCAGCCCGCACTGTGCAGCGCGAACGGATCGGTCGGGGCCTCGAACACACTCACCGGCGTGCCCAATTCGGCCTCCAGAAGTGCCCCGACCTGAGCGCACCACGGGAACTCGGTCGCCCAGTGCCCGGCGTCGACCACTGCCGGCCCGCCGTCGCGGAGGCTCTCGTCGACCGGATGATGACGCAGGTCGGCGGTCAGATAGACGTCGACGCCGAGACCGCGGACACGTCCGAGCAGGGAATCCCCGGCCCCGCCGCACACCGCAACGGTCCGCACCAGCGCATCCGGGTCACCCGCGGCGCGGACGCCGGTCGGAGTGCGCAGCACCCGAGCGGCCCGGTCGACGAAGTCGCGCAAGGTCATCGGTTCCTCGAGCGACCCGACCCGCCCCAGCCCGACGTCGCTGCTGAGGTCGGCCAGCTCGAACACGTCGAAGGCCGGTTCCTCGTAGGGGTGCGCGTTACGCAGGGCGCGCAGGACACCGGCGCGCAGCCCTCGTGCCGCGACCATCTCGACCCGCGCCTCGTCGACATGCGTGCGCATCCCGATCTCGCCGATGGTCGGCGACGCGTCCTCACCGGCCTCGAACTGTCCGGTACCGACGACCGTCCAGGAGCAGTCCCGGTAGTCGCCGATCGCCCCCGCGCCCGCGGCGAACATCGCCTCACTCACCTGCTCGACGTTTCCCTCCGGCACCATGACGACCCATTTGTCCATCGCCGCAATCGGTTTCGGCTCGATGGGGACGGTGCCGCGCAGTCCGAGACGGTCGGCGAGCGCGTCGGAGACGCCGGGCCGCGCACTGTCGGCGTTGGTGTGTGCGCACAGCAGCGCGATCCCGTTGCGGATCAGCCGATGAACGATCCGTCCCTTGGGGGTGTCGGCGGCCACCGACGTGACGCCGCGCAGCAGGAGCGGGTGGTGGGCGACGACGATCCCGGTGCCGGCCTCGACCGCGGCGTCGACCACCGCATCGGTCACGTCCACGCACACCAGCACACCGCGCGCGGAGTCGGCCGGGTCGCCGCACACCAGACCGACCGCGTCCCACGATTCGGCGAGGGCGGGTGGATAGGCACGCTCGACCACGTCGACGACGTCGCCGACCGTCACGGACGGGTCAGCGCGGGGTTCCGACTTCACGGTCGATCTCCTCTCGTACCAGCTCGATCGCGCGCGTGAGCGCCCGAACCTGCGGAAGCCGACGGACGGCGAGACGAAGGTGCGAATCACCGAGACCGACGAAGTTGGCGCAGCTGCGCACCGCGAAACCGTGGCGGATCAGACGATGTTTCACCTCGGTGGCGTCGCGCATCTCGACCAGGACGAACGGCGCCGCGGGCTCGGCCGCCACGCGGAGCCCGACGCGCGTGAGTTCACCCACCATGTCGGCGCGCTCCTCGGCGACCGCCCGTGCGGTCTCGGCGCAGTATCGCTGTCCCTGCTCCTCGACGCACGCGGTCAGCGCGGCGAGCGCCGGGGTCGACACCGCCCACGGTCGGCGCCCGGCGCGCAGCCGGTCGAGCAGGCCGACCGGTCCGAGGAGGTAGCCCGCACGCAGGCCGGCCAGTCCGAATGTTTTTGTCACGCTTCGGATCACGAGTAGATCAGGCCAGTCGGCGGATGCGAGGGACTGCGGTTCGGGCATCCCGTCGGCGCCCAGCGTGAGGTCGGCGAAGGCCTCGTCGACGACGATGATCCGGCCCGGGCGGCGCAAAGCGGCAACGGCCTCGACCGGATGCAGCACCGAGGTCGGATTCGTGGGGTTGCCCAGGATCACCAGGTCGGCATCGTCCGGCACGGTCGCGGCAGTCCCGATCCCGTCCGGTGCGGGCAGGTGCCAGGGTTCGGTCAGCACCACCTGCGAGATCGGGATGCCGGCGGCTCGCAGCACGATCTCCGGTTCGGTGAACGACGGCTGGATCAGCGCCGCATGCCGAGACCCCAGCCGCGGCAGCATCTCGAATCCGTCGGCGGCTCCGGAGAGCAGCAGCACCTCCTCGGGGCGGCGGTCGTGTGCCGCGGCGATCGCGTCGACGGCACGTCGCTCCTGCGCTCCGGTCGGATACCGCGCGAGGTCGTCGAGTCCCGACCGGATGGCGTCGAGCACGAATGCGGGCGGCGTACCACGGACATTCACCGCGAAGTCGACGAGTCCCGGGGCGGCGTCCTGGTCACCGTGGCGTTCCGGGTCGGTGAGATCGGCGTGCGGTGGGTGCGTCTGGGTGGGCACCGCACCGGCGTGACCGGCGCGTGTCGGCCCATCGGACGCGGACGGACGCGAGGGCCCGGTCTCGACATCGAGCGCGTCGTACCCAGCTGTCATGTGTTCAGACCTTACGTGCACGATGGAGAGGTGACGACGACGCCGGATCCACGCCACCCCGAGACCGTCCTACTCGTCGACCTCGACGGCACGGTGACCGACAGTTTCGCAGGAATCGAGAACAGCTTTCGGCACGCGCTCGCCACGGTCGGAGCACCCGAGCCCGACCCGCGCCTCGTGGCCGGGATCGCCGGCCCGCCGATGATCGACACGCTCAATGCGCTGGGGCTCTCGTCCGAGGTGGCCGACAAGGCGATGCGCGCGTACCGAGAGAGATACACCGAGGTCGGCTGGCTGGAGAACTCGGTGTTCGACGGGATGGGCGAATTACTCGCCGATCTGGCCGCCGCGGGCCGCACGTTGGCGATCGCCACGTCGAAGAACCAGACCACCGCGCGCCGGATCCTCGAGCACTTCGGTCTCGCCGACCACTTCCGCTACATCGCCGGTGCCAGCGACGACGGCACCCGCCGCGAGAAATCGGATGTGATCGCCTCTGCGCTGGAAGAACTCCGGATACCCACCGACCCACAGACCGGGCACGTCACCGCTCCGGTCGTGATGATCGGCGATCGCAGCCATGATGTGCTGGGCGCAGCGGCATTCGGCATCCCAGCGATTCTCGTGCGTTGGGGTTACGCTCTGGGCGGGGAGGAACAGGGCGCGACCTGGGCAGTCGGGTCCGTGGCCGAACTGCGCGACGTCCTGGGTGCGTGATCCGCACCCCGAATCCCGGCTGACGGCGAATCGACTTGTGAGGTAGCAGTGGCTGACGAACTTCACATCTGCTTCGTGTGCACGGGCAACATCTGCCGGTCACCGATGGCGCAGAACATCTTCCGGACCGCACTCGATGACGCCGGGCTCGGCGGCAAGGTGCGTGTGTCCAGCGGCGGGACGAGCAGCTATCACGTCGGCGAACCGGCCGACAACCGTGCGCGGACCGAGCTGGTCGCGCACGGCTACTCCGACGCCCATGTCGCCGCCCTGCTCGGACCCGAGCATTTCGACGCCGACCTCCTGCTCGCCATGGACGAGGGCCACGTGCGCGAACTCGAACGCAAGCGGCTCGGCGACCGCACACGGCTGCTGCGCTCGTTCGACCCCTCCGCCCCCGCCGACGACCTCGATCTCGCCGACCCGTACTACGGCACCACCGAGGACTTCGTGGTGACGCGCGAACAGATCGAGAGTTCGATGCCGGGTCTCATCGACTGGGTACGCGGCGAACTCGGGGTGTCCTGAGCTCGATCCGCACGACACGCGCTGGGCCTGACGGGCGAACGGTGCGCCCGCCCTGCTCCCTGAGCTGAGGTGCGAGGAGCAGGGCGTTGTGGTGTTTGGACCGAGATGACAGCCTCAGGCCGCCGGGGCCACCAGGTTGTGCACGAAGCGGATCTTCGTCAGCACCTTCTCGGGCAACACGAACGGATAGAGGTCCGGGTGACCCATCGACCGGTTGATCTGGTTGAGCGCCCACGTCAGCGGTAGCCACTCGTCGAGGAGGCGATCGAAGCCGACATCGCCCGGCGGCACACCCTCGAAAGTCGCTCCGGCGGGCGCCATCGCGAACGCCGCCGCGGTGTCGAGGGTGTCGCGGATGTGCAGGTAGTGCGCGAACGTCTCGGCGAAGTCCTCGGCCGGGTGCATCGTCGCGTAGGACGACACGTAGTCCTGTTGCCAGCCCTCGGGAGCGCCCTCGCTGTAGTGGCGGTCGAGAGCCGCCTGGTAGTCGTCGTCGGGGTTGCCGAACAACTCCTCGAAGCCCGGACGACGGTCGTCGGTGATGAGGACGAGCTGGTAATAGTGACCGATCTCATGCCGGAAGTGCCCGAGGACGGTGCGATACGGCTCGGCGAGTTCGACGCGCATCTGTTCCCGGTGAACGTCGTCGCCCTCGGCGAGGTCGAGCGTGATGACCCCGTTCGCGTGGCCGGTGATCACCGACTGCTGCGCGCTGGAGAGGAGGTCGAAAGCCAGTCCGGACTGCGGGTTCTCATCCCGCGTCTCGATGGGCAGCCCCAACTCGTCGAGCTCCAGGATGAGACGACGCTTGGCGGTCTCGGTCTGGCCGAATATGGGCAGCGCCTCGGTGTCGTCGTCACCGGGCCGGGTGCGGGTGAGTCGGCACGACTCGCACATGGTCGGCTTGCCGGTCCACTTCACCAGCCAGTTGCATTGCGCCACTTTGGTGTTGGCGCAGCGCTCGAGCAGCACGCCGTCCACCTCCGCGCGCGCCTTGTCGTCGAGGACGTGGATCGACCTGGTCTTCAGCCAGAAGCCGAGAGGGCTCCGGCAATTCAGGCACAGGCTGTTCTCGAAGGAGAGACGTTGACCGCAGTTCAAGCAGAGGAAGTCTCGCATTTCGACCAGGCTACCCCGCTCGGTAGCCTGGCGGTGTGCACGTACTGCGAACGATCCTTCGGCCCGGGTGGATTGCCCTCGGTGTCGTGGTCGCTGCGTTCGCGGTGGCCTGCTTCACCCTCCTCGCGCCCTGGCAGCTCGGCAAGAACTCCGACACCGAGCGCCGCAACGACCTGATCCGCACCGCCACGTCGATCGAGACGGCCCCGCTGGCCGAGGTGGCGCCGTCGTCGGCCTTCGTGCCGTCCTCCGAGTGGCGGTCGGTCGCGGTGACCGGTCGTTATCTGACCGACCGGCAGGCCCTCGTCCGGCTCCGCAACATCGACCAGCGTCCCGCGGTGGAAGTACTCACCCCGTTCGCGGTCAGCGGGTCCGATCGGGTGATCCTCGTCAACCGCGGGTACGTCCGACCCGTCGAGGGTGCGGTCCCCGACATCCCCGCGCCGCCGGCCGGCGAACAGACCGTCGACGGCCGGATCCGCGCAGCCGAGAGTGTGAGCACGGATCGCGGCGCCCGCGTCGAGAACGGCGCACTGACCGTCGCGACCATCAACCCCGGCCTGGTGGCCGACGCGACCTCGACGCCGATGGACGACTTCTACCTCCAGCTCTCCCCCGACCAGCCGGGGTCACTCGGTGAGATCTCGCTCCCGCAGCTCGACACCGGTCCGTACCTGTCCTACGGCCTGCAGTGGCTCGCCTTCGGCGTGATGGCGCCCCTCGGCGTCGGATACTTCCTGTTCTCCGAGATCCGCGCCCGACGCCGTGCTGCCGCCGAGGCCTCGGCGTCCGCCACCACGGCCGACGCCACCGCGCCCGGTACCGACTCCGACCCCTCGTCCGCCCCGGCGGCCGCTCCCGGTCCGGCCGCCGAATCGCGCGCTCAGCGCCGCCAGCACCGTCGCGACGAGCTCCGGGCAGCCGCCGGAACCACGATGACCCAGCAGGTCGGCGAGATCGGCCACGGGCCGCGGACCGCCGACGAGTCCCGCGACGTTCGCGACAAACTCACCCGGCGGTACGGCGGCTGAGCCGGCGCAACGCGGCCGTCACCCCCGGTCGCGCCAGGGCGACGGCCGCACAGGTCAGCACGGTGGCCTGCTGCACCCGTCGCGACAGGGCGACCGCGGCGCGGAGATCCGCCGGCCCCGGCGCCGGTCCGGAACCCAGGGTCGGACGCACCTCGACGCCGTGCGGGTACACCGTCCGTCCGCCGAGCTGCACCCCGAGCGCACCCGCGAACCCGGCTTCGACGACGCCGGCATTCGGACTCGGGTGGGCACCGCTGTCGCGACGCCAGGCCGCGATCGTCCGGCGCGGAGCGCCGCCGAGAATCACCAGCAACGAACCCGCCAATCGCGCCGGCAGCAGGTTAGCGAGGTCGTCCAGGCGCGCGGCCGCCCAACCGAAGTTCCGATAACGCCGGTTCCGGTAGCCGACCATCGCATCGAGCGTGTTCACCGCCCGGTACCCGAGCACGCCGGGAACACCGGCAAGCGCCCCCCACACCAGCGGCCCGACCGTCGCGTCCGAGGTGTTCTCCGCGATCGACTCCAGAGCCGCACGGCACAGACCCGCCTCGTCGAGCGACTCCGGGTCCCGGCCGCACAGGCTCGGGATGAGCGCACGCGCGGCGTCGATGTCACCGGCCTCCAACGCGTCCGCGACCGCGTCGCCCACCCGGCACAGCGAGGTGCCACCCAGGGCGACCCACGTCGCCGCGGCGGTCACCGCGACACCGGCGACGCCCGTCGCGCGTCGATCCGGCACCGCCGCCAGGACCACCGTCGACCCCACCATCACCCCGACCAGACCCGCACCCGCTCTCCGCGAATCCCGATAGAGGCGACGCTCGACCGCGCTGGTCAGCCGACCGAACCCGGCCACCGGATGTCCACGGGACGGATCCCCGAACAGACCGTCGAGCACGAAACCGACCAGCATCCCCGTCGCGGTCACCGCACCGCGCCGGCGATCTGGACGCGGGCGATGAACACGCGGTGGTCTGGGCACCGCGCGATGGTATCGACCCGGGCCGGTGCACATTCAGCCCGCTCGCTCCGCTCCGGCGCCACAACGATTCAGCCCGCTCGCTCCGCTCCCGGCGCCGGCATCATCCGGCCCGCTCGCTCCGCTCCCGGCGCCGGCTGGGACACTTGGCCCCCGTGGCCCGGACACACGCACAGCCAACACCCGGTCGGTACGACATCGACACGGGCGTCGCCGAGCTGAGCCCCGACACCATCGCGGGCGGCTGGCTGCTGACGATCAACGGAGCCCACAGCTCACACATCCACCCCGACGACCCCACCGCGCTCGACTTCGAATATCTGCGACAGATGGCCGCCGTCATCGAGGAACGCCACCCCGCCACCGAACGCCTCCGGGTCCTGCACCTCGGCGGTGCGGCGTGCGCACTGGCACGCCACCTCGACAATCGCTACACCGACGCCCGCCAGGTGGCCGTCGAGATCGACGCCGAACTCGCACGCCTCGTACGCGAATGGTTCGACCTACCCCGAGCGCCGAAGCTGCGTATCCGCGTCGGCGACGCGCGCGAGGTCGTCGAGGCACTCCAACCCGGCACGCGCGACGTCGTGGTGCGGGACGCCTTCGCCGGCGATCGCACCCCGCGACATCTGACGACCACCGAGTTCACCAATCACGTCCGCGACGTCCTCACCCCCGGTGGCCTGTACCTCGCCAACTGCGGCGACAGCCGGGACCTCGCCGGTGCTCGCGCCGAGGCCGCGACCGTCGGAGCGGTGTTCGATCACCTCGCGCTCATCGCCGACGCCGCGATGTTCAAGGGTCGACGCACGGGCAACATCGTGATCGCGGGCAGCGATGCCCCGCTCGACCCGTCGGCAACGCTGATCCGCACCCTGCTCAGCGATCCGCTGCCGGCCCAGACCCTCTCCGGAGGTCGAGCGCGGGAGTTCGCCCGCGGCGAGGCGCTCGTCGACGAGGCGTGACGCTCGGCGGCCGTGAGGAACCGCCGGAGCGGGCCGTCCCTCGGAGATCCCGAGCGCCGAGGCGCGCTGCACGTCGATCTCGGTGAATGGATAGGGTTTACTCGATCCCGACGCCGAGGAACCGAGGATGACGTGAGCGATCCATCGTCGCGGGCGGGGACGACGCTGGGCCCGTACCGCATCGACAGACTCCTGGGTCGCGGCGGCATGGGCGAGGTGTACGAGGCCTTCGACACCGTCCGCGAACGCCGGGTCGCATTGAAACTCCTTCCCCCACATCTGGTGCACGACAAGGATTTCCGCGAACGATTCGAGCGCGAGTCGAAGACCGCGGCGAAACTCTCCGACCCGCACGTCATCCCGATCCACGACTGGGGCGAGAAGGACGGCGTCCTGTTCATCGACATGCGACTCGTCGACGGACAAGACCTGCGCGCACTGCTCGCCTCCGGTCCACTGCCCGCCACCCGCGCGATCTCGATCCTCGGTCAGGTCGCGTCCGCGCTGGACGCCGCACACCGCGGCGGCCTCGTCCATCGAGACATCAAGCCCGACAACATCCTCGTCGACTCCGACGACTTCGCCTACCTCGTCGACTTCGGGATCGCGCAGGGAACCACCGACAGCCGGCTCACCCAGAACGGGACGGCGCTCGGGACACTCGCGTACATGGCGCCGGAGCGTTTCGGTGACGATCCCGCCGGGCCGAGCTCGGACAACTACGCACTCGCCTGCGTGCTCTACGAGTGTGTGACAGGTCAGCCGCCGTACCCGGCGAAGACCGACCAGGGTCTGATGGCCGCGCACATCACCAAGGAACCGCCGACGATGGGCGGTCCGCTCGACCCGGTGATCGCACGCGGACTCGCCAAGGACCCCGCCCAGCGCTACCCCACGGCACGCGAACTGATCCGGGCCGCGTCGACCGCGCTCACCGAGCCGCCCGCCCCGTCAGCGCCACCGACGGTGACACCCCGCATCGTGACACCCCCGCCGATGGCCCCGCCAACGATGGCACCGCCGACGTACGCACCGGGCGGGTCCGGCTCGGGCGCACCCGCGACGCCCGGCGGTCCGGTCGCCTCGGATCGGACGATCATCTCGCCCGGCACGCCCCCACCGGGCCCGGCGGGCGCCGCGCGAGGCTTCCTCTCGCCGCCCGGGGGTCCCGGCCCGCAGAGACCCCCCGACCCACCGAGACCATCGGGCCCACAACGACACTCGGGCCCCCAGCAGTTCTCCGGGCCCCAGCCGTTTCCCGGTCCCCAGCAGTTCTCCGGTCCCCAGCGATCCTCTGCCGGCCCGCACTTCTCGGGCCCGAACCCCTATGGCGGTGCGCCGACACCCCCGGCGCACAAGTCGAACACCGGACGGAATGTCGCCATCGCGGTGGGAGTCGGGCTGGTGGTGCTCGTGCTGGCGGTCACCGGGATCGTGGTCGTCCTGGCCGGTTCCGGCGGCGACGACGACACGGCCGCCCCGGGGACGTCGACCAGCGCGATGCCGGCGGGTACCGTGACGTGCGACTACCCCCAGCGCACGGCCGTGGGCGGAATCACCGAGCCCGCACCGGCCGCGACCCAGCCGAACACCGGAACGGTCGAGGCGCAGATCCCCATCGCGGGCCAGGGCACGATCGATCTGACGCTCGACCGCGCGGAGGCGCCCTGCAACGTCGGGGCGGTGGTCTCGTTGATCAAGTCCGGCTTCTACGACAACAGCAAATGTCACCGCGCTTCGCGGCAGTACCTCATCTGCGGTTCCTCCGGCGGCCGGGAGGGAACCAATCCGGGGTGGACCAGCCCGGACGAGCTGCCCGAGAACCTGCCTTCGGCCGGCACCGACGACGACGGGGTACCGCAGGTCACCTATCCGCGCGGCTCCGTCGGCATCCTCGACCTACCCGACGAGGAGGGCGCAACCGGATCGACCACGTTCTTCCTGCTCGCCGACGACACCCGACTCCCCCTGACCTACTCGATCGCCGGCACCATCGACCCGTCCGGGCTGGCCGTCCTCGACAAGGTCCTGGCGGGCGGCTTCACCCCGACCCGCCCCGGTGCCGCATCAGGCCCGCCGAACCAGAACCTGCTGATCCAGAAGGCTACCGTCAGCGAATAACGCGCGAGCACACCGTGATCCGGTTGCGCTTTGTCCCGGATACCGGGACAAAGCGCAACCGGAACTTCGAGACCAGCCGGCTGTTACCGCGGCGTGACGATCTCGACGGACCGCCGATCAGATCACGTAGTTCATCCGACTCAGGATCGCTTGTCCCAGAGCCTGATCGCCGTGCAGTTCCACCGCGGACGGGTCCGCGTCGCGTCGACCACCGGCGAACCGCGCCAAGTTGGTCGCGTCCAACCGGATACGCACATCGGCCGCGTCGTCGCCGCCGTCGAACTCGTCGACGATGCCCGCCCGGTCCCCGACGGCGATCCGTACCGTTCGCGGGGACAGCCCGGTGATGTCGAAGAGCACGGAGCTGCCCCTCGGCGCATCGGCCCGCTTGCCGACGACGAACGGGAGCGACGCAGCGAGCTCGTCCAGTGCGAACGACGCCGGCACCGGATCGACGACCGCGGAACGGTCGGTGCCGTCACGCAGGTCGATCTCGTGCACCCAGCAGTCGAAGATGCGGATCCGCATGAAGCGAGCGTAGGTCTCGGGTCCCGCGGGCGTCATCGCCTCGGCGTCGAAGTCCGCCTGCGACATCGCTTTCAGCGCCGCGGTGCGCACACCGACGATCTCGTCGAGGGCGGCGACCACCTCGGCACGCGGCTTCGGACGGTAGTGGTCGACCCACTTCTCGTTGAATTCGCCGATCGGATTGCGGACGTGATCGAGGGCGCTGACCGTGCGGGTGGCCTCGACATCACGACCCTCGAGCATGCTCTCGGTGCCGACGATGTGGGCGACGATGTCGGCGTTGGTCCAACCGGGCAGGACCGACGGCGCCGACCACGCGTCGTCACCGAGCGCGCGGGCGAGCTCACCGAGCGCACCCCACTGGGCGATCAGCGCCCCGGTCACCTCGCCGATCGGAAGGATCGTCGTCCCCATCGTCACTCCTCGGGTCCGTGCCGGCGAAAACGTCGCCGACGGCTCACTCGGGACAACCGTATCGGGGACCGCTCCGCGGATCCCGGAACCCGCCGAACGGGCGACATCGCGCGGTGTCGGCGTCGGTGAACGACCACGGCCCCCTACGCTTGTCCGCGTGTCAGCATCCCTACGCGCCGGCGACCGGCTCGGTCCCTACCTCATCGAGGGCTTGATCGGCCGGGGCGGAATGGGTGAGGTGTACCGCGCCACCGACACCCGCAAGGATCGGGTCGTCGCCCTGAAACTGCTCGGCCCCCAGGTCGCCGACGATCCCGCCTTCCGCGACCGGTTCCATCGCGAATCACGCGTTGCAGCCCGCCTCAACGATCCACACGTCATACCGATCCACGACTGGGGCGAGATCGACGGGCGGTTGTTCATCGACATGCGACTGGTCGACGGTCGCGACCTGCGCACGCTGCTTGTCCAGGACGGTCCCCTCCCGGCCGAACGCGCGCTTCGGATCGTCGGCCAGATCGGTGACGCCCTCGACGCGGCACATCGTTCCGGGCTGGTCCACCGCGACGTCAAACCCGACAACATCCTCGTCGACGATCGCGACTTCGCGTACCTCGTGGATTTCGGCCTCGCGCAGGCGGACACGGATACCCGGTTCACGAGCACCGGCACCGCAGTCGGTTCGTTCGGGTACATGGCGCCGGAACGCTTCGGCGACGGCGTCGTGGGAGCGCCCGCGGACATCTACGCGCTGGCATGCGTGCTCTTCGAATGCCTCTCCGGCACACACCCGTTCGCCTCGGCGACCACCATCGAGCGGCTCATCGCCGCTCATCTCACCGCCCCGCCGCCGCGGCTCGGCGCGGCCGTCGACGAGGTCATCGCCCGCGGAATGGCGAAAGATCCCGGGCAACGGCAGCATTCGTCTGCCGAATTGGTCGCCGACGCAGGCGCGGCCCTGCGCTCGGAGCCTCTCGGCGGCGCCCCGACGATCATTCCGGGCGGACCCCCGCCCGCCGTGCCCGTCGCTCCGACCGTGTCCACACCCGGTGGACCGCCCGGTCTGGGCACGCCGTGGGATGCCACCAGAGCCGCGGCATGGACCGCACCGCCCCGACGGCGATCACCTCTGATCCCGATCATCGTGGCCACGGTCGTCGTACTGCTGATCTGCGCCGGGATCGTCGCGTGGGCGATCGCCACGACCCAACAGGACCAGCCGGCCGGCACCGCCGGTGATGCCGCGCCGTTGTCGACCACCGCCGACGCCACGCTCCCGTCGACGTCGGCCTCGACTGCAACCGGCCCGAGTCCCGGACCGACATCGGAACCGGGTCCGTCGTCGCAACCCGGCCCCGGGCCATCGGCGGGCGTCCCGCGCACGATCGTCCCCGGCGATCTCGGTCTCACCGTGCCGATGACCCGGCCGGCGTGCGACGGAACGGGAATCGTCGTGGTCGCCAACGCGATCGCACCCGGGAACTACCCCGGCGAGGTGCAGTCCTACCTGAACCGATACCCGGGAGCGAGTTACCTCCGCACCGACCAGTCGTGTCCGTCGCTGAAGCAGGTGAGCGACGTGGGCACCCCGATCTACGCGGTCTACTACGTCGCCGGCCCGACGCTCGACGACATCTGCACGCTGCGCAACCGGATCGGCGGCGCCGCGTATGGCAAATGGCTCGACTACACCACCGACCCGGCATCGCTGATCACCTGCTGACCTTCGGCCGGCCCGGCGTGACGCCGCGCCGAACAAGGACCGAAACTGTCCGCATCATCGGGCACGATGTGATGCATGTTGGAAACCTCCGCGCGGTTGCTGGCGTTGCTGTCACTGCTGCAGACACGACGGGAGTGGTCGGGCCGAGAACTCGCCGAGCGGCTCGACATCACCACCCGCACCGTGCGCCGCGACGTCGACAAGCTACGCGAACTGGGTTATCCGGTGGACGCCAACGTCGGCTCGCGCGGCGGTTACCGACTGGGCGCCGGCGCGGAGATGCCCCCACTGCTGCTCGACGACCAGGAGGTCCTCGCGGTCGCCCTGGGGCTCGACGCGGTGACAACCGGCGCGGTGGCCGACATGGCCGAGGCGTCGGCGGGGGCGCTCGCGAAGCTCCGGCAGGTCATGCCGTCGCGGCTGCGCCACCGGCTCGACGCCCTGCGGATCGAGGCCGTGCCCCGCACCGCACCGGCGAGCGCGGTGTCCGCCGACCGCCTCACCGAGATCGCGACCGCGTGCCACCGCAACGAGCGCCTGCGGTTCGACTATCGGCGCAACGACGGCGAGGAGAGTCGGCGCGAGATCGAACCCTATCGGCTCGTCCGCAACGGAAATCGTTGGTATCTGGTCGGTTTCGACGTGCAGCGCGTGGCCTGGCGATCGTTCCGCGTCGACCGGATGGAACCGAAGGTGCCGACCGGGCCGCGTTTCACCCCGCGCGAACCACCCGAGGGCGGCGCCGCGGCGTTCGTGCTCCGCGGTCTCGGTTCGGTGTACCGGCGGGCCACCGCGCGGGTGCGCATCCACGCCCCGCTCGACGAGGTCTCGGCGATGGTCCACGAGTCGTGGGGGGCTCTCGAGTCCGGCGACGAACACAGCTGCGAGGTCACCCTCTACAGCACGTCGCTGACATCGATCGCGCGCTGGATGTACGCCTTCGGAGCGGACTTCACCGTCATCGAACCGGTCGAGCTCCGTGCCGAGTTGGTGGCGGCTGCGGAGTACCACGACCAGGTCGCCGAGCGGTATCGTCGGGCGGTCGACGCGCAGCCGTGACCACGGTCACACCTCGTGATCTCGCCGTGACACCGGCACCGTGTCTGTCACATGCGAGTCCGTAGGCCGACCCATTCCGTCGAATGTCTCTACCGTCGGTGTCATGCGACTTCTCATCACTGGCGCCACGGGGTACGTCGGTTCCCGATTGGTGTGCGCACTGCTCAAACAGGGACACGACGTGGTCGTCACCTCGCGGGACACCCGCAAGCTCGCGACGTTCGGCTGGTCGTCCCAGGTCAGCATGGTGACCATGGACGCCGACGACCCGGCTTCGGTCAGAAAGGCGATGTCGGACGCGGGGCAGATCGACGCGATCTACTACCTCGTCCACGCCATCGGCCAGGGCGATTTCGCCAACGGCGACCGTGACGCGGCACGCAACGTGGCCGAGGCGGCCCGCGACTCCGGAGTCGGCCGCATCATCTACCTCGGTGGTTTTGTGCCGTCGGACGACAAGCTGTCGACCCATCTGCAGAGCCGGGCCGACGTCGCCGAGGGGCTCGTCGTCGACGGCGGGCCCGAACTCGTGTGGTTGCGTGCCGCCGTGATCATCGGCGCCGGCTCGACGTCGTTCGAGATCATCCGGTACATGGCCGACCGGCTGCCGGTGATTCCCGAGCCCGGCTGGATCACCAACGAGATGGACCCCATCTCCATCCGCGATGCCGTCCATTACCTGACCGCGGCGTGCGACTCGTCCGTTCTGCCCGCCGGGGACTACGACATCTCGGGGCCCGACAGCGCGCGCTACATCTCGATCCTGCACGAGTACGTGTCGGCGATCCGGATGCCGAGGCTGCGGCTGCCGGTCTTCGGGATCTCGACCCGCCTTGCCGGACGGGTGGGTGGCATGCTCGTGCCGGTCCCCTCGTCGCTCACCGAAGAGCTCGTCACCTCGCTCGACCACCCGATGACGGCGTCTGAGCACCGTATCCGCGATCTCGTCCCGCCACCGGCGGGCGGTCTGACGCCGATGCGCGAAGCCATTCACGCCTCGGTACGGTCGCCGTATCCGCGATCGGTGTGCGACCTCGACGACCTGCATCACCTCGCGGACACGGACCCGGCCTGGGCCGGCGGCGATTGGCTGCGGGTCAAGCGCAGCGTCGTCGAGACGATCGGCACGTCCCTCGGAGTGGCGGCCAAGGTCGTCGGGGTCCTCCGCCCGCCGCGCCCCGATGTAGCGTCGTGACCGGTAACCGTTGATCGACCGATTCCCTGACCGATCGAACTAGGTGGTGATGTGCTGGTGACCTCACTGGCGCGCGACCTGTACGAGTCCGTCGCCGCGGACCGAGACCCCGATCCCGGCGCCCACTACGTCCGACGACGCTGGCTGGTCGGCGTCTTCCTCGTCATCGGCGCCGTCGTGCTGGGCGTGTCGCTGCGTGTCGAACCGGGCGACGCGGCGTTCTACCCGTTGACACTCGCGCTCGCGGCGGTCTGGATCGTCGGCGCGTTCCTGTCCGGTCCGCTCCGGCTCGGCGCCTTCAGCCCCACGCCCTCACGCCCGCCCGGACGCATCGGCGCGATCGGGCTGGGTGTCGTCGTGGGCGTGGCGGTGGGCGGGGCGTTCCTGGTCGGCGGTCTCGTCGCCAGGATGATCCCCGGCGTCAGCGACCTGGCCAATCAGGTGCTCGCCTTCGCCGACTACGGCAGCCTCGCGGTGGTCACCGCGATCACGATGATCAACGGCCTGGCCGAGGAACTGTTCTTCCGCGGCTCGGTCTATTCGGCGGCGCGCCCGCACAACCCGATCCTCGTGTCGACGGTGATCTACGTGCTGGTCACCATGGCCAGCGGCAATGTGATGCTCGGCTTCGCCGGCGCGGTGCTAGGCACCGTGTGCGCGATCCTCCGACGCAGCACCGCAGGCATCCTCGCACCCGCGATCACCCACGTGATCTGGGGCGCCGTCATGGTCATCGCCCTTCCGCCGGTCTTCGCCTGACCGCCCGCTCCCTGAGGTGCGAGCGCATGAGCAACCCTTTGCTCCCTGAGGTGCGAGGAGCGCAAGCGACGAGCCTCGAAGGGCCGGCGACCCACATCACCGGCCGCGGTCAGACCCGGTTTGGGCGATCGGCGCCGAACCGACTAAATTCGGGTGCGCAGCGCCACGAACGTCGGCACGGCACGCGCGTATAGCTCAGCGGTAGAGCTCTGGTCTTACACACCAGCGGTCAGGGGTTCGAATCCCTTTGCGCGCACCATATAATCGCAGTTCAAAGGCCCAACGCCTCGCAAGCGCTGAGACCGATAGGTCTGCAGTCCGCAACCAGTCCGCAGTACGAAACACGTGAACCTCTCGTCGGGCGTTACTTGGCGCTCCTGTTTCGTACTATTCGCCCCATGGATAGTTCCGTGCCGTTGTGGGCTTTCGTCGGGCTCGGGTTGGCTGCGCCGCTGGTTGCGTTGTTTAGCGTCCTACTCACGACCGGAGCGGAGAGCAGGCGTTCGCATCGGGATTGGCTGAGACACACGAAGTTCGAAGCCTACGATGCCCTTTTCGGAACCTTTCACGCCCTGACACAGACCTACAGCCGCTACCTCGACTTGCCGACCGTCACACCCGAGAAGGTCACGGAGCTGAATGACACAGCACAGAGATTCAAGGACCAGTACGAACGAACGATGCTGGTGGCGTCGATGAGGGTCTCTCTCTCGATGGAACGGGAGCTGTTTCCAACCTGGCTAGACGTCTACATCGCAGTCGAGGATGCGGTCGTCGGCGAACCGCCAGCAAACCCGCGCCGCGACGCGTTCGGTGACCTCGGTGAGACCCGGAGAGCGGTGCGATACGACCTAGGGGTGCGTCGTGATCCTGACCTGTTTGGGAAATGGCGGGACCGAGACTACGTCGTTCGCGGTTAATTGTTGCCACTGATCGCACGGTCTAGAAGCGAGAGCGCGCGGTCAGTCTCCGACGCGAACAAGTGTCCGTAAACGTCGGCCGTGAGCTTCAGCGAATGGTGCCCCATCCAGTCCTGAACTTGCTTCGGCGGGACGCCCGACGTGAGCGTGATCGACGCGAACGAGTGGCGCAGCGAGTGCAGAGTCGCGTCGCCGTCGACGCCCGCGAGGTCCCGCGCCGGAGCGAACACGCGCTTGCTGAAGTTCCCGCGGCGCAACGGCCCACCGGCAGTAGTCGTGAACACGTACTCCCCCGCATCACGGTCAGTGATCTGGACCCGCAACGGATCGACCAACGCCGCTGGTATGGGAACCTCGCGCGTCTTGCGATTCTTCGGCACGCCGACGACCACGCGCCCCGAGACCTCAGAGACGGCGGTGTCGATGATGAGACGTCGCTTGTCGAGCTCAACCCTCGAAACCCGCAGACCGGCAAGCTCGCCGAAGCGCAAGCCACACAGACCGAGCACCCGCAGCGCGAGACCATTCGCTGAGACCGGGGCTTCGACGGCCGACCAGTCGGCGGACGCTTTGCTCGCCTTGCCCGCGGCGATCCGGGCCGACCGCGTCGCGGCGAGGTAGTCGGCTGCGCGTCCGAGCCGTTCGATCTCGGCGGGGTCGAGGAACACCTTGTCAGTTCGCGTCATTGCGGGGAGCGGGACGTCGCTAGCAGGATTCGACCGCAGCCGCTTCGACCGCACTGCGAGCCCGAGGATTTGATGCAGCACCGCGTGGCAGTGCCGGACCGACGACGCCGAGAGCTTGCGGTCAGACGTCTCGGCGGTGCCGTCGGTGAGTCCGCCGACCCACATAACGATCTCATCGTGGTCGACCTGTGCCAGCGGGACATGCCCCCACTGTGGTTTGACGTGCTTGGTCCACACGTTCTCATAGCTCGCCTCGGTCGCGGCCGTCTTCGCCTTGTTGCCCGCGCGCCAGGTCTCTGCAACCTCGCCGACCGTGACGGCCGACTTCGACGGGTCCACCCATTCGCCGCGCACCACCGCGGCCGACTGTTCGCGCAACCATGCTTCGGCCTGTTTCTTCGCCTTGTCCCTAAAGCTTTTCGTGTGCTCGCGGCCGTCGGTGCCGACGTATCGCGCCAGATAGCGCATTCCCTGCCCGTCGCGGGCCGACGGAGACCCGTCCCGACGTCGCCAACGGTCCTCGACGCGGGCACCCGTGACGCGCTTGGTCGGGACAGATTCGGGGGTGATCGACATGAAGCGATCGTAACCGCGGACCCACTTTAGGAGGTCGGGCGCAAACTGTGCCGTACATCACATTTGAGAACTGTTTTCCCAGTTCACGCGAGGTTGTCACGGTTGATCGACAACCGTTCCATCTGCCTCCTGCCAGCACCGATGCAAGTTGTCACGGTTGACATCAATTGCACTGACAGACAGGCACTTTCGACAAACGTGTTTCGGCGTGTCTAACTGATCTCAGACCGCTCCGATGACCGCCGGACACAACCAGGGAGACCAACCATGAACGACACCAACGACGCACTGACCGTCACCGAAGCCGCCGCCTACCTCGGGATCGCGGCAGACGCTCTACAACCTCCGCTCGGCTGGCGCAGGTCCGGCGTCCTACTTGATCGGGAATCGGCTCCGGTACGACCGCCGAGACCTGGATCTCTACATCGCGCAGCGCAAGGCCGCGACGCTCGTCGCTGGCTGACCGCACGACCTGACCGCTCGCCGCCCGCCCATTGCCCCGGGGCCGTCAGTCACGCCAGCAACCGCGCGTAATCCGTTCGCGCGCAATACACACAGGAGAAACCTTGTCCGAAAATGAGGAACGGGGCCCGGCTGCCCCACCGAGCCCCGTCGCCGCGCTGAGCGGTGAGCAGGAGATTGCCCGACTCGACGATACGTCGATCGTCGGACACTTCGCCACCATCGCACGCGCTATCGCCGACGCGACCGTCGGCCCGCTCATTGGCAAGGAGCCGACCACCCCGACCACCCCCCACGGGTTCTACGACTTCGTGACGGTCGATGACCCGGGGTTCGCGGAGATGGCCGACTACGCCGACGCGAGCCCGCGGGTGACCGGGGTCGGCTGGCGGCCGCCCGTTGGCATCGCCGTGCTCGACCTCGACGAGTACAAACCTCATGCGGCACAGCAGTTCGCGACGTTCGCCGCCGCCGTCGAGTTGCCAGACACACTGACGGTTGTGACTGGTCAGGGTGGCCGCCACCTGGTCTACAGGCTGCCCGACGACGCCCGTAGGTCGGCGCTGTCGAGACCGAAGGACAGCGGTATCGACGCGGTGCGCACGCACTCGCAGGGCTATCTGGTGGGACCCGGTTCGGTCCACCCGGACACCGGTGAGCTGTATCGGTTCGGAGAGCTGCGCCGACCGATCGCGGAGCTGCCCGCGGACGCGGCGACCGCATTGCGCGCACGGGATCGAATCCCGCGGCGTCACACCACCGGTGGCGAAGCGTTCATTGGGGAGTCCGACCTGGCCGCGGTGCTTTGTCAGTTCCCCAACGGCGAGCCGTCAGTGGCGATGCTGTCGGTAATTGGGGATCCGCGAACCTACGCGGCCGCCCTCACCGGGAGTCTGCACCCGACCATCCACAACTCGGTAACGCACGCGGTGCGGTTGGCGCTGGAAGGCGACGCCGGTCTGCCGAGTTGCCTCATGGTGTTGGGTGCCGCGTTCGTCGGTGAGTTGGACCGACGCGAGCGGTCTGGCGAGGCCATCGGTCGGTCTGTCGAGCACGCTATGCGTGAGTTTCAGAGCATCGTGGTCGACGTCCTCGCCGTCGAGGGGCTGGTGAGCCGGTGTCGTCGCCATGGGACGGCCTGCTGGCACGCATTACCGAGACCTTGGGGATCACCGACCCACGCGGCGAGGTCCGGGGGTTTCAGCAGGCGCGCGGCCGCCGTAGCGGGTGGTCCCGAGGATGACGACGAGCTAGCGCAGTTTCGACGGAGTCTTGGTCTCAACGACGCGGGCGACGCGGACAATCGCCCGGCGTCGGCCGGTCTACTCGACCTCGAATCGCTCCGCGCGCAACCGCTTCCGCCACGTGAGTGGCTGGAGACCGGCATCTTTGAGATGGATGCGGTCAACAAGCTGACGTCGGTGTCTGGAGCGGGGAAGTCGATTCTGCTCGCTCACTGCGCGGTCAACTGGTCATTGGGCCGTTCCGCGCTCGATGTCGATGAGTCCGGTCGGTCGCGGAGGCTGTCCCGGCCGGTGCATGTGCTCTACATCGACGGCGAGCTGGGTCCGCGGTGGTGGCACCGGACGCTTGACAAGCTGGCCGCGCCGTCGGGTTTGCCTCGCTTCCACGTCGTCACCCTCACCGATTCCGCGCCGACGTGGGGAGCGCTGTCCACGCCGATCGGCGCAGCGGAGTTCGTGGACTTCGTGAGCGACCTCGACGACGAACTCGACGGGCTCGACGTCGTCATCGTGGACACACTGAGCGCCTTCGTTGGCGGTGAGGAGAACTCGAACGACACGTGGGCCGACTTCGACCGGCTGGTGACCCTGCCACTGAAGCGGGCCGGATTCACGCTGGTCTACGCCGACCATGCAGGGCACGGTGGCGAACGCGCGCGCGGTGGCAGTGCCAAGAAGGCGAAACTTGATGTCGAATGGGTACTCACCGTCCGCGACCCCGAACGCGATCCGAACCGGTTGGAGCTCTCGTCGGACCCGACCCGCGGCAAGATGCGCAACGGCCACGACGGGCACCCCATGCGGGTGGTGCTCGACCGGGTCGACGGGCCGCTGGGGCATCGCCGGGTCGCGGTGGCCGTCGCACCTTCGCCAGACACGCGAGTGCGTGACGAGCTGTTGCAGGTCTTCCGCGATAACCCGGACGGGCTGACCAAGACCGCGGCTATCGACCTTGTCGGCGGAAACTCGACCCGAGCGCGGGCCGAGTTCGATCGCCTCGTGTCGCACGGTCGCCTCGTTGTCGACGCTCAGCAGTACAAGACCAAGCGCGGGCAGATGCGATCGAAGCACATCTATTCGCTCGCGCCGACAACGATCTCGTTGAGCGTCAACCGCGACAAGTCCAGCAACGATGACGAAGAGTCGGGAAAATGATCGTTTTCGCAGGTCAGAGGGAAATTTCTGGCACCGTCCAAGGTGCCAGACGGTCCCAGGATTCGCCGAACCGTTCTGACGCCGTCCAGACACTCGGACGGTCCCAGACTTCCCCAGACTCGAATCGCCCCATCGTCGCAGTTCAGGGCGGATTTCTGACGCCGTCCAGACACTCGGACGGTCCCAGACTTCCCCAGACTCGAATCGCCCCATCGTCGCAGTTCAGGGCGGATTTCTGACGCCGTCCAGACACTCGGACGGTCCCAGACTTCCCCAGACTCGAATCGCCCCATCGTCGCAGTTCAGGGCGGATTTCTGACGCCGTCCAGACACTCGGACGGTCCCAGACTTCCCCAGACTCGAATCGCCCCATCGTCGCAGTTCAGGGCGGATTTCTGACGCCGTCCAGACACTCGGACGGTCCCAGACTTCCCCAGACTCGGACCGGCGCGTTTCTGACGCCGTCCGTCTTAGGTTTCCTAAGGGGCTGGACGGCGCCAGGATTTCGAGTCGTTCAGACCCTCCAAAGAGACCCCGGAATCGCTCCCCGCGAGGCGCAGCGATGACCGCGAGTACGGGAGGCAGCGGACCCCGTCGAGCCAAGGACGTCGAGCGGCAGATGGCCCGCCGCGCGCAGTTCGAGCGCTATTGCGACCGGCAGATAAGGAACCCGATGCCGGGCACCACGTGGCACCCGCTCTACCGCTGGCCGAGCGACACCGACGCCGATTACGCGGCCCGGGTCGCCGAGCACGAGACCGCACACACCGAGACCACCGGCCGCACGGCCGGAGAATGAGAGGACACCATGACCAAGACCCCCCCATGACCCGTACGATCCCGCTGCGCCGCCGAGCGATGAGGCGTTCACCCGCAAGCGCGGCCACAACGACGCCGGGACCGCGATGCCCGAGCGCGCCGCTATGGCGCGGATGAACGCGAACACGGCCGCGCGCAACTCCGACGCGCGCATGGCCCACGAGACCGCAAGGGCCAGCGTCACCCCGAGGGTGCCGAGGACCGTGCCGCCGCACCCCCCGACGCTGAAGCTGGTCGAAGCTGGCGAGATCGGCGCAGCGGTGCTCGACCTCGTGCGGCTCGACCGGGTCGATGGCGCACTGTCCCGGTCGCTCGCCCGGGTCGCCGAGGAGAGCCGGGAGCTGTCAGAGCAAATCGCGGTCGACAACCTGCGAGCCCGCACCACCGCCGCCGCTGGTGCTGCGCTCGACGCCGCCGAACGCAAGGAACGGGTGCCCGAGGTTCTGGGACCGATCCTGACGTGGCAGCACAGCCGAATCGACCATGTCGACCAGGACGTCGAAATGGGCCTGCGCCTGACGATTCAGAAGGAAGCCGCAGACCGCGCGCTGTCCGCTGTCCGCGGAGTCCTCGACGAGATCGATGCCGCGGTGCTCGACGAGGCACACGGTGTCCTGTCTGACACGGTGCAGGCACACGAGCGTCTGAAGCTGGCCGCGCTGTCGGTCGATGTCACTCTCGACGAGGTGATCGACAACGGCGACGACGGCGCGCTGTCCGCGGTGCGGCTGTGGCGGTCGTCGGTATCCCGCTGGGACAACGTGCAGGCGGTACGCCAATGGGTTGCCGCTGTGCTCGACCGCGGGTTCGAGGTCCATGACGGTGTACTCCGCGTGGTGTCGCCGCCGCGGGTGCGCTCTGGCGCATTCCTCACCGACGCGGAGGCGCGCGCGCACAACAGCCCGCAGGCCGAGGCCCGTACCCAGGGGTCGCAGTGGGAGGGGTCCACTGCGCCGGGGTGGCTGGCAGACAAGGGGTCTCACGAGGCACTGCGATGGTGGGTCGACCTCAGCGAAGCGCAGCGACCGGCACCGCGTGGTGCTGCCGACCTCGACAATCGAAAGGGTGGAAAGTGATGGCGCTCTACGACGACCACGAGGGACACGCGCGGGGCTTTGGCCGCTACCTCGACGATGCGATGCGGGATCGACCGCATACCGCGGCCGAGGCGGACCGTGAGCGCGCGCAACGCGGCCGGGACACTGTCGCCGATCACGACAACGAGGACGCCGCCGACGGTCGCGAGCACCGTCCGCCGCCGAGGACCGGAGGAAACCGGGTCAGCCGTGACGGCAAGGGATTCGGCCGATACCTCGCCGACTGACGGTTAGCCGTGTACGTCGATCTGAGACCCCGATACTGCCTCGTGTGGTGTCGGGGTCTCGTCGCGTCCGGCACGGGGGGTGTCACCCCTCCCCGGGTAGATCACGCAGGGCACCGCCCCGTACTGTCGCCGGCCGAGCGCGCCGTTGAACCGTACCCTGCCGGGGTGCCCGAAACCGCCCCTGAACAGCGGTTTTCTGCGCCCTGAGAGCCCGTCGAGCGCCTCACAGGGCCGTCCGGCCGTCGAAAGTCCTCAATCCGCGCCGCGGGAGTCGTTGTCGCGCGGCGATTTTGGCGGAGCGTGAACCCACCCGCCGCCCACCAGATCCAAATGCCGACCCGGCGCCACGCCATCCGCAGGTGAGGGTGTCGCCTGTAAGCCCCCAGACGCCCGTAGACGGTTGGCGGACACCTACAGGGGTCGAAAGCCCGCGAGCGGGGCGCATAGCGAGCGATACGGACGACCCGGGTGCCAACCGTCGGCGGTGAGCACACCCAGCAACCCACTCAGCGGGTGAAACCGGTGCCGATGCCTGCTTCTCGCCACACCCGACGACATGCTCAATGCCCACGAGACGACACCGACCGCGGACATCTCCACGGCGAGGACACACAACGAAGAGGGCGAGCAACGGGGGCCTTCCGGCAGATCAGCGGGTGAGGGCAAGCCACAGACCGTGTCAACGGCCAGTTTGAT
>NZ_LIYC01000033.1:0-40542 GCF_001418765.1 Gordonia sp. HS-NH1
AATAATTCAGCAGCCTCCTAGCCGTTCGCGTCCTTCGCGAACGGTGCCGCCGCCTTGCGCGGAGACCGTCCGGGTCTGGGCCGATAACCGCTCACGATGGACATGCGGTTGAACGCGTTGATGGTCACCGCCGCCCAGATCAGCACCGAGGTCTGTTCGGTGTCGAGGATGTCTGTGGCCCGGTCGTAGGCCAGGTCGGCGGCGTCGTGCGCGGGCAGCTCGGTGACCAGTTCGGCGATCTCCAGGGCGGCCTGTTCGACATCGTCGAACAGGTCCGGCGCGTCGCGCCACCCCGCGATGACGTCGATCTGCTGCGTCGACAGACCCGCGGAACGGCCCAGTTGCGCATGCAGATCCATGCAGTAGGCGCAGCCGTTGAGCTGCGAGCACCGCAGGTTCACCAGCTCGACGAGCGAGCGGCTCAACCCGATCGCTTCGGCGGCCGCGGCGACCTCGGCCGACACCGCGATCAGCTTTCGATAGACCTGCGGTGTGGTCTTGTCTATTCGCACCCGTTGCGCAGGCATGGCCCAACAGTAACCGCCCGCGGTCGCCGGCCCACGAGCCGCTGCGTCAGCCGAGGACGCCCGGGAACAGCACGACCCGTCTGATCACACGAAGTCCCCACGCCGTCTGGGTAGGACTACTCATCCGTGCCGGGACGCGCTCGGTCATCGTCGGAGCATGACCTCTCCCAGCAGCATGTTCGGCGGCGATCCGAGTACTGCCACGCTCGCGCGGATCTCGACCGAGTTCGACGCCATCGCGCGCCAGATGTCCACCGTGTCAGCCGAATTCGCAGAGCTACGGCGCATCGTCGCCGAGCCGCTCGAACCCGCCCGCGAGACGAGCACCGCCCCGCGACCCGCGCCCCGGACACCGACGCAGATACAGACACCGCCTCCCGGCTTCACTCCGCCGACCGTGACGGCGTGGGCCCCGCCGGCGCCACCGTTCTCACCACCCCATCGGCCCCCGGCCGCTCCCCCGAATCCGGCGGGCGCCGCGGTGTCACCGCAGATGCCTCGTCCGACGACCATGCCGTCGTACCGACCGCCCCGACCGTCGGCCGCCCCGCCGCCTCGACCACCCGCACCGTCGATGTCCGACCGTATCGGCGCGGCCGCCGAACGCGGGCTCATCGGCAAGATCCTCGCCACCGCCGGCGTCGGCGTGACGCTCATCGGTGTAGCGCTGCTCCTCGTCCTGGCCGCGCAGGCCGGAATCCTCCGTCCGGAATTCCGCGTCGCCGGCGGCGCGGTGCTCGCCACCGCACTCGTCGCCGGCGGAATGTGGCTGCGCGGCCGCACCGACGGTCGGATCGGTGCCATTGCCCTGACCGCCACGGGAATCGCAACCGGCTACCTCGATGTCCTCGCCGCGACGAAGATCTACGAGTGGCTACCGATCGTCCCGGGCCTCGGCGTCGCCGGCCTCGTCGCGGCGGGTGGTCTCGTGCTGGCCCACCGGTGGCGCAGCGAACACCTGGGTCTGTTGGTCGTGGTGCCACTCATCGTCCTGGCACCGGTCCTCACCGGCGGACTGGACACGACCCTGATCGCGTTCATGGTGGTGCTCTGCGCCGCGTCGGCGTGGGTCCAGCTCGGTCGCGACTGGATCTGGTTGCACGCGGTGCGGCTGGCCGCCCCGACGATCCCGCTCACCCTGGTCGGCCTCTCCGGCGTCGTCGGATGGGGTGCGCCCGGGGACTCCGACCCGGTCTTCGCGACAGCGGTCGTCGTGGTCGTCGTGCTGGCAGTCGGCGGCGCCCTGCTGGCCATGCCCACCACGGCGTTCCCCGAAGCGATGGCGGGCCTGGCGAGTGCGACCACCATCCCGGCACTGTTCGCCGGTTCGGCGATGCATCTGCCGGGCGCGGTCATCCTCCAGGCCTCCATCGCCCTCGCGCTCATCGGCACCGTGCTGATCGGTTCGGCGCTCTCGGGCACCCGCGCCCGGTTCGTGCCCGACACCGTCGCCCAGATCTGGTCCGCCACCGCACTTCTCCTGCTGTTCGTCGCGGTCCTCGAGACCTTCGACGGCACGGTGGCGGTCGCCGTACTGCTGGGATTGGCCACGGTGACCGGTCTCGTGGCACGGACGTGGTCGACGACCTCGCGTGTGCTTCTCGCCGGCAGCTCGGTCATCTGGGCGATCGGTTTCGCGGCCCTGCTCCACGCGGCGCCTCCGTACGTGCTCGCCGACGCCGACCTGATCGGACGCGATGCGAACCTGGAGATCGTTGTCGCGAGCCTGTTCGCGGCTGTTGGAGCGCTCGTCCTGGCTGCGGGCTGGGTGCGCCTCACCGACGAGGCGCTTTCTCGCGCAGCCCACATCGCCGCCGGGATGGTCGTCGTCTATGCGCTCACCGTGATCAGTGTGACCGCAGGTGTCCTCATCGGTGGGCCAGACGGGTTCCTGGCCGGACATGTTCTGGCGACCACCTGCTGGATGGTGCTCGCCGGCGCGGCGCTCGCATATGCCCGACGTCGCAGCGGCGCGGCACGCACCGCCGCGGTCACCGGAGGCCTTGTCCTCGTCGCCGCGGCGATCGCCAAGCTGTTCCTGTTCGACCTGGCCACCCTCGACGGCATCTTCCGCGTCATCGTGTTCATCGTGACCGGACTCATCCTCCTCGGACTGGGCGCCTGGTACGCACGCGCCCTGCAGGAGAATCCTTCGGAGCCGGATTCGGTGACAGCCGCCTGACCCTGTCGGTGACGGACTAGGTGGTCGTACGAACCGGCGCGGCGACGTCGACCTCGGTCGTCGCATCGTGGGCGGGAGGTCGACGATCCGGGGCGGTCCGGACATGCGTCAGGTACAGCGTCAGCCCGACGAAGGTGAGTCCGCCGACGAGATTGCCGATCACCGTGGGGATCTCGTTCCACACGAGATAGTCGGCGATGGAGAAGTCGCCACCCATCATCAGACCTGACGGGAAGAGGAACATGTTGACGATCGAGTGCTCGAAGCCCATGTAGAAGAACAGCATGATCGGCATCCACATACCGATGACCTTGCCGGGCAGCGACGTCGACATCAAAGCGGCGACGACGCCCGTGGACACCATCCAGTTGCACAGCACACCGCGGATGAACAGCGTCAGCATGCCGGCCGCCCCGTGCTCGGCGTACCCGACGGTGCGGCTGTGCCCGATCTCGCCGAGCTGCTGCCCCACTTCGTCGGGTGCGACGCTGAACCCATAGGTGAGGATGACCGCCATCATCACCGCGACCAGGATGGCGCCGAGGAAGTTCCCGACGAACACCAGGCCCCAGTTGCGCAGCATCGACCGGACGGTCACGCCTCGACGTTTGTCGAGCAATGCCAGCGGCACCAGCGTGAACACGCCCGTGAGCAGGTCGAATCCCATCAGGTAGAGCAGGATGAACCCGACCGGGAACAGCACTGCCCCCAGCAGCGGCTCACCGGTTCGCACCGTGACCGTCACCGCGAACGCCGCGGCCAGAGCCAGGATCGCGCCGGCCATGAATGCTCTGATCAGCGTGTCGCGGGTGGACATGAACGCCTTCGACTCGCCGGCGTCGACCATCTTCACCGCGAATTCGGACGGTTTCACATAGGACATGTGGTTCTCCTCGAATTCCTCAGTTTGTCGGGCCCCATGGAACCGAGGTCACATGACCGTCCGGTGTCATCGACGAGTCGCCCTGTTACACCGACCTCACTCCCGCCACGTCGCGGTGTGAAATTCAGATGACGCCGGCGGCGCTTAACCACATGTCGTTCGTGTGAACACTGCCGAATGTTGCTGCGTCGACTTGGCACCACGCGCGCCGATGGGCAATGTGGATGTGGTCCAACACTATCGATGGAGATGACGATGACCACCCCGATCATGCCGAAAGCCGATGCCGCAGAGCTGATCAACGCCGCACGGATACGCCAGGGACTCACCTGGGCGACGATCGCCGAGAAGATCGACGCCCCCCTGGTCTGGACCGTCGCGGCGTTGTTGGGCAAACACCCGGTCCCGGCCGCGAAAGCCACCGCCGTCGTGGAATTGCTGGGTCTCGGCGAAGGTGTCGCGGAGAGCCTGCGTCAGCAGCCCACACGTGTGGCCGACGATGCCGTGGCGAGTGATCCCACCATCTACCGCTTCCACGAGGCGATCGCCGTCTACGGGCCCGCGCTCAAAGAACTCATCCACGAGGAATTCGGTGACGGCATCATGAGCGCGATCAACTTCAAGATCGGTTTCGAACGCCGGCCGGACCCGAACGGCGACCGGGTGATCGTGACCTTCGACGGCAAGTTCCTCGACTACAACTGGTGAATGTCAGCCGTCAGCGATCGCAGCGCGAGCATCATCGAGGCGTACACGGCCGGTTCGGTGGGGTCGAAACCCAGAACCGTCCGGATACGCTCGATGCGCTGGTAGAGACTCTGCCTGCCGATGTGCAGCGCCGCGGCCGACCGAGTCGCGCTGCACCCGTTCGACAGATGCACCGCCAGCGTCCGGACCAGATCGGACGACGAGCGTTCATCGTTGGACACCAGCGGTTCCACCAGTGACCGGAGCTCCGCGCGGACCGCGGGGTCGAGCATGCGGACGGCATCGTCGGCGAGCAGTTCGCGAGAGGTGAACACCCGGCGATCCGTCCCGAGGCGAGCGGCGGTCGACGCCGCGAGCCCGAGTTGTCGCCCGCATCGGCGCAGCGACTCGGAGAGGACGGCCGCCGTATCCGTGCCCGGCCCGAGATCGTCCAGGCGGCAGGGAGTTCCGACCACGACGGTGGCGCCTGGCAGCCGGTTGCCCCGTGGTACCAGTGACGACACCACTCGGTCGACCGGATCGGGAGTGCCCTGGCCGCCACCGGCCGGCACCGCGACCAATGCATACACCGTGGCGTCGACGATGCTGCGCGCCACCGAATCCAGCGCGGCCCCGGCGACCGCGGCGTCGGCCATCCGCGGGTCGGGAGCTTCGGCTGCCAGGGGCACCACCACGGTGGGTCCCGCCACGGACACCCCCGCGCCGGCCAAACGTGTCCGCAGGTCCGCGGGCCGCATGGGCCTGCCGTCGACGAGATCTTCGACGAGCCGCGCGGCCAGGGCCGATCCGCGGACACCGGTACGGGTCAGGCCGACCGCCACGGGACCGGCAGCCGCGCGCAGCAGGCTCTCGGCGAACGGATTCGGGCCGCCGTCGGCACGCTCGCCCACGACCAGCCGCGCCATCGGACGCCCCTTGCTGAGGACCACGGCCTCGGCCACGGCCCGGTCGACGATCCGCCACGCCGCTGAGTCGTCGTCGACGCCGTGTGCGGACAGCAGCGCGTCGGAGGTGGACACGAGAACGACCGGGGCACCGAGGATCTCGGAGAGATGACCGAGCATGGGTGCGACGCCGGCACCCGCCGCCAGGTCGTCGTGTAGTGCGTCGACGAGCGTGGAGCGAAGACGCAGTTCGTCGACCTCACGCGCGGCGATCGAGGTGTTGACCGCGCGGCACACATCGATGAACGGGACCACTGACCGCAACTCGATGATCGGCAGCCGGGCCACCGAGCCGGCCCGCACCATCTCCTCGGGCACGCTCTCGAACGTGCGGCCCACCTCGATCGCCACCGCCGCGACGCCACGCTGCGCGAGGTCCTGGATGTAGTGTTTGCGGGTTCCCGCGTCGAGCCCACGCAACCCGAGTCCCGTCGTCAGCAACAGCTCGCCACCGGTGAGCAGCGGTCCGATCTCGTAGATCTCGCTCGAGTGCACCCAACGCACCGGCGCGTCGAGGTGCTCGTGGCCGCTGAGAATCCGTGGCTCCGCCGCGGCGAGCTCGTTGTCGAGGATCTCTCGCAGCGTCGGCGTGACGGTGATCGTCGGGTGTCGGCCGGTTGTCATGGACCGAGACACTATGCACTGGCCACGTCCTCTGCAGGGCGACGATCTGTCAGTTGCGGCTGCCGATGCCGCACGGCACTCTCGACTGCATGACGCTCTCGCTCCCCGACCGCGCCGGTCTCGACCTCTCCGGGATGCTCGATGTCGCCTACCAGCAGGCACGTCAGGGCCTGGCCGAGGGCGGCATCCCGATCGGCGCGGCCCTCTTCGCCTCGGACGGCACCGTGCTCGGCGCGGGCCACAATCGGCGTGTGCAGGCCGACGACCCGTCGGCACACGGTGAGACGGATGCGTTCCGCGCCGCAGGGCGGCAGCAGGACTACGCCTCGACGATCATGGTGACGACCCTGTCACCGTGCTGGTACTGCTCGGGTCTCATCCGTCAGTTCGGCATCGGCACGGTGGTCATCGGCGAGCACACCTCCTTCTACGGCGGTGAGGACTGGCTGCGGGATCACGGGACCGAGGTCATCGTGCTCGACGACGAGCGATGCACGACGATGATGTCGTCGTACATCGCGGCGAATCCGGCGGTGTGGAACGAGGACATCGGGATCGCTCCCGCCGACGCGCCGGAGCGGAAGGCATGACCGACAGCCCCGTCCTCACCGTCGACCTCAGCGAGTGGCACTCCGGAGGAGCTGCCGCACAACGGGTGTGCGCCGCCGTCGACGAGTCACTGCAACGCGCCGGGTTCCTCCTCGTCACCGGGCACGGGCTCGATCCCGAGTTGCCGCGGTCCCTTCGCGCGGCCGCCCGACGCTTCTTCGCTCTCCCCACCGACGTGAAGACCAAGTACTCCGTCGGCGTCGGCGGTCGCGGCTGGATCGGACCGGGCAAGGAGGCCAACGGCTTCTCCGAGGGCACCGAGACTCCGCCGGATCTCAAGGAATCGTTCACCTCCGGCGCGCAGACACCGGTGGGCACATCCGAGATCGACGAGTACTGGTTCGCTCCGGACGTGTGGCCGGACGAGACACCCGAACTCCGGGAACTGTTCACCGCGTGGACTTTTCAGATGAGGAAGCTGTCCGATGACCTGCTCGGGCTGATGGCCGCCGCGCTCGGCCTCGCCGGTGCGGACAACCCGTTCCGGAACCTCGCGTCGAACCCGACGTGGTCGTCCAACATCAACCACTACCCGCCGCTGCACGACGTCGGACATCCTGAACCCGGCCAGTTCCGCATCGGACCGCACACCGACTTCGGCACCGTCACCATTCTCGACCGTGAGCCGGGCGCCGGTGGGTTACAGGTCTACAGCGAGCAGTCCGGCTGGGCCGACGCGCCGTGGAACCCCGAGGCCCTGACCGTCAACATCGGCGACATCCTCGAATACTGGTCGGCCGGACGCTGGCCCGCGGGTCGGCACCGCGTCCTCCCACCGCAATCCGACGCACCGGCCGAGGACCTCGTCTCGCTGATCTTCTTCTACGAGCTCGACCACGACGCGCTCGTCTCTCCCCTCGCCCCGCCTGTCGGGCGCCGCGCCGGACTCGAGCCGGTGGTCTCGGGGGACTTCATCAGGCAGCGCCTGGACGCGATCACCGTCGGCTGAGACGTGCGCTCTGCTCCCTGAGGCACCCCAGGGAGCAGAGGCGTCGTCAGCGAGGCTCGGATCCGGTGACCAGCGGGAGCGATGGGTCGTTGGCCCAGGCGGTCATCGATCCGTCGTACACCGCGACATCGTCGCGACCGACGAGCGCGAGTGCATGGGCGATTCCGGTAGCCGCGATCCCGCCGCCGCAGTAGGTCACGACCTTGGTGTCGTCGGCCAGCAACCCGGCCGCCTCGAATTCCCGGCGCAATTCGTCGAGGGGTCGAAGATCGCCGGTCTCGGCGTTGCGGATCGAGAACACCGGCAGATTCACCGACCCGGGGATGTGACCCTGGCGCGCGTACGTGGTGGTTTCGCCGCGATAGGTCGCCTCGTCGAGGACGTTGACCAGCAGAGTCGACGGATCATCCAGCGACGCAGCGACATCGGCGGTCGACCGCAGGAGTTCGGGGCGGCGCGTCCCGCTGAAGCTGCGCGGAGTGGCGGTCGACTCGGCATCGGTCACCGGCTCACCGGCGGCCTTCCATGCCTGCAGCCCGCCGTCGAGCACGGTCACGGCGTCGAACCCCTCGAGGCCCAGGTGCCACCAGAAACGCGTGGCCCAGAATCCCTCGAGCTGGTCGTAGACCACGACGGTGGCTCCGTCGCCGATGCCCAATGCCGAAGCCGCAGAGGCGAACTGTTCCGACGACGGGACCGTCCAGGGTTCGGCGCTCGCGGCGTCGGCGAAGTCGGTGAGCAGGTCGGCGAACACCGCGCCCGGGATGTGTTCCGCGCGATAGGACTCCGCACCCGATTGCGGGACGTACGGTCCCTCCTTCGGAATGGGGAGGTGGGTGGTCGCGTCGACGATGACCAGCGAGGGGTCATCCAGACGTTCCCGCAACCAGGCGACATCGACCAGGGCGGGCAGGGCAGGTGTACTCATCTGAACCTCTCGAGAAACGGGCAAAACACCCCGACTCCTCCGAGACTAGGTGTCCGTCGATGCCTCGGCACGGTGCCGAATCTCACCGAGCACGACGGTTGACGGACCGCCGCGCACGGGGCAGCGTGTGCCCGGTTGCGAGCACGTACTCCCGGTCAGGCCCGCTCGCGCATCACCCCGACGTGACGGACCGTCCCCGAGATCCCGGGGATCTGCTTCACCGGCGTCCAGGTGCGCATTCCATCGGTGCTGTCGGAGTACAGATAGCGCCCGTTCCGGTAGGCGTCGAGGTACATGCGCCAGGCACCGTTCGGAAGCTGGACGACCGCCGGCCCTTCGACGAGGAGACCCCAGTTGCCCGGCGGCACGAAGCGGTAGGGCCCCAGCAACGACGTCGCGACCCCGTGCTGGATGAACTTCTTCGTCTCGTTCTTGGTGAATGCGTGGTAGGTCGGGCCGACCTTGATGACCGTGGTGTCGATGTGATCCGCACCGATGCTCAACAACGGGACGGGCGGGCTCCAGATCCGCAACCCGGGATCGAGCGCCGTCATCACATAGGGGACGAAGCCACCCCCGGTGGACATCGACAGGATCACGCTGACCCGGCCACCCTCGACGAACCACTCGGGAGCCCAGGCCTTGGTCGTGAAGGGCGACAACGAGGGACCGTCGCTCGAACCCGCCGACCCGGAGGAGCCGGGCCCGCTCGACGAGCCGAGACCCCGGCCGTCACCCGTGCCCGGAAGGAACGCACAGCACAGCGGCACCGGCCAGTTGTACAGGAAGCTCCAGTTCACGCGGTCGCGGCTGCGCGCGAAACCGATGCTGGCCCCGTCGGCGGTCGTATACGTCACGTAGTACCAGCCGTCGGTGTGCCGGAAGATGCTCGCGTCTCGGACGTACCCCGTCGGCGGCCGATAGGCGGACTTGCGCACCATGCGGTACTCGAGGCCGTCGGTGGACTCGTACACATCCATGTCGCGCGCACTCGAATTGCTGAACGCCACCATCGTGTAACGCCAGCCCGAGGGGGCGGCGTCGCTGCCCGCCGGTGTCGGGACGAGCAGTCCGGCCACCGACAACAACACCACGGTCACGGCGGAGAGGACGGTTCGTCTGGAAAGAGTCACCGGTGCAGTATCGACGACGATCGGCACGCGATGTGCAACTTTCGCCCGGAAGGTGACACGCGTCCGCCGTGACGCCATCGGCCGCACGGACCACCAGTGCGAATCCGTGCGGCCGGCGAGGATCACGGAGTCCGCTGGAGACCCCGGCGTTTCTAGCTGCCGTTGGCGTACAGCGCCAGGAGCGGACCGATGAACGCGAACAGGACGGTGAGACCGATATCAGACGAGGACACTGAACACCTTTCGACATGAGCGGACTTCGACGGCCGGTGAACCGGACTGCTCACCGACCAGATCACACACTCCCATGGCCGAGTGTCGTTTGTCAGGCAAATGAGCCACAAACCCGTTCCCGCGCAGTGTGATTGAGCGATACCGAACGGCCGGTCGTCTCAGTCAGGCGTCCAAGTCGTTCGTCTCGACGCCCGCAATCGCCTGTCGAGATCGGCCATCAGATGCGTGGATCGCGACGCCCCACCGCGCGGTTCCGGGTATCGGCACAACACGTCGACGAGTTCGGGCTGCGTCCGTCTACACACGGCCTCGATCGCTTCGTCGCCTACACCGGGGTCGTTGCCGCTCTCGAGTTCGGCGATGAGCGCCCGGTTCGTCGGCGCCCGCAAGATGTGCCCGACCTGGTGCGCTTTCGCAATCGGGTGCAGATAGGCGGCCGCCGCGGCGTCGCCGGCGGCTTGTGCGGCCAGTCGCGCGACTTCCGACGGCGCATCCTTCGCAGCCCGGTGCGCCGCAAACGCCGTAGTCCGCTGCAGCGCGGATCTCTGTGCACCGCCGACGAATTGCCGCGCCGCCTCGATGGCTGCGCGCGGCCGCTCATCACCGGGCAGCGCTCGCTCGAAGACCGGCAGTACTTCTGCAGCCCACTCCGTGGCATAACGCACGACGACGCGCAGGTCGTCGTCGGTCAACTCGAAGTCTGCCATCGGCCGAACGCTAGCAGCCTCGCCGAGCGCCGGCCCGCGCGCCGGCCCGTCGGATCAGGCGGGAGATCCGCTGTGCGCAGGTCAGAAACACCTGAGAGTCCGCGTCGAGCTTGTCAGGAAATCCGCAGGATTTCTGTAGCCCTGTTCACATGAGGTCCGGGCATCGTGGTGCCGTGAACACGCCCCAGACCCCCATGCCGCAGACCCCCGACCACGATCCGATCACCGAACCCTTTGTGCCGCCCCGCGGACAGGCGCAACCGCCGGGTCCCTGGTTGGTGAATCAGCACATCACCCCGCCGCCCACGTCGCCCCTGCCCACGCCGGCGATGCCACCGGTGTCGCGTCCACGCGCCGGGGTGACCAAGCCGATCATCGTGACCGCGTTGCTTGCCGGGCTACTCGGTGGCGCCGTCGGCATCGGGGGCAGTGCGCTGCTCGGGCACGACGCCGCCTCGGTTCCGGTCCTCAGCTCGCAGTCGGCCGCGGCGGCCAATGTCGCGGACGCGCAACCCGGTTCGGTGACCTATGCCGCGAGCGTGGCGTCGAAGTCGACGGCCGACATCAAGGTGCAGACCGCGAACGGCACCTCCGTGGGCAGCGGGATCGTCCTGTCCCCCGACGGATATGTGCTGACCAATCATCACGTCGTCGCAGGCGCCGGTTCCGGGAGCACGATCGTCGTCACCACCGGCGACGGTCACCAGCACAAGGCGACCGTCACCGGGACCTCCCCGTCGTACGACCTGGCAGTGATCAAGCTCGAGGGAGCATCCGGACTCACCCCGGCAGCGCTCGGCGACTCGGACGCGCTGAAGGTGGGCCAGCAGGTGGTGGCCGTCGGCAGCCCCGACAGCCTGTCCAACACGGTGACCTCCGGCATCGTCAGCGCGCTGTCGCGCACGGTGACCGCCGGGGACGGGAGCGGTTCGTCGCTCACCGTGTACAACGGCCTGCAGACCGACACCCCGATCAACCCGGGCAATTCCGGTGGGCCACTGGTGAATCTGCAGGGACAGGTCATCGCGGTCAACTCGGCGGTGGACACCGGCCAGGCCGCGTCCGGCGGTCCGCAGTCCTTCGGGCTGGGATTCGCCATCCCGATCAACACCGCCAAGCGCATCGCGAATCAGCTGTTGCAGGATGGCGAGGCGACCAAACCGGTTCTGGGCGTGTCGGGTTCGCTGTCGGCCGGCGACCAGACGGAGGGCGCAACGGTGTCATCGGTGCAGCAGGGCGGCCCCGCCGCGGCTGCGGGAATCCGGCAGGGCGACGTCATCACCAAGATCGGGGACACCACCGTCGCCGATTACGCCGACCTCATGGCGCAGATCCTCACCCACAAGCCCGGTGAGACCGTACCGGTGACCATCGGTTCGGGCTCCGATGCCCGCACGGTCGAGGTGAAGCTGGGCAGTGCCGTCGACAAGCAGGAGACGACGGTGCCGGAGTCCGGAAGCGGATCGGGCGGCTCTCCGTTGCCGTTCGGCGGCAACCCCTTCGGCCGGATCCCGTGACGTCAGCTCGGTGAGAGTTGCTGGGCGAGCATGACGATGATGTCGCTGGGGCCGCGCACGTAGGTGAGTTTGTACAGGTCCTCGTAGGTGGCGACGCCGCGCAACGGATGACACCCGTGCCGCGCCGCCACTTCGAGGGCTGCGTCGATGTCGTCGACCGAAAACGCGACGCGATGCATCCCGATGTCGTTGGGCTGGGTGGGCCGGGTCTCGACGGCCTCCGGGTGGATGTACTCGAAGAGTTCTAGGCGCCCGTGCCCGTCCGGGGTCTGCAGCATGGCGATCTTCGCGTGATTGCCGTCGAGCCCGACGGCGGTGTCGGTCCACTCCCCGCTCACGGTGTCCCGGCCGATGACGTCGAGACCCAGGTCGGTGAAGAAGGCGATCGCGGCGTCGAGGTCGCGCACGGCGATGGCGACGTTCTCGAGTTTGATGGGCATGACCGCCACGCTAGTGGGCGCCCCCGACGAATACGACCTGTCCGGTCTTTGGGCATCAGTTGAATGTGAGACGGGGAGCCAATGGCGCGTGAATTCAGCATTAGGTATCGCTGAGCGATACCTAATGCTGAACGTTCAGCCGCGGTACTTGGTGAGCAGCTCCTGCGGGAGGTGGCACGCGCTCTCCGGGAACCGCGCGAGCCGGTCCTGGTGCTCGTCGGCGCTACGGACATAGTTCGTCAGCGGGAGCACTTCGACGGCGATGCGATCCGCGTCGTCGCGCGCACCGATGAAGGCTCGCGCCTGTTCGAGGTGCTCTGGCCTGTCGGAGTACACGCCGGTGCGATACTTCTCGCCGACGTCGGGACCCTGTCGATTCACGCTGTACGGATCGATGATCTCGAACAGGTACGCCATGAGCTGCTCGACGCTCACGAGGTTCGGATCGAACTGGGTCCGCACGCATTCGGCGTATCCGTCGTACTCACCGTCGAGGGTGAGGGTCGTGCCGTTGGCCCGGCCGGCCTCGGTGAACGTCACGCCCGGCAACGTCGCAACGAACGCCTGCACGCCCCAGAGGCATCCGCCGGCGAGGTAGAGCTCTTCGTTCGGCGCGACGGAACTCATCGTTCGATCAGACGTTGAACCGGAACTCGACGACGTCGCCGTCTTTCATGACGTAGTCCTTGCCCTCCATACGGACCTTGCCGGCGGACTTGGCAGCGGCCATCGATCCGGCGGCGTCGAGGTCGTCGAAGGAGACGATCTCGGCCTTGATGAAGCCCTTCTCGAAGTCGGTGTGGATGACACCGGCCGCCTTGGGGGCGGTGTCGCCCTGGTGGATGGTCCAGGCCCGCGATTCCTTCGGACCGGCCGTGAGATAGGTCTGCAGACCGAGCGTGTGAAAACCGGCCCGCGCCAACGATGTCAGGCCCGGCTCGTCCTGGCCGATGGAGTCCAGCAGTTCCTGCGCGTCTTCCTCGTCGAGTTCGAGGAGTTCGCTCTCCACCTTGGCGTCGAGGAACACCGCATCGGCCGGTGCGACGGCGGCACGCAGTTCTGCCTTGCGGGCGTCGTCGGTCAGCACGCCCTCGTCGGAGTTGAAGACGTAGAGGAACGGCTTCGCGGTCATCAGGTGCAGCTCGCGCACCGACGCCAGGTCGAACGAATCCTTCTGCGAGTACAGCGTCTTTCCGCTGTCGAGGAGCTCCTGCGCCTTATTCGCGGCCGCCAGGGTCTCGGCCAGATCCTTGTTCTTGCGCGCGTCCTTCTCCAGGCGCGGGATGGCTTTCTCCAGGGTCTGCATGTCCGCCAGGATCAGCTCGGTCTCGATGACCTCGATGTCGGCGAAGGGGTCGACGCGACCGTCGACGTGGACGACGTCGCCGTCGTCGAAGACCCGGACCACCTGGCAGATGGCGTCGGCCTCACGGATGTTGGCCAGAAACTGGTTGCCCATGCCCTCGCCCTCCGATGCGCCCTTGACGATGCCGGCGATGTCGACGAAGGACACCGTGGCGGGCAGGATCCGCTCGCTGCCGAAGATCTCCGAGAGACGATCGAGCCGACGGTCCGGCAGTTCGACCACGCCGACGTTGGGCTCGATGGTCGCGAACGGATAGTTCGCCGCAAGCACGTCGTTACGGGTCAGGGCGTTGAACAGGGTCGACTTACCGACGTTGGGCAGACCGACGATTCCCAGGGTGAGACTCACGGGCGCCCAGTCTATCGGCAGGCGGTGCGGAGTCCGCCGGGGCGTGGCATCGGGCGCCTCAGTCGCGGTCGAGCAACCCCTTCACCGGGTTCGGCGGATCCGTGGGCGGGTCCTTGTCCGGAACGCCGACCTGCGTCGTCACCGGGGTGTTCGTCGGTGGCAACGATTCGCCGGCCCGCTCGGCGATCTGCTCGTTCAGGTAGCGCAGGACGACGGCCAAGGAAGCCACCGCAGGCACCGCGAGGAACGCGCCCGTGATTCCGAACAGCGTGCCGCCGAGCGTCACCGACAGGAGCACGATCACCGCGTGCAGATCCATGGACTTGGACTGCAGCCACGGCTGCAGCACGTTGCCCTCGAGCTGCTGCACCGCGAGGATGATGCCGAGCACGATGAGCGCGGTGGTCAGCCCGTTGGACACCAAGGCGATCAAGACCGCGAGGGCCCCGGCGACGAATGCACCGACGATGGGGATGAACCCGCCGAGGAAGGTGATGACCACCAGCACACCGGCGAGCGGGACACCCAGGATGAACAGGCCCAGACCGATGAGCGCGGCGTCGACGAAGCTGACGATCGCCTGCGTCCGGATGAAGCCCCCGAGGCTGTTCCACATGCGGGTCAGCACCTCGCCGAGGTGATTGCCGGAGGGCTTGCCGACGGTGCGGTCGAGCCACGGCACGAACTTCGGGCCGTCCTTGAGGAAGAAGAACACCAGCACGAGCGCCGTGAACATCGTGATGAGAACCGAGGTGGCGGTACCGACGCCGCTGAACACGCCGGCCGCGATCGTCGAGGCGCTCGACTGGAGCCGGCCGGTGATGGTGTCGACCATGTTGTCGAGCTGCTTGTCGTCGAAGTTCAGCGGCGGACCCTGCACCCATTCCTGCAGACGTTCCACGCCATCGGTGGCACGACTTGCCAGTTCGGGAGCCTGATCCACGACCGACGGCACGATCAGCCCGACCACCCCGCCGAGGACCCCGAGTCCGACCAGCATCATCAACAGCGACGCCCCCGCGGCCGGGACCCCGTGGTTGCGCATCCACCGGACGGGCGGCCACAGGATGGTGCACACGATGATGGCCAGCAAGATCGGAAGCAGGATCACCCAGAACTTGCCCAGCAGCCAGAAGAGCACCCAGGTCGCGGCGGCGACCAGCACGATCTGGAGCCCGACCGTCGCGCTCGAGCGCAGGCCCGACATCATCACCTGGGCGCGAGTCGGGTATGACTTCTCCCCGCCGCCGAGCACCGCGTCGCCGCCGAGCACGGCATCGGCACCGAGCTTGCTGGTCTCTTGTCTCGCGTCGGCGGACGTGTCGTCCGCGCGCTTGTCGTCCGAGCTGTCGGTCACCCGAAGGATCCTCACACATCGCGGTGACAAAGCGACATCGACGCGGCGACGATCGGCCGAACATGCGATCGGCCGACGACGCGATCAGCGGCGGCGGAGCTTTCGCCCGAGGAAACGGACCAGGGAGTTGATCGCCTCGAGTTCCGCGTCGACGTGATTGAAGACGGCCGGGCAGTCCCCGCCCTCGCCGGCCCCCCCGCCCGATCGCGGTGGGCAGTCGTCGTCAGCCGACGAGAGTGCGTGCTCGGTACACCACGGCGACGGCTCGACCGGCGGAGCCACGACGCCGAGTTCAGCCTCCTCGGCGCAGACACGCCTGATCGTCTCGGGGCCGTAGAGGCCCATCATCATCTCCAGCCCCCATGCGGGGAGTCCGGTGAGTGGAAGGTCGTCGTGCCGGCTTCGTCGGCGGCCATCGAACCGGGTCGTCATGGCGCCATGGTGCCACAAAGGTGTTACCCAGATCACAGTTTTGGCCCGCTCGGTGGGACGGATGCTGTCGTGTCCGAATCCCGCCAGACCGCGTCGCCGCCGGGTGACACAGTGAACGGGTGACCACAGGCACCGCAGCAGAACCCGACACCGGAGGTGGCGCGCCGGACTTCGACCGGTGCTACCGCGCCGTACAGGCCCGCGACGCCCGTTTCGACGGACAGTTCTTCGTCACGGTCCGCACCACCGGAATCTATTGCCGGCCGTCGTGCCCGGCCCAGACGCCCCGGCCGGGCAACGTCGCGTTCGTTCTCACCGCCGCGGCCGCCCAGCAGCAGGGGTTCCGCGCCTGCCGGCGTTGCGCACCCGATGCCGTGCCCGGGTCCCCGCTGTGGAACATCAACGCCGACATGTCGGCTCGCGCGATGCGGCTCATCGCCGACGGTGTGGTCGAACGCGAAGGCGTCGAGGGTCTCGCCGCGCGCCTGCGGTACTCGCCCCGACATCTCACCCGAGTGCTGACCCGGCATCTGGGCGCCGGGCCGCTCGCGCTCGCGAGGGCACACCGCGCCACCAACGCCCGCGTGCTCATCCAGTGCACGACGATGCCGATGACCGACATCGCATTCGCCGCCGGGTTCGCGAGCGTCCGCCAGTTCAACGACACTGTCCGCGCGGTCTTCGGACTGACCCCGACCGAACTCCGTCGACTTCCCAGCCGGAAGAGAAATCCGAACGACGACAACGATTCCGCCCCGGGGAGCGTCACCCTGCGCCTGCCGTTCCGCGCGCCGTACCGATGGCCGTGGATGCGGTGGTTTCTGCACGCACACGCCGCCGCGGGCGTCGAATCGGTCGTCGACGCCCCGGGCAGCCCACATGGCTGGCGCTATCGGCGGGTCCTCGCACTACCGCACGGCCCGGCCTCGGCGGAGGTGGAACCGCGAGACGACCACGCCGTCGTCTCGCTCCGCGGGCTCGACATGCGCGATCTCGGTGTAGCGGTCAATCGGATACGTCGTCTGCTCGACCTCGACGCCGACATCACCGCCGTCCAGGACGCGCTCGCCGCCGACGACACGATGCGACGACTTCTCGACCGGGCGAGCGGGCTCCGGGCGCCCGGCAGTCTGGACCCGGCCGAGACCATCATCCGGACCATGCTCGGTCAGCAGGTCAGCCTCGCCGCCGCCCGCAACCAGATCGACCGTCTCGTCGACGTCCTCGGTGAACCCGTCGGCGACTCGCTCGCCGTCGCGTCCGAAGCATCGACGGCAGATGACGATCCACCGTCGAAGTCCTTTCCGACGCCGAGCGTCATCGCCGCCCGCGGACACGAGGTCCTGCGCGGGCCGAGGCGCCGGGTCGACGCCGTGATCGCCGTCGCCGAAGCGCTCGCCCAAGGTCGGATGGAACCGCATGTGGGGGTCGATGCGTCTGATCTTCGTGCCCAGCTTCTCGAGTTGCCCGGGATCGGCCCCTGGACCGCCGACATCGTCACGATGCGGGTCACCGGCGATCCCGACGTCCTGCTCACGAGCGACCTCGTCGTGGTCCGCGCGGCCGCCGACCTCGGAATCGATCTGCGGGACACCGGGCACTGGGCACCGTGGCGCTCGTACGCGACCATGCACCTCTGGCGACACCGACTCGACGCCGCCGGACAGGTCGTGTGACGAGCAGACTTCCGACGACCGCGTCGCGGTTCGGTCTCCGTACCGATGACGACCTCACCGATCCCCGCCGTACCGATTCCCCAGCCGTACCGATCTCTCAGGAGTGACATGTCCGCACCGACCACCACCCCCGACACCACCGGCTCCATAGCGAGCGGCACCGAACCAGCCGACACCGAACCCGCCGGCACCGTCCCGGCCGGTCACGAAACCAACGGTCCCACAACGACAATCGGCATCCATGCCACCGTATCCACACCCAACGGTCCGTTCACGGTCGTCGCCGACTCCGACCACAACGTCCTGGCGTCGGGGTGGACCGACGACCCCGCCTACCTGACGGCACTCGTCCACCGCGCTCTCCGGCCGGGATCACTACAGCCATCGGCCGAGCTGGGCGAGATCACCGACGCGGTGTCGGCCTACTACGCCGGCGATCTCGCCGCACCGTCGCGCATTCCCGTCGTCCAACGCTCCGGAGGGGTGTTCCTGGGCCCGGCCTGGGACGCCCTGCGCAAGGTCGAGGCCGGACACCCCGTGACCTACACGCGCTTCGCCGAACTGGCCGGGCAGCCGGCGGCGGTCCGGGCCGCGGCCGCGGCCTGCGCCCGCAACGCGGCCGCGCTCTTCGTGCCGTGCCACCGGGTGAAGCGCAGCGACGGCACCCTCGGCGGTTTCCGGTACGGCCTGCCCACGAAGCAGTGGCTGCTCGACTTCGAGGCAGGGGCAAGCGACGCTTCGGACGAGCACTAGCCGGCACTCGACCCCGACGGTCTGACCGAACTTGTCGGGGGTGTCCGACACCATCGACGACATGACTGCTGCTGCGCTCTCCCTCGTCGTCGGCCTCGTCCTGGGCATCGCGCTGGGTTGGTGGGCGCACGCCGCCCGCAGCGCTGCAACCGTGTCCGCCGCTCGCGCCGAGGTGGAGATGCTGCGCGCCGGCCGCGAGGACGTCGCGTCCTCGCTGTCGTGGGCCACCGAGGACGCGGCCCGGCGGCAGTCGTCGGCGATCAGCAGCTCGGTCGCCCACATCGTCGAGCCGTTGCGCGCCAACCTGGCGCAACTCGCCGACGAACTGCGCAGGGTCGAGAACAACCGGATCGGCGCCTATGCGGGCCTGACCGAGCAGGTGCGTGGGATCCACTCGGCATCGATCGCACTGAACGATCAGACCCGGCAGCTCGCCAATGCGCTGCACAGTCCCCACGCACGCGGCCGGTGGGGGGAGGTCCAGCTCGAGCGCGTTGTCGAGCTCGCCGGCATGACCAAACACTGCGACTTCAGCACACAGGTTTCGGTCACCGACACATCCGGCGCCAACGGTTCGGGAAACGGCCGGGGTTCCACCACACTGCGTCCGGACCTGGTCGTCCATCTCGCCGGCGGCCGCGACATCATCGTCGACGCCAAGGTGCCCCTCGACGCCTACCTGCGTTCGGCCGAGGCCACCGACTCCTCCACTCGCGACAGACTCATCGGCGAGCATGCCCGCGCATTACGCGCCCACATCGCACGACTGTCCGCCAAGTCCTACTGGTCCGCCTTCGACAACACGCCGGAGATGGTGGTGCTGTTCCTGCCTGGCGACGTCGTCCTCGAAGCCGCTGCGCGCACCGATCCCGATCTGCTCGAGTTCGGCTTCGCCCGCAACGTGGTCATCGCCACCCCGACCACCCTCATCGCCCTGCTGCGCACCGTCGCACTCGGCTGGCGTCACGACGCGATGGCCCGCGACGCCGCGGTCATCCACGACCTCGGTCTGCAACTCCACCAGCGGCTCGCCGGCGTCCTCGGTCATCTCGGCTCACTCGGCACGTCCTTGCAGCGCACGGTCGACGCCTACAACTCGACGATCGGTTCGGTGGACAGCCGGCTTGGCGTCACCGCGCGCCGTCTGGCCGAGCTCGACGCCCTGGGCGACGTCCCCGAAGCCCCGCGACCTCCGGTGATCCACGACACCTGCCGCGCCGCGGGGTCGATGGACACACCTGGGACGACGACGCAACCGGCACCGACGCCACGGCCCGGGGGTGGAACGAATTCCGTCGACGAACCGGTACCGTGACCATGTGCCTTCCCCGCAACGTCTCCAAACCGCGGTACCGCTGGACCAGCAGTCGGTACTGCCCGCGGTCCGCGGTGTGCCGTGGTGGGGCGCCGTTCTCCTGGGTACCGGGATCACGGGCCTCGGCGCGGCCATCGACGCCGGCAGCAACGATTCACTCGGGTCGATCTACAAGTTCTGCTACCTCGTCGGCTGTGTGATCGCCGCGCTGGCCGTCCGCCGCCGGGCGCTGTTCACCGCCGCCGCGCAGCCCCCGCTCATCGCGTTCTTCGTCAGCATCGTCACCCTCTACGGCCTCAACTCCGAGCAGGCGTCGTCCGGATTGCGAGGTTTGATCTTCAACGTCCTGCTGCCCATCGCCGCAGACTTTCCGTGGATGTTGACGACCTTCCTGGTGACGCTGGCGCTCGTGCTGGCCCGGTGGTTCCTCACCCGCGACCCCGCCGAGTCCACGAACCGTAGGACCCAGAACCGCGACAAGTCGGGCCGCAACCCGACCTCCAAGGCCACGACCACCAAGGCCACGACCGACAGCGGATCCGACCGTCAGCGCGGACGCGCGACATCGCATCGCCGTGCCAAGGCCGGATCGGCCGGATCGGCCGCCGATGCCCCGCCGGCGTCGCCCGCGAACAAGACCCGATCCGCCGAGCAGGGCGCGCCGCCCGTTCCTCCGACGGAGTCGCCCGCCTCGAGGGTCACCCGCGCACCGAAGCCCCCAGCCTCGAAGACCCCGGCCGCTCCGAGCAGCCGCCGCAAGCCCCGCACCAACGGCGCTCCCGACCGGCCGTCTCCGACCTCTCGCTCGGCGGGTGCTTCCCGGTCCGCGTCGGGCACACAGCGACCGACGGTCGCCGATCTCGCGGCGCCCGACCTCACCCCGTCGGACACCTCTCCCGCCACACCGCGCCGCTCGGACATCCCCACCTACGAGTCGGCCACCGACACGCCCCCGGCCGGAGTCGGCGACACCCGGTCCTGAGGTCTCAGCTCTCGACGTTGAGTTCCAGCCACCGACCCAGGCGTCGGGCCGCGGCGTCGACGAGATCGGGCCACTCCATCGCGCCCTCGTCGGCGTTGTCGGTGACCGCCTTGACCAGTCGGCAGGGCACGCCGAACTCGGTGCTCACATGCGCGACCGCGCACCCTTCCATGTCGACGAGGTGTGCGTGCTGCGCGAGTTCTCGTCGACGAACCGGATCCGCGACGAAGGTGTCACCGGAGGCCAGCACGGTGCCATCGCCGCCGGGAAGCTCCCAGCGATCGGTCATCTCATAACCCATCGCCCGTAGCTCGGTGCTGCTGATGTCGTGCTCGAGCACTGCCGACGGCAGGAAGAGGCCCAGCTCGGCGTCGCCGGTGACACCGTCGCGCAGGGCACCGGCCGTGCCGATGTTGATGACCTCGGTGACCGGTACCCCACCGGCCAGCTCCCGGCTCAGAGCCATCGTCGCCCGCACCTTGCCGATGCCGGTCACGAGCACCCGCGTGCCGGGTGGCACATGTCTGGCCTCGGCACGCGTCGCCGAGACGACGAGGACACTCTGCAAGGGACCACCGGTACGACTCACGCCGTCGATTATCGCGTGCGTCATCCACGCGCGAGCGCCGAGGACGCCCGCGCCGCCCGGCCCAGCGATGACCCGTATCCGGGACCGTGGCCCGCGGCGTGCACGGCGAGCGGATGCAGTTGATGGACCTCGACGCGGTCCTGCCAGCCGGACACGAGCGGGTGGGCGTCCCGGTACCCGTCGACGATCGCGTCGAGGTGCGGACACCCGAACAGCGCGAGCATCGCGAGATCGGTCTCCCGATGAGCGCCGTGCGCGGCCGGATCGATCATCACGACACCATCGGGAGTCCACATCACGTTGCCGTTCCAGAGATCGCCGTGGATCCGCGCGGGCCCCTCGTCGTCGTCGAACACGCCGCCGGCGATCAGCTCACACGCGTCGCGGACTGCGTCCTCGTCGGCGGCGGTGAGGTTTCCGGCCTCGCGGGCGGGAACCAGATAGGGTTCCACCCGTTCACGGGCGTAGAACTCGCCCCACGACTCGTATTCGACGGAGCTGAGCGCCCGCCGACCGATGAAGAGCTGGGCGGAAAACGGCGTTCCCGCCGAATCGGCAGGCGGAGAACCGAAGTGCGGAGCGCCGGCGTCGTGCATCCGAGCGAGCGCGGCCCCGAAGTCCCGCGCGGCCTCGCGCGTCGGACGTCCGGGTTCGAGGCGTTCCAGCTCGATGGTGTCCTCACCGGCCGAGATCACCCGTACGACAGGTGCTCCCGCCTCGGCGAGCCAGCGTAGTCCGGCGGCCTCGGCCGCGAAGAAGTCCGGATGACCGCCCGGCGGACCACTGTCACGCAGCGTCTTGACGAAGGTCGGGGTCACGGGCTCACCGGGGCGAATGCTCGTCGGCCGCCTTCGCCTCGAGGCTCTTGGCGCTCACCCGGGCGAGCCGGTCGAACCGATCGTTGGCCACCCGCATGGCGATCTCATAGGGCAGTGCGAACTTTCGCGCCCACCAGTATCCGAAGCGGATGTCGAACGAGGTGTAGACCAGGAAGCGGTTCTTGCGGACACCCTTCAGGATCGCCGCCGCCGCGACGTCCGGCGACACCGCGACTTTGTGGAAACCGTTGATGGCGGCCTTGACCCGGGGATTCTCGCGGTCGAGGCCGACGATCTCGACGGAGTCCACCAGCGGTGTGTCGACCCCGCCCGGGCACACCAGGGAGACACCGATCCCGTGGCGCCGCAGGTCGAATCGCAACACCTCGGACACGCCGCGCAGACCGAACTTGCTGGCGCTGTAGGCGGCGTGCCACGGCAGGGCCAGCAGGCCGGCGGCCGACGACACATTGACGATGTGACCGCCGCGGCCTCGCCGGATCATCTGCGGCACAAAGCTTTCGATGATGTGGATCGGCCCCATCAGGTTGACGTCGACCAGCTTTCGCCAGTGGCGGTGTTCCAGGTTCTCCACCGTCCCCCACGCCGAGATGCCGGCGATGTTCATCACCACATCCATGACCCCGACCTCGGCGTCGACCTGGCGGGCGAAGCCGGCCACCCAGTCGAAATCCGAGACGTCGCCCGCGACGTGATAGAGAACCGTTCCGTCGGCCGCGGTGATGGACGCGACGACCTCGTCGAGCTGGTCGGCGTGCAGGTCGGTGAGCACGAGTTCGGCGCCCCGGGCGGCGGCGGCCTGCGCCGTCGCCCTGCCTATTCCGCTCGCCGCGCCCGTGATGAGGACCTTGCGGCCGCGCAGCGACGGCACCGGGGTGTCCATGAACAGCAGCTCTCTGAGACCCATGACGCGAGGTTAGCCGTCCGCCACGGCGGACCTCAGCCGATCGGCGGATCGGCAGGTCGGGCCCGCCTTCGCGGGACCCGACCCCGCACACTCAGCCGATCGGCAGCTTCCCGTCGAACAGTCCGTAGACGATGGTCAGCATCGCCTTGAGCACCTGCGCGGACACGTCTTGCCCCTGAGTCATCAGCAACCGTGCCACCGCTTCGGGATCCTCGGTGGCGAGAAGCTGCTCGACGAACGGGATCACCGAGGACAGTCCACTCGCGTCGTCGGTCGGCGTCGACGGCGCCGGGCCGGCTCCGGTCGCGGCGTTCCCGTTGACGTAGTTGAGGATTCCGTCGGTGATGGCCATGGCGTACTTGACCTGGCCCTCGCGCGCGGCGAGTGCCCTGGCCTCCCCCGGGTTGGCCAGGTTGCCCATCTCGATGAACACCGCAGGCACCTTGGTCAGGTTCACCGCCGCGATGTCGGAGCGGGTCTGGATGCCGTCACGGACGCCGGCGTAGTTGGCCGACGGGAACCCGGCCTTGACGAAGGCGTCCCGCATCGTCGTCGAGGCCTTGCGTCCCTCGCCCGACTGCACGCGATCGACAGTGGGGTCCGGCACCGGGAGCGACGGCACGATCATGTGGAAGCCCTTCTTGGACTCGTCGGCTCCCCGCGCGGTCGAGTCGGCGTGCAGACTGACCGCGACCGCGGCGCCGGAACGGCTGGCCGCCGCGGCCCGTTCGTCCACACACCCGCCCCACCCGGTGTCGTCCGGGCGACTCAGGACCACCCGGGCCCCCTGACTCTCGAGACCTGCTTTGACGAGCTGCCCGATCTGCCAGTTGACGGTGTGCTCCCGGGCGCCGTTGACGCCGGTGGCACCGCTGGTCTGGCAGTCCTTCTTGCCGCCGCGCCCGTCGGGCACCTGCGCCCTCAGGTCGTGGCCGGCCGCCGAGGCCTGGTGGCCCGGGTCGAGGAAGACCGTCTTGCCCGCAAGGGCCGTCCCGCGTGCGGGGGCCGCATCGGCGGCGGGCGCAACCAGGTTCGAGGCGACCACCGTCGACGTGGCGGCGGCCACCGCGAACGCGATGGTGGTCAGGCGTTGTGTCGTCGTCTTTCGGAACATGCTCTGTCGAGGCCGTGACGCACGCAGATGCGTGATCACTTGCCTCACTCCCTCCCATTGAGTACCACTGGTCACACTGGTCACAGACTTAACAGTGAAACAAATGAACCGGGGAATCCGAAATGGTCGTCCTGGCACAACCGGTTTTCGTTAGGGAGATGTGACTTACGCATCGGCGTGTACGTGACATGCCCGGCGCGTCGCGGGTCAGTCCACCAGGTGGCGAAGGATCCCGAGGATCCCGTTCTCGTCGGCCGCATCCTCCGGACGCGCGACGGCGGCCTCGAGTTCGGCATTCACCGTCGCCACATCGAGTCCGCGCCCGATCGCGACCAGGTCGGTGGTCGGGCGCCGGTCTCCCCACGGCTCGCGCAGCACGCGCACGAAACCGCCCACACCGTGCACGACGAACCGCTGACGGTGCCGTGGCACATCGAAGTGGACGACTCCCTTGATCCGGAAACAGCCGGCCGGCGGCCGTTCGAGGAAACGGGCGAGGCGCCGCGGGTCCATCGGCCGGTCGCTGGAGAACGACACCGACTCGTACGCCGCGTGCAGATGCTCGTGATGATCGTGACCGGCGTCCGCCAGCAACAGCTCGTCGAGGGTCAGCTGACCGGGACGAGTCTGTTCCACCTCACGACGGGCCACGTCGAACAGCAGCTCCGGGTCGATCGCGGCGTTCCGCGTGGCCACCCGCGGAGCGGTTGTATTGAATTGTGCGACAAGCTCTTCGACAGCACGCAGGGATTCCTCCGGGATCAGGTCGACCTTGTTCACGAGAACGAGATCGGCGATCGCGACGTGACCGTCCAGCTCCGGGTGCGTTCGACGTACCTCGTCGAGATGCGCCGCATCGACCACGTACACCAGTCCGCCGTAGCGCAGCCGAGCGTCGGCCACCGACGTCACCATGCGGATGAGCGACTTGGGTTCGGCGATCCCGCTCGCCTCGATGACAATGGCATCGAGCCCGACACTCGGACGGACCAGCGACGCCAGCGCGTCGGCGAGGCCGTCGGCGTCGACGGTGCAGCACATGCACCCGTTCCCGAGGCTCACGGTGCCGTCGGCCTGCGCCGACACCAACAGTGCGTCGATGTTGACCTTGCCGAAGTCGTTGACCAGCACCCCCAGGCGTGTGCCGGTGATCCCGGCGGACCTCAGCAGGTGGTTGAGCAACGTCGTCTTACCCGAGCCCAGGTACCCGGCCACCACGACGACCGGGACCGGGCCGCGACGTTCGGGTGTCCCCGCGGCGCTCATCCCAGGCAGTCGGGACAGATCACGGCGAGATCGCGTCCGTCTCGATCGGGGTGATTGGCGACATTGCTCGTCGGACGGCCGCAGTCGACGCACCGGCCGAGCACCTCCGCGTGGTCGGAGAACTCCACGCCCATGCGATCGTCGAAGACGTACAGCGATCCCTGCCACAGCCCGTCGTCGCCGTAGCGCTCGCCATAGCGCACGATCCCGCCGTCGAGTTGGTAGACCTCGGAGAACCCGCGGTGGCGCATGACCGTGCTGAGGACCTCGCAGCGGACCCCGCCCGTGCAGTAGGTGACGATCGGCCGGTCCTTGAGGTGATCGAAGGCGCCGCTCTCGATCAGCGGCACGAAGTCCCGGGTCGTGCGCGCCTTGGTCGTGACCGCGCCGGCGAATCGTCCGACCTGCGCCTCGATCTCGTTGCGCCCGTCGAAGAAGACCACGTCGTCACCGCGGGCGTCCACGAGCTCGTGCACCTGCTCCGGGCTCAGCCTCGTCCCCGTGCCGACCACGCCGTTCTCGTCGACCTCGATCTCGTCGGGAACCCCGAAGGTCACGATCTCGGGGCGGACGCGCACGCTCAGCCGCGGGAAATCACGGCCGGTGCCGTCGGACCACTTGATGTCCGCTCCGGCGAACCCGGGGTACGCACGGGTCGTCCTGACGTACCGTTTGACCGCGGCGATGTCGCCTCCGACGGTGCTGTTGATCCCGTGGCGTGACACGATGATCCTGCCCCGGACCCCGAGCGACTCGCACACCGCCAGCTGCCACAACCGGATGGCCTCGGGATCCGGCAGCGGGACGAAGACGTAGAAGAGAACGATCTTGGGGGTCGGCACAGTGCAAGGGTACGTAAATCAGCGACCCCGCCCCGAATCCACATCGTGGTCCCGCGACCGCCGATTCCTGCGCGTGATCTGCGCTACCGCGGCAATCGGGACGCTGATCGTTTCGGTCGCGCTCGCCGGGTGCTCATTGCCGTCCGAGTCGGGCCCCTCTCGAATCGTCATTCCGCCCACCGACGAGTTGTCGACGGTGACCGAGACCGAGTCCTCGTCGACGACTTCGACAACCGGAGAGGACACGGCACAGAATCTGCCCGATTGGACAATCGGACGGGTGGTGGCGATGGCCCCGCGCGTCGACAATTCGCGTTTCCATCAGGGCTCGGTGACCGAGGATTCACCACTGCAGGACTCATCCGGTTTCCATTTCTCCACACCGGACCGGGCGGTGAATTGCTCCACCGGCACCAACGGTTCGTCGGCACTTGCGTGCCGCATCGACGACGAGCGGGACGACGACCCGACTCGACCTCCCTCGTCTGCCCCGGCGGCCTGCGACTGGGAGCGGAATCTCGCCGTCCTGGGACCGGACGGGCCGCAGCGTGGTGCGTGCGCCAATCGATATCCGGTTCTCTATCGGAGTTCGATTGTGGACTTCGGCCGCACCATTTCCATATCGCGCTTTTCTTGTCTCGTTGAGACCGTGGGGATGTTTTGTCTCGAATCGCGATCCAAATCAGGATTTGCAATCACCCCGAACGGTTACCAAACGATCTATGCGGCAGATCGCGCACCTGAATCGTTGGTGAGCGTGTCCCCCGAGGAATCGGACGAATCGTCCCGGCGGACGGGTGGGGCAGACCCCACGGACGAGACCACACCGACATCGAACCGGACCGCCACTCCCCGTAACCCGACGTCGCGGACCAGCACCGAGCCGACTCGTTAACAATCGGTCGTGTCTCGACTTCCCTAATGCTTTCTAATGATTTATGGTCTAGGCGGGGGTTCTCAGCAAGTACTCATGGTTTGAGTCTAAGCTGTGCACAGTTGGAATAGATCAAAACGGGGGGACGCAGGCTTTGAGCCTTCGCGCGTCCGTCTTGGTCGGATGACACAATTCGAGGGGACAAGTATTTCATGGCGAAAAAGGAAATCGTTCAGGTCATCGACGATCTCGACGGCAAGGTACTGGATCAGTACGAAACCGTCCGGTGGTCGCTCGATGGAAAGAACTATGAGTTCGACACATCGTCGAAGCATGCGCAGCAATTCCGCGATTCGCTGTCGAAGTACCTCGACATCTCCCGTCAGACCGGCCGCGTGACCAAGCGTGCAGCAACGGCCTCGACTGCGACCGGAAGCGGCCGCAACAAGGAGACCACCAAGGCGATTCGGGAATGGGCCATCAAAGAAGGCTACGAACTGAGCGACCGCGGCCGTATCCCGCAGAGCATCATCGAGGCGTTCGAAGCCGCACACTGATCGGTCAGACCTGACCGTCACCGACGACGAGACCTACTGCCCGGCCGCACTTCGCGCGCCGGACGGTAGGCGTTGGGAGGGCTGTTCACGGTGAGGTCCTTCACCCCGCTGTCGGCTCCGGTGGACCCGGTTCGTGCGCTCGAGCGCATCTCGTGGCTGCTCGAGCGTCGTCGAGAGAGCACCTACCGCGTCGAGGCCTTCCGCCGCGCTGGGCAGGCGGCGGCCGCGCTGGATCCGTCCGAACTCCATGCGCGGGCCGACGCCGGCACCTTGACCGCGATCAAGGGCATCGGCAAGACCACCGCGGCCGTCATCGCCGAGGCCATCGACGGCGAGCTGCCGGGGTACCTCGCACGGCTGCAGAGCGAGGATCCGCCCACCGCCCCGGGCGAGGCCGAGGACCTCGTCGAGGCCGTGGTCGGTGACCTGCACGCCCATACCGAATGGAGCGACGGCGGGGCGCCGATCGACGAGATGGCTGCCGCCGCGGAGGCGTCGGGTCACGACTGGCTCGCGATCACCGACCATTCGCCGCGCCTGACGATCGCGAACGGGCTCAGCGCGGAGCGGCTCGCCTCTCAGATCGAGGCGATCGATGCCTGGAACGCCGGTCACACAAGCGACTTCCGTCTCTTTCGTGGCATCGAGATCGACATCCTCGACGACGGCGCGCTCGATCAGTCCGACGAGATGATCGCCCGGCTCGACGTCGTGACCGCATCTGTGCATTCCAATCTGCGGATGGCACACGATGCCATGACCGCCCGGCTCGTCGCCGCGGCCTCCGACCCCCGGGTGCACGTCCTCGGCCACTGCACGGGCCGTCGGGTGCTCAGCGGGAGGGGCCACCGTCCGCCCTCGACCTTCGATGCCGAGGCTGTCTTCGCCGCGTGCGCGGCCCACGACACCGTCGTGGAGATCAATTCCCGGCCGGAGCGGGTCGACCCGCCCGACGAGTTGATCGCGATCGCCCTGGACGCGGGATGTCTGTTCGCGATCGACTCCGACGCACACGCGCCCGGACAACTCGACTTCAAGATCCTCGGCGCCCAGCGGGCCGCGGCGCACGCGATCGATCCCGAGCGGATCGTCACGACGTGGTCGTCGGAGCGGTTGTCGGAGTGGCTCTCTCGCTGAGCCGGCAGAATCGGGTGGGAAATGCGCCGCGCTCGGTCGTCAGCTCAGGGCGCCGACCCGGTCCCGGATCACCGGCAGCACGCCTTCGGCGAACCAGTGCGCCTCTTCGATGTGCGGGTATCCCGACAGGATGAAGTGTGAGAATCCTTCGGACTCGTATTCGCCGATCAGCCCGGCCACCTCGTCGTAGCTGCCGACGAGTGCCGTGCCGGCTCCGCCGCGGATGAGGCCGACGCCCGCCCACAGGCCGGGATGGATCTCGAGTGCGTCGCGACGGCCGCCGTGCAGCTGCGCCATCCGGCGCTGGCCGGTCGAGTCCGAACCCGAGTGCAGGGCGAAGGCCGTCGCGATCTCCTCGTCGGAGATTCCCTGCAGCAGGGTGTCGGCGACCCGCCACGCCTCCTCCGAGGTCTCGCGCGCGATGACATGGAGTCGCACACCGTATTCCAGTGACCGGCCGACCGTCGCCGCGCGGCGCGCCACCTCGGCGATCTTCTCCCCCGCCACCACGGGCGGTTCACCCCACGTGAGATAGACCTCGGCCCGCGCAGCGGCCACCGTCAGCGCCGGATCCGACGAACCGCCGAAGAAGATCTGCGGCTTGACGGCCGGCGGGTCCGGCAGGAATGCCCCGGCGATCTGATAGAACTCACCCTCGAAATCGACGGTTTCACCGGCCCAGAGTCTCTCGACGATCTGCACGAACTCGTCGGTGCGTGCATATCGGCGGTCGTGGTCGACCCAGTCACCGAAGCGTCGTTGTTCGACCTCGTCGCCGCCGGTCACGATGTTGACCGCGATTCGCCCACCGGAGAAACGCTGTAGCGTCGCGGTCTGCTGGGCGGCGAGGGTCGGTGAGATCAGGCCGGGACGGAACGCCACGAGGAACTTCAGCTGGTCGGTGTGCGTGATCGCGGCGGCGGTCGTGAGCCACGCATCCTCACACCAGGTTCCGGTCGGGGTCAGTACGCTCTCGTAGCCGAGCCGATCGGCGGTGCGCGCGACATCGATCAGATACGGCAGTTCCGGCGCCCGATAACCCGGCGGATGGCGCTTCGTCGCCGACGCGTGCGACGCTCCGACGATTCCGCGACTGTCACCGGCGGTCGGCAGAAACCAGTGGAAATGACTCATGGGCGTGTTCCCTTCCTACGGGTGGACGGGCCGGTGTTCGGGGTGGTCTCGGAGATGGGCGTCCGGTCTCCGAACGACCCTCAGGACTGAGGCGCGCCGAACAGCGGTGCGAGAGACGCGTCGTAGCGGTTGTCGACGAACTTCGCGACGTCGACCTGCCCCTGCAGCTGCCCGGAGTCGGCGAAGGCGTCGGCGAGAGTCTGCTCGGACGCCACGACGCTGTCGTCGAGTGCGATGGCCGGACGCAGGCTCCGACCCTGGGCGATCCTGCCCGCCCGCGGGTCGATTCCGACCTCGGCCGAGTACTTCTCGGCCCACACGTCGGGGTTGGCCTTGGCCCAGTTGGCGGCACGCGCGATGCCGAGGGCCAGCTCTCGTACCGCGGTGTTGCGGCGCGGATCGGCCAGCGCCTCGTCGCCGGCGATGCCGAAGCCGAAGCCGTTGGACACGCCTTCGGCGGTGACGAGCGTCTTCGGATTGTTCTCGAGCTGGACGATCGCGGTGTACGGGTCCCAGATCGCCCATGCGTCGACATTGCCGGATGTGAACGCCGACAACGCATCTGCGGGCTGCAGGAAGACCGGCTCGACATCCTTGCCGGGCCCCAGGGTCAGATTCACCTTGTTCAGCTGGAGCAACAGGTGTCCGTGTGCCGAGCTGCCCTTGGCGACGGCGACCTTCTTGCCCTTCAGATCCGCGACGGAGGCCAGTGTCGAGTTGCCCGGGATCAGGATCGCATCGCCACTGGCATTGTTCGCGTAGCCGGTGACGATCTTGACCTTGGCGTTCGCCGCTGCGCCGAAGATGGGCGGTGTGTTCCCGGTGACGGCGAAATCGATCTTGCCGGCGGTCGCCGCCTCGATCTGGGGCGGGCCGGAGGTGAAGGTGGAGAACTCGACGGTGAACGGGAGCTTCTCGAGTTCGCCCGAGGCTCGCAGCAGGGCTTCCGTGCCGCCCTTCTGGTCCCCGACACGAAGGGTGAGGTCCTGTAGGGAGGCGACGTCGACCGTGTCGTTTGCGATCGACTCGGCGGTGTCCTCGCGCTGCACGCATCCGGCGAGGCCCAGAGTGAGGGCGGCGGTGGCCAGGACGGCGGCGAGCACACGGCGCCGGGGCCGGGATGCGCGCACGGAGAGATGGGCGTCGGTCATCGGAGTGCCTTCGGTTGAAGCGGATGGGTGGTGAGCGGGTCAGTGCGCGGGATCGGCGACGCCGAGGGCGGTCAGCAATCGGGCTCGCAGGCGCGGGATCTCGGAGTCGGCGTCGTCGGGGTCGCCGGTCTGCCGCGGCCGGGGCACGGCGAGGTCTTCGACGATCTCGCCGCCGGCCAGGACGACGACGCGGTCGGCGAGCCGCAGTGCCTCGTCGACATCGTGGGTGACGAGAAGTGCGCCGAAGCCGTTGTCGCGCCAGAGTCTGATGAGCAGTTCGTGCATCGTGCGCCGGGTGAGGGCGTCGAGCGCGCCGAACGGCTCGTCGAGCAGCAGGAGCTGCGGACGTGCCACGAGGGCACGGGCGAGGGAGACCCGTTGTGCCTGGCCGCCGGAGAGCTGCGCCGGCCAGGCACCCGTCTTGTCGCTGAGGCCGACCTCGTCGAGGGTGCGGCGCGCCCGTTCCCGGGCCTCGGTCTTGCCGACCTTCTCGCGGACGAGGCCGAAGGCGACGTTCTGCAGCACGGTGCGCCATGGGAAGAGCCGTGGTTCCTGGAAGGACACCGCCGGGTGACCGGCGGTCCGCACGCTGCCCGACTCGGTGGTCGACAGCCCGGCGAGCAGTCGCAGAAGCGTCGACTTGCCACTGCCGCTGCGTCCGATGAGCGCGACGATCTCGCGTGCGCCCACTCGCAGCGAGACGTCCCGCAGCACGACATTGTCCCCGTAGCGCAGGCTCGCGTGCTCGACCTCCGCCGCGTATGACACGGCGCCGGCACGCTCCTCGGCGAGCGGAACCTCGAGATCTCGGGTGGCGATGGCGGTCATGGTCGGGCCTCCTCTACTCGGGGTGTACGGGCTGCGAGCGTCACCGGTTCTGGTATCGCGTGGTGTAGCGCTCGAGCGCACGCACGATGGCGTCGGTGATCAATCCCAGTGCGGCATAGACGATCAGGCCGAAGAAGATGATGTCGGTGCGCAGGAAGTCGCGCGCGTTGTTGATCAGGTATCCCAGTCCGGACGTCGCCGCGATCTGTTCGGCGACGATCAGGCTGAGCCACGCGATGGCCAGGGCCTGTCGTAGGCCGACCAGGATCTGCGGCATGGCGCCCGGGATGATGAGATCCCGGATCGTGGTCAGCCGTGAGAAGCCCAGCACGCGAGCGGTTTCCACCAGCCGGCCGTCGATCTGGCGAATCGCGGCCGACGTGTTCAGGTAGAGCGGGAACAGAGCGCCGAGGGACACGAGCAGGACCTTGGGCGTCTCACCGATGCCGAACCACAAGATGAACAGCGGGATGAGACCGAACAGCGGAAGTGCGCGGATCGCCTGCATGTTCGGGTCGATGGCCGAGTCGGCGATCCTGCTCAGGCCCACCAGCAGACCGAGGCCGATTCCGACCGCGACGCCGATGGTCAGCCCGATCGCGACTCGCTGGGCCGACGCCGCGATGGCATCGACGAGCTGCCCGTTGGCGAGAACCTCCCACCCGGCCTCGGCGATCAGCGACGGAGCGGGCAGCTTGTCCTGCGGGATGATCCCCAGTGCGCTGCCGACCTGCCAGAGCACGAGGACGGCGATGGGCGACAACGCACGCAGGATCGTGTGCAGCCGCGACGATCTGCCCGACTTGGCGGATGCCGACGCGGCGTCGGTCGAACCCGGTTCCACCGCCCGCGGGTCGCCGGGCGCGCTGATACTGAGTGTTGGGTCGGCCACGTGCGGCTACGTTACGAATCGGGAAACACTCGCGACACCATTGAGTTCAGCCTGAGCACAAGTAGGCCATGGATCCGCTGTTCGCGTACCGACGAGTGGTCAGCCCCGTCTGATCGTGATCCCGGTCATCCCCGACGCCGATCCGGTCAGCTCGATCACCGGTCCGCCCGGACGCGTCGGTGCGCCGGCCTTGTCCTTCACCTTCGACCACCCGGACAGTTGCAGGTCGCCGTATCGGATCTCGTGATCGGGACCGATCCGGAGCTTCACGGTGGTGGTGGACACCTGGAATTGCAGCGTCGTCGACGGCCCGGGGAACGACGCGTGGGTGAAGTCCAGATCGACGGTGCCCATGCTGCCGGTGACGAGGGTCGACGGCGGGCCGTGCCAGGTCCCCTTGCGTCGAACCGTGTCCCACTCGGCCTCCAGGTGCAGAGGCGACGTCGGCGGTACGGCGACGGCCGGCATCGTGGTCACGGCCGGGGCCGGATCGTTGAACAGACGGCCGGCGTTCGGCAGGTTCTCCAGGACGGCCCGCAGATCGGCGCGGGTCTTGGCGGCGTACACCAGGCCCGAACGCTCCTCGAACTCCGCAAGCTCCAGGTATCCGGACGAGAACGCGTCATTGAGCAGGGTGACGGCTCGTTCACGTTCCGGATTCCCGACCCGTAGATCGTCGTCGGGGAGGCGGTCGACCATGCCTGCCACTTTATTGCACCGCTTCGCGACGGTGTGTCGCACCGTTTCGCAGTGGTCCTCGCGGCCACCGGGGCACGGGTGCGGCCCGGTCAGTTCCGCGGGATCGGCGGCGCGGCGTCGGGTGCCATCAGCGCGCCGATCTGCGAGAAGATCGGGTTGCCGCCGTTGTCGTAGGAGCCGTCGGGTCCGAATGCCTCGGGCTCGTACGTCACCGACACCGCGATGGCGATCTTCTCCGCCGGCAGATATCCCGCGACCGCGGAGTACCCGTTGAACAAGGGGTTCTGCACGATCCAGTCACCGGTGAGGACGACGCCCATCCCGTAGGTGTATCGGTCGCTCATCGGCATGCACGTTGCGCAGCCGGCCAGTGGGCGCGCCACGTCACGCGTGCTGGTGGAGACCATCGTGTCGTAGGACTCCGATGACAGTGTCTCGCCCGCGAAGAGTTTGCGCGCCGTCGCCTCGACGTCGTAGATGTTCGATGTCTGGATGGCGCCGTGGGTGATGCTCCACGACGGGTTCCAGCCGGTGGTCTCCTCGTAGAAGGGAGTCGTCGGCGGGAGGTTCAGAATCCCGCGCCGCTCTGAGGAGTAGGCGTGCAGGGCTGGTTCGGGGATCACCGCGGTCAGATCCGAGACGGTGTTGCCGAGGTCGAGCGGTTCGGAGATCCGCTGCCGGAGCAGATCGGCAACCGATTCACCGGTGATCTTCTCCAGGGCCAGCCCGAGGATCACGTAGTTGGTGTGCGCGTAGTTCCAGTTCGTTCCCGGCTCGTAGAGCAACGGCTTGTTCACGGCGTAGGACAGCATCTCCTCGGTGGTCCACGCCTTGAACGGGTTCGTCAGTTCCTCGGTCTCGAACGCATCGTTCCCGAGCACGAAGTCCTGGTACCCGGAGGTCATCGTCGCCAGTTGCCGGAGAGTGACCTTGTCGCTGTTGGGGATCTGGGGAACCCACTTCGCGATGATGTCGTCGAGGCCGACGGCCTTCTCGTCGACGAGTTGCAACAGCACCGCCGCGACGTAGGCGATGGCGACGGATCCATTGCGGAAGTGCATGTCCGGGGTGGCCGGGATGCCGGTCTGGGATTCGCCGAACGCCTTGGTGATCACGTCCCGGCCGTCGTCGGTGACGCGCACGATCGCCGCCTTCAGGTGCTTGGACTCCATCAACCCTTCGACGATCCGCTCGATCTCCGCCGCCTGCTGTGGGTTCGACGACGCGGCCGACGAGGACGCGCCATCGGAGCCGCTGTCGGTACCGCACGCCGCCAGCGCGATCGCCAGGACCGCGACAATCAGCATCGACCAGCGCTTTTGCATCACCGAATTGTCCCACGAGCACCGAACCCCTGTCGGTGACTTCGCCAATTCCGGAGTACCGTCGTCCTGGTCGGTGGCACCGGCGGAGGAGGTCGACGATGACAGCAGGACACGCAACGGGCCCGGCGTCGGGACCGATGCCGGCCGCGTTCATCGGGCACGGCAACCCGATGAACGCCCTGGAGCGCAACAGGTACACCGAGGCCTGGACGGCACTGGGGGCGTCGGTGCCGAAACCTCGTGCGATCCTGGTGATCTCGGCGCACTGGTACACCAACGCCACCGCGGTCACCGCGATGCGGCGACCGCGGACGATCCATGACTTCTACGGATTCCCACAGGACCTCTTCGACGTCGAGTACCCCGCTCCGGGAGACCCCGAGGTCGCCGAGATGGTCTCCGATGTCGTCAAACCCACGTGGTGCGGCCACGACGTCGACAGTTGGGGCATCGACCACGGGACCTGGTCGGTTCTCGTGCACACGTTCCCAGATGCCTCGGTACCCGTACTGCAGTTGTCGCTCAACGCCTTCAAGGACCTCGAACACCATTACGAGCTGGGTCGCCGACTCGCCCCGCTCCGGGAGCAGGGCGTGCTGATCATCGGCAGCGGCAACATCGTGCACAATCTGCGGGCGGTCGACTTCGCAAGGTCTGACAGCGGATTCGACTGGGCCCATCGCTTCGACGACGCCACACGCGAAGTGTTGCAGGACAATCCGTCGAATGTACTGAGTCTGGACGGGCATCCCGACTTCGACAGATCCGTGCCGACTCCCGACCACTATCTTCCGCTGCTCTACATCGCCGGACTCGCCGGTGACTCACCCCTGGACCTGCTTGTGGATGGTCATGCCGCCGGGTCGATCTCGATGGCCGCCTACACGCTCGGGCTCGATGTCGAACCCCCGGGGCGATCCGGGACCGGTGGACCGGCCGCCGAACTACCCCAGGGGTTTCCGACACTCGATTCGAACCTGTGAACCTCAGGCCGCCGCCAGGAAGTCGTCGATCTGGTTGATCGCCGAGGACGCACCCTCGACGACTCCCATGTCGAGCACCTTCTGCAAGGCCTCGGCCGAATCGTAAGTGCTGATGAACGTGGCGACCGTGGTGCCGTTCTTCTCGGTGAAGGCGTAGGAGTTGCGGGACTCCGGCATGTCGGTGATCGGGTTGAGGTCCGCGTCGGCGAAGCCGTCGAGGAAGGTGAAGCCGTGGGGTTCGTCGACGGACTCGACCTTCCAGTAACCGCCGAACTTCTCGCCCTCCGGGCTGGTCATGTAGTAGGTCATCCGGCCACCCGGACGCAGGTCGTGATCGACGACGGTGGCCGGGTAGGTCGGCGGGCCCCAGATCTTCTCGAGCTGGCGCGGGTCGGCGTAGATCTGCCATACGCGGTCGATCGGCGCCGCGAATTCGGCGTTGATGGTGATGGTGCGGGCGTCGAGGTCCGGCGTCACGTCGATGACAGGCATTGTTCAATCCTCCGATGGTGTTGTGGGTGAGGGTGATTCGATCGAGAGCAGATCGTCGATGCGGGCGATACGACCGCGCCACACCTGTTCGAGCTCGGTGAGCATCGCTGCCACCGAACGCACTGCCGCGACGTCGCCACTGGCCAGCTGCTCCCGCCCGTGACGACGTTTGGTGAGCAGGCCGGCCTTCTCCAGGACGGCGACGTGCTTCTGCACGGCCGCAAAGCTCATGTCGTATTTCGCGGCCAGTACCGAGACCGAGTGTTCACCGGCGAGCACACGTCGCAAGATGTCGCGACGGGTGCGGTCCGACAGCGCGTGGAACAGGGCGTCGGCCCGGTCCTCGTCTGTCGGTTCGCCTGCGTTCTCGGCCACATCTCAAACATACAACCAATCGGTTGTATGTCAAGAGGCTGTTGCGATCACGTCGGGCGCAACCATGGCCACTCTCGTTCGGTGGGCCTTGACTTGTCCCGACCCCGCCAGCCTGCGCACGCCGTGGCGACACTCCCGTTCGCCACGGCCACACCAGAAACGAAGGACACCCACTCGTGACCCGTCAGCTTCACCTCGGTGGATTCTTGATCGCCTCCCCCGTCACCCACTCGCACGCCGCATGGCGTCATCCCGGCTCGGTGACGGACTACTTCGGGCCCGACCACTATCACCGGGTGGGGCGCATCCTCGAACGCGGCAAGTTCGACTTCGCCTTCTTCGCCGACCTGCTCGCCGCACCGGTCCGATTCGGCGGCGATCAGTCCGAACCCTTCCGGCGGGGCACGCAGGCCGCGGCGACGATCGACCCGAGCCTGGTGGCGGCGAGCATCGCCGCGGTCACCACCCGACTCGGCATCGCGGTCACGAAGTCCACCACCTACTTCCACCCCTACGAGCTCGCGCGCGTCTTCGGCTCCCTCGACCACCTCACCCGCGGCCGCATCGCCTGGAACATCGTGACGTCGCTGTCGCAGGCCGAGGCCCAGAACTTCGGCTTCGACGACCACGTCGGACACGACGAGCGGTACGTGCGCGCCGAGGAGTTCGTCAGCACGGCGATCAAGCTGTGGTCGAGCTGGGACGCCGACGCCGTGACCGCGGACAAGGAGTCCGGCGTCTGGGCGGATCCGTCGAAGATCCACACCGTCGACCACGAGGGCACGCACTACCGGACGCGGGGCCCGCTCAACCAGCCCCGCTCACCGCAGCATCGCCCGGTGCTCATCCAGGCGGGATCGTCGAACACCGGCAAGGACTTCGCCGCGCGGTGGGCCGAGGCGATCTTCGAGATCGACCCGACGCCGGAGGGTCGCCGTGCCTACTACGACGACGTGAAGTCGAGGGCCGTGAACTTCGGCCGAAACCCCGACCACGTCAAGATCTTCCCGTCCTTCATCCCGTTCATCGGTGAGACCGAGTCGATCGCCCGGGAGAAGCAGGCGTTCCACAACGAGCTCGCCGACCCGATCTCGGGCCTGATCACCCTGTCGGTCCACACCGATCACGATTTCTCCGCCTACGATCTCGACGCCCCCGTCGAAGACGTTCAGGTGAGCGGCACCCAGGGGCTGTTCGACGTCGCCCGACGCCTCTCCGAGCGCGACAGTCTCACCCTCCGAGACATCGGCAAACTGTATGCGCAGGGAGTTCTGCTGCCACAGTTCGTCGGTACGGCCGCCGACGTCGCGGACCAGATCGAGGAGTCCTTCACCGGCGGCGAGGCCGACGGATTCATCGTCTCGAGCGCCCAGACCCCCGGCACCTTCAACGACTTCGTCGACTACGTGGTCCCCGAGTTGCAGCGCCGCGGACTGTTCCGCACCGAGTACGAGGGCGCGACCCTGCGCGAACACCTCGGGCTCGGGAGCGCCGAGGAGGACCTGCCCGCGGACATCCGCGGGGTCGACACCCGGCTGGCGGGCTGACCTCAGCGCTCGGTGACCCGCCCGCCGTCGACATCCCAGTGCCGGTCGACGTGCACGTTCTGCAGCATGCGCCGATCGTGTGTCACGAGAAGCACTGCGCCGTCGTAGGAGTCGAGGGCGGACTCGAGTTGCTCGATCGCGGGCAGGTCGAGGTGGTTGGTCGGCTCGTCGAGCACCAGGACGTTGGTGCCACGCGCCTGCAACAGTGCGAGGCCGGCCCGGGTGCGCTCGCCGGGCGACAGGTCTCCCACCGGACGGTCGACGTGGTCGGCGCGCAGACCGAACTTGGCGAGCAGAGTCCGCACGTCCGCGGTGGACAATTCGGGAACGAGGGCCTCGAACCGTTCGGCGAGCGGCCGGGGCCCGGTGAATTGACCACGCGCCTGGTCGATCTCACCGATCGCGACGTTGGCGCCGAGCTGGGCACTCCCCTCGTCGGGTTCGACCCGCCCGAGGAGCAGTCGCAGCAGCGTCGTCTTACCGGCGCCGTTGTGGCCGGTGATGCCGATGCGCTCGCCGGCGTTCACCTGCAATGACACCGGACCCAGTACGAAATCACCCTGCCGCACAACCGCTCCGTTGAGTGTGGCGACCACCGAGCTGGAGCGAGGCGCGGAGCCGATGGTGAATTCGAGCACCCATTCCTTGCGCGGTTCGGCGACCTCGTCCAGCCGCGCGATCCGGCTCTCCATCTGCCGGACCTTCTGCGCCTGCTTCTCACTCGATTCGGTTGCGGCGCGGCGTCGTATCTTGTCGTTGTCCGGCGCCTTGCGGATGGCATTGCGGACACCCTGACTCGACCACTCCCGTTGCGTCCTCGCCCGGGAGACGAGATCGGCCTTCTTGGCGGCGAACTCCTCGTACTCCTCGCGGCGGTGACGCCGGGCGACGGCCCGCTCCTCGAGGTAGCTCTCGTAACCGCCGCCGTAGACGGTGTTGGTCTGTTGCGCGAGATCGAGTTCGAGGACCCGGGTGACGCTGCGCGCGAGGAACTCTCGATCGTGACTGACCAGGACGACGCCGCCGCGCATCCCGGCCACGACCTCCTCCAGTCGCGCGAGACCGTCGAGGTCGAGGTCGTTGGTCGGTTCGTCGAGGAGCACGATGTCGAACCGCGAGCACAGCAGCGCGGCCAGCCCGACCCGCGCGGCCTGACCGCCGGACAGATCCGTCATCAGGGTGGCGTCCGGGTCGATGACGCCGTCGCCGAGCCCGAGATCGGCGAGGACCGCGGGCAACCGCTCGTCGAGATCGGCGGCCCCGGTGGCCAGCCAGTGGTCGAGCGCGGCGGCATACGTCTCGGCCGGGTCTCCCGAGACCGTCACGTCCGGGTCGGCCAGCGCGTCGGCCGCGGCGTCCATCGCCGCGGTGGCCTCTGCACAGCCGGTCCGCCGGGCGACGTATGCGCGCACGACCTCGCCGGGAAGTCGCTCGTGCTCCTGCGGCAACCATCCGACGAAGGCATCGGCCGGCGCTCGCGTCACCGTGCCCTCCAGCGGCGCGAGGTCACCGGCGAGCACCCGCAGGAGAGTGGTCTTCCCGGCACCGTTGGCGCCGACCACGCCGACCACGTCCCCGGGTGCCACCGTGAGATCGAGGTTATCGAACAGGACGCGGTGGGCATATCCCCCGGCGACGTCCTTGGCAACGAGCGTGGCGGTCATCCGTCCATGGTCGCACCACGTCGTCGACCGGTCGGAGCCGGCAGACCGGCCCGCGGTTTCCCGACCTGCCCATCGGGTACCCGCCCGCATGACCTCAACTCGCGAGACCCGACACTTCGACGTCGTCATCGTCGGCGGCGGAAATGCCGGCCTCAGCGCAGCGGCGCGGCTGCTGCGTCTGGGCTTCCCCGATGTCGCGGTGATCGAACCGCAGGCCGTCCATACCTACCGCCCGCTCCTCTCCTACGTCGGCGGCGGTCAGGCGACACTTCGGGAGGCCGAACGCACCCAGCGATCGGTGACGCCGGACGGGGTGACCTGGGTGCGCGACACGGCCGTGGTCGTCGACGCGGGGAAGCGGACGATCCGCTTGTCCTCGGGTGCCGACATCGGCTACCGGGACCTGATCCTGGCCGTCGGACTCGTGCCGGATTGCGACGGGATGCCGGGGATCGATCTCGCGATCGCCGACCGTGCGGTCGCCAGCAACTACCTCGACCGCGCCGAACAGACCTGGGACCTGGTGACCTCGATGCCGCGGGGTGGCCGCGCGGTGTTCACCGTCCCGCGCCCACCCGTCAGCTGCACCGGCACGACCCTCAAACCTCTGTTCCTGGCGGCAGCCCACTGGCGACGCGCGGGCATCCTCGAGTCCCTCGACATCACCTTGATCGTCGACCGGTCGCATCTGCTCGGCGTCGACGGCCTCGACT
>NZ_LIYC01000033.1:40634-53990 GCF_001418765.1 Gordonia sp. HS-NH1
ACGCCCGCCTGTCGGAATGCCTCGACGAGCTCGGGGTCCGTGTCCTGCTCGACAGCACCGTCCGGTTGCATCCGGTCGATCGCCGGGTCACCGTGGTGACCGGTTTGGAGACCCAGGACGTGCAGTACGACATGTTGCATCTCGTCCCGCCGTTCCGGGGCGCCGACCTCGTGACCGACTCGGGTCTGGCCGGCACTCGCGACCGGGGACTCGTCGACATCGATCCCCACACGCTGCGCCACCGCACCCACGCATCGATCTGGGGTGCCGGCGACGGTGCCGCGATCGCCACCGACCCGTCGGGTGGCGGGCTGCGGCGCCAGGTCGCGGTACTCGTCGACAACCTCGCGGCCGCGCGCGCCGGCGAAGAACTCACCACCTACGACGGGTACACCGTCGCGCCGATCGCAACCGACGCCCACCATCTGATCGCCGCCGAGTTCGACCGCGACGGAACCATCACCTCGTCGCTGCCGTCGGTCATCGACCCGCTGAAGCCGCGTCGGAGCGCATGGGCCTTCGACCGCTACGTGCTGCCCCGTCTCTACTGGAACGCGATCTTGCGCGGACGCGTGTGAACCGCGCCCGGTAGGAACACCCGGGTCAGTCCCCGTCGGCACGGATCAGTGCATCGATCCCGGCGATCACGATCGTCACGCCGGTCTCCAGCGCATGCTGCGGGCTGCGCGCCGAGTCGAAGGTGGCCCCGACGGTCGTGCCGACGCGCCCGGATACCGGGTAGTCCTGGTCCTTCATGAGATGGCCGAGTGCGGGCGCGACGATGGCCCACCACTCCGGGTCCGCCATCCCGGACGCCTGCCGGGTTTCGTGGTCACTGCGATATGCACGCGCGGCGCCTTCGACGACGGTCAACAGAGTCGTCAGGCCGGCCTCCATCTGCAGATCCGACAGACCTATCCCGTCGAGGACACGCAACTCTGCTTCGTATTTGTCTCCGGCGTTCGGCCCGAGCAGACTGCGGGCGTCGTGGATGTCGAGGAGCCAGGGATGGCGCAGGATCAGTTCCCAATTCCGTTGCGCGACATACTGTATGCCAGCCCGCCAATCACCTGCGTCCGTCGCCGAGTCAGCGTTGTCGTAGAGGCCGCCGTACACGGCGTCGACCATCAGCGCGGTGAGGTCGTCCTTGCCGGGCACGTGGTTGTACAGCGCCATCGTGCTGACGCCCAGCCGCTCGGCGACCTTGCGCATCGAGGTGGCGTCGAGCCCGTCGGCGTCGGCGAGTTCGATCCCGGCATGCACGATCCGCGAGACTGTGATGCCCGAACGACCCGCCGGCGGATGATGCCCCCACAGCAGGTAGAGGCTGCGCACCACCTCGGGTGCGGATTTCGGCGTGTTCACGAACCTCCTCGTAGTCACTCGCACAACCAGATCCCACCGACGCGTGCGTTCGGGGCCACCGTATCGTACGCTCGTAACGTACGGTGTAAATAACGTCGTATAACTGGCCCCGAGGAGGCTCGCGGTGGGTGACACCGATTCAGCGATCACGCTCGAAGGCGTGCGCAAGCGATACGGCGGTGGATCGGCGGCGCCGGTCCTCGATGGACTCGACCTCGCCGTGACGCGTGGCAGCGTGCACGGCCTGCTCGGCCCGAACGGTGCGGGCAAGACGACTGCGGTGCGGATCATGACCACCCTGCTCGCGCCCGACGCAGGGCGCGTCCGGGTCGCCGGCGTCGACGCGGTGCGCGACCCCGGCCGGGTGCGAGCGCGGATCGGTCTCGTCGGTCAGCATGCCGCCGTCGACGAAGCCCTGACGGGTCGCCAAAACCTGGTGATGTTCGCCCGACTCAACCGGTATCGACCGGCAACCGCGGCTCGGCGCGCGGCGGAGTTGCTCGAGAGGTTCGGACTCGACGAAGCAGCCGATCGCCAGGTGAAACGTATTCGGGTGGGATGCGGCGTCGTGTCGACCTCGCGGCCGGCCTGATCACCGCTCCCGAGGTCCTGTTCGTCGACGAGCCGACCACCGGATTGGATCCCGGTGTGCGGCAGGATGTGTGGAACGCGATCCGGGAACTCGTACGTGGCGGCACGACCGTCCTGCTGACCACGCAATACCTGGAGGAAGCCGACCAGCTCGCCGACCACATCTCGATGCTCGGCAGCGGTCGAGTCGTCGCCGACGGCAGCCCGGCGGAACTGAAAGCCCGCGCCGGCGACGACTGGTTGGAGGTCAGCACGGTCCACGAGGCCGACGCCGACCGGCTCCGGGGCATGCTCTCGCAGTGGTCTGCGGGCGAGATCACCATCGTCGGCAATCGCGTCCGCGTGCCGTTGGCCGATCGCACCGCATCGGTGATCGGGGCGTCGGCGGCCCTGCGAGACGCCGGGTTGGAAGTCCGCGACATCGCCGTGCGCACACCGACACTGGACGAGGTCTTCCTCCAGGTCACCGGGCACACCCCCTTCGGGGACGCGCCCGACGACGCACGACTACACACCCCACCCACCATTGCGGAGGCCCACAAGTGACGATCCCGACCACCCACACTCCTCAGGCCGCGCCCGCCAGCATCCCGCCCGACGGACCGACCTCCCCCGTCGTACGCGCGTTCGCCGACACATGGACGATCACCCGTCGGGACATCCAGCACTGGCGTCACCTTCTCGGAGCCAGAATCTTCGGCTGGTTGTGGCCGATCGTCCTGATGGCTCTGTTCCTGGGCCTCCTCGGTGGTGCACTCGGAGGCGATGTCGGCGGCAGTTACATCGACTTCGTCATGCCCGGTGTCCTCGCCATGACAGCCTTTCTCGGCCTCGAGACCACGATGGCAGCGGTCAGCCAGGACTCCCTACGGGGGATCACCGACCGATTCCGCTCGCTGCCGATCAGCGGCATCGCCGTGGTGGGTGGCCGGTGTGTTGCCGATCTACTCGACTCGCTGATCACGCTCGTCGTGGTCGTCGCCGGCGGGTTGGCCTTCGGGTGGCGTCCCGACACCAGTGCGCCCGAGGCGTGTGCCGCGCTCGGCCTGCTACTCCTGCTCCGGATCGCGATGCTCTGGACCGGGATCTTCATCGGTCTGAAGGCGACCAGTCCCGAAGCGCTGGTTCCGTTCAACATCCTGGTGTGGCCGATCCTGTTCTTCTCCACAGTGTTCATCGACACGTCGACCATGCCCAGGTGGCTCGCGACGATTGCCGACGCGAACCCGCTGTCGGCGACCGCGTCCGCGCTGCGCGAGCTCCTGGGCGCCCCTGTCATCGGCGGCGGCGACAGTGTGTTCGCCGACCACGCCACGCTTCTCGCCATCGCGTGGCCGGTGGCGATCATCGCGATCTTCCTTCCTCTGGCGGTGTCCGCCTTCCGGCATCTCCGCCGCTGATCGAGCCGGCTCATCGGTCACGAATCGAGAAGCCCGACAGGGTCGTGCCCCGCTACCGTGAGTGACACCTCGATACATGACGACCAGGAGAGGAACACGTATGGGCAACTCGGGAGGATTCTCCGATCAGGAACGTGCCGCGATGAAGGAGCGCGCCGCGGAACTCGAGAAGGAGAAGACCCGCGGGCGTGGCAACAAGAGAGCGGCCGAGGAACTCGATCTGCTCGCCAAGCTCGAGAAGATGGACCCGGCCGATCGCGCGCTGGCCGAACGCATCCACGCGATCGTCACCGCGACCGCGCCGGACCTCGCGCCCAAACTCTGGTACGGGCAGCCCGCGTACGCACTCAAGGGCAAGGTCGTGTGCTTCTTCCGCAGCGGCCACGACGACAACGAGCGCTACTCCACGTTCGGATTCACCCAGAACGCACACCTCGACGACGGCGGTTTCTGGCCCACGTCGTTCGCTGTCAGCACCGTGGACGCCGGGGTCGAGAAGACGATCACGACGCTCGTCGCCAAGGCTGTGAGCTGACCGTTCGAGGACCGCGGGCAGGCCATCGGGGCCCACCCCTGGCCAAGAGGACTGCGACACGGTATATTTCGACGGGTGTTGACTTCCTCTGAACAAAGATTGGGGGTCCACGTCGTGCGCGGTGAGTGCTGATGCGCCTCCCGCCCACGACTGGATTTCCTCCCCGCCTCTCCCTCTGGCTCCGCGCCCGTCAGTTCGCGGTACCGCCCTCCATGATCGACGCCGCCACCGCTGCGCGCCGCGCCGGTGACTGGATCGGCGCTTGCGCCGCAGCGGGTTTCGACCCCGATATCGATCTCGCCGACATCCGTCGAAGGTGCGGCCCCGACCTGGCCGAACTCCTACGGGACGACCTTCTCCATCTCGCCCCCGACCTATTGCGCTGGCATCTGCCGCGAACAGGTCCCGCAGGACACCTACGACCCGGCCTCACCATCGCCTTGGCACGTTACGGGCCCGAACACGGAAATCGTTTCGGCACAGTGGGTTCGACGTATCTGGTCGCGCGGACGGCACCGCGCTGGGCCGACGCGGGCCAGCGAGTGTCGCTGGCCCTGTGGGACGGATCGACGCCCGACCCACACCCTCACCCTCGACCCGATCGCAGATACCGCCTCGACCTGCACCGCCACCTGTGGGACGTCCGGCATACCAGTGAGCTCCGAATCCGTTGCGGCGCTGACTCTTCACCGTCGCCGCCGATCCTGTCCCCGCCTCCCGACCTGCCGGACGGCTGCGCCGTCGATCGGTGGGCGGCCGAAGCCACTGTGGTGCTCCGCGCCGAGGGGCACCGGTCCGGGTGCGTGCGGATACGGCTCGGAACACATGGAGATCTGTTCCTGCACAATGATATCGACGACCCCACCGCTGCTCACTGGGTGAACGACCCGCCGCCAGGGGAGATCACGACGTTCCCGGTTCTGCCCGACGCCGCGACCAGAACGCTCCCGGACCTCGAGTTGCTCCGACACGGCGCCATCACTCCCGATCGGTTGCACCCTCTGGTTGCGGCCGCATTGACGCCCGACTCCCCTTCGTCACCCCATCGTCGAAAAGCGCTTGTCGACAATTCCTTTCAGGAGGTTCGATGTCGCGGCGAACTGCATCGCATCGGGGTCGCGAACGGAGTCCTGTCGGCATTGGATCACGACCGCGACGAGATTCGCCGCGAGGGGATGCTGGCGTCCCTCACCGGCACGCCCTTACCCTGTCTGGAGGCGATCGACCGCGCCCATCGTCGGCCCGACTGTCTCACCGGGGTACAGGAACGACTCGACTTCGGCGACATCGATGGCGCACTCGCAATCGTCGAGCACCTGCTCGGCCCTGAGGCGATCCTGCGGAGCGGACCGTTACGCGACGCCGTCGAACGCGCTCGCGCTCAGTTGGAGATCCACGACGCCTATCGCGCCGGCGACATAGATATTGTCCCACAACCCATTCCCGGTGGACCCCGCCGCCGCGGCCACACCGGCCGACGTAGACGCGCACGTCCACGACATGCGACTCATCGCTGACGCCGATCCCCCCTTCCCTTCCACAACCCGTAGGTGAACCATGCCCGCACATGCCTCGACCACACTCCCCCGGACCACCGAGTCCGCACCAGACGACGCCAACGCTCAGCCCGGCAGCGATCGATCCAGCGGTGCTCAACTCGACAGGGCCGCCGGATTACTCGCCATGCTCGAGGAGACGACCACCGAGCAGCGGTCCCATGACCAGCTCGAGGCGCTCACGCTCGCCGTCGCCGCCGACCTCCCGGTCCTGCTGTGGGGTGAACCGGGGATCGGTAAGACCGCGGCGCTCACGCAACTCGCCGCGTCCCTGGATCTGCCCCTCACGACCGTGATCGCGAGCGTCCACGAACCGTCGGACTTCTCCGGACTACCCATCGTCGGCGACGACCCGGCGACTCGGGGCGTTCCCATGGCGCCGCCCGACTGGGCCGTCCGACTCGCCGACGCGGGCCGCGGACTGCTCTTCCTCGATGAGCTCTCCACGGCACCTCCCGCGGTGCAGGCGGCGCTCCTGCGACTCGTGCTCGAAAGACGAGTGGGCGCACTGCAACTGCCTCCCGAAGTCCGGATCGTTGCCGCCGCGAACCCACCGTCGTCGGCGGCGGACGGCTGGGAGTTGAGCGCACCGCTGGCCAACCGATTCGTCCACCTGCACTGGACCCACGACCACGAGGTCGTCGTGCGCGGTCTCGGAGGCACCTGGCCCACGGCGACATTGCCGACCCTGGACCCGGAGAAGTTCCCCAGTGCTGTTGATTTCGCCCGCCGCGCCGTGTGCACACTCCTGGCAGCGCGGCCCGCGCTGGTCCACAAGCTTCCGGGAAGCCAGACCCGTCGGGGCGGCGCCTGGCCGTCGCCGCGAAGCTGGGCCGCGACGGTGCGACTGATCGCGTTCGCCACAGCCGCCTCCGCGTCATCCGACGTGCTCTCGCTGCTGATCCGCGGCACGGTCGGCGACGGGCCCGGCTTCGAACTGCTGGCGAGTATCGATCACATGGATCTCCCGGACCCCGAAACGCTGCTCGCCGATCCGTCCGCGGTCACGCTCCCCGATCGAGGCGACCTGCGTCAGGCCACACTCGATGCCGTCGTCGCGGCGGTTCGGCGCCGACCCGACCGCGACCGGTGGGACGCCGCATGGGAAGTGCTGGCCGTCGCGGTGCAGACAGGCGCTCCCGACCTCGTGGTGGTCCCGGCGACCACCCTGGCGAGCCTGCGCCGGGACGACTGGCAGATCCCCAGCACGATCGACCAGCTGGCCGGGGTGGTGTCGGTGTCTCGCGCAGCCGACGACGCCGCCGAGCGGGTCGCCGCTCGACCAGGGCGGGGCCGGATGCGATGACGATGAGCGAGGCACCGGCGTCGACGGCATCGGAGTCGATCTCGGACAAGATCTACGTGGCTCGCCTGCAAGCGGTCCGCGCCCGGCCGTACATGGCCACCGCGTTGTACGCCCTGCACCTCGTCGAATCGCCGCGCGTCCCGACCATGAGCGTCGACCGCCACTGGCGCTGCTATCTGTCGCCCGCCTTCGTCGCGAGCCGACCCGAGGAGGAGATCGCAGCACGCCTGGTACACCTGGTCTCTCATCTCCTCCGGGATCACGCGGGCCGATGCGACCGCTATGCCGACGACCACGACACCGACGGTCCGTCGGAACGGTTGCGGATGAACATCGCCGCCGACTTCGAGGTCAACGACGACGTATACGGGGACGGACTCATCACGCCCGACGACGCCGTCCACCCATCCGCGCTCGATCTGGACACCGGATTGCTGATGGAGGACTACCTCCGGTGGTTCAGCCTGGGCCCGGGAACCGATGAGATGGCCTGGCTCGAGTGCGGTAGCGGAAGCGACGGCCGTCATCGGGACTGGGAAGTGGGACCGGATGGCGCCGACGGTCTGAGCGATCAGGAACGCGAAGCCGTCCGGTTCGCGGTGGCGACGTCGATCTCCGACCGCGCAGGCGACGTGCCGGCCGGCTGGCGGCGGTGGGCACGCGACGCCGTGCACCCGCCACAACCCTGGCAGGCACTACTGGGCGCCGCGATACGAGCCGCGGTGTCGACCTCCGGTGTCGGAGACGACTACACCTACGGGCGGCCGGCGAGACGGTCGGTGGCGGTGCCCGGCGTGATCGTTCCCAGCCTTCGGCGCACGCCACCGAAGGTGAGCGTCGTCATCGACACCTCGGGGTCGGTCAGTGATGCCGAACTCGGCAGCGCCCTGCTCGAGGTGGCCGCCATCTCGCGCGCCGTGAGCGGCCGGCGTGACCGGCTCACCGTGGTGTCGTGCGACGCCGCAGCGCATGTCGCACAACCCATCTGCCGTGCGGAGCACATCCCGCTGCACGGCGGCGGTGGAACCGACCTGCGCACCGGGTTCGACAGCGCCCTGCGTACCCGACCCGACGTCGTCGTCGCACTGACCGACGGCCACACCCCGTGGCCGAGTCACCGGCCCGGCTGTCGCACCATCGTCGGTCTCTTCGCGCGCGACCACCGTGCGTATGTCCCGCTCACCGGTTCGCCCGTCTCCGGATTCGGGGGCGGTGGCGCCCATCCCGGCGGGTGGTCGGCGCCACCCGACTGGGCCCACGTCGTGCGCATCGGTGAGGCGGGTCGGTGAGCGCCCTTGTGCCGTCGGCTCGTTGGCAGAACTGTCGCGATCGTCGTTCCCGGAGGTGCCTGCCGCGACCGGCGACGAATTCTCATCCCCCTCAGCGGTATCGAAGGGCACATTGCCCTTCGACCGTGCTCACGGGGACGAGAATTCTCGAGACGACCTATAGGAGCGCATTCCCAGCGGCCCGGGCCACCCGACCCCGAGGCGGTCATTCCGCCGGCTACAGTCTCGTCGCGGACTACTCTGACCGCCATGATCACCGCAGTGCACACACTGATCTACTGCGACGACCCGGAGGCCGCACGCACCTTCTTCCGCGACGTGCTCGGCTTTCCGCACGTCGACACCGGCGGTGGATGGCTGATCTTCAAGACCGGCCCCAGCGAGATGGGCGCCCACCCGAATGCGTGGGAGCACGAAGGGACCGCCGGACGCACCGACCAGAAGTTCGACGTGTCGTTCATGTGCGACGATCTCGAGTCCACGATGCGCGAACTCTCGGCGCGCGGCGCGGAGTTCGCCGGCGCCCCGACCGACGAGGGGTGGGGCGTCACCGTCGGACTCAAGGTTCCCGGCGCCGGCGAGATCACCCTGTACGAGCCGAAATATCCACCGCCCGCGCTCCGGTGATCCGTCGGGACCGGTGGTCGAGCGTGGCTCATTCGGTTGCATGAAACGCGACGATCCGGCACGTCGCGCGCGGTAATCTCCCGAGGTCACCGAGCGCATAGGAGCCGACCGTGGGCAGTCCCTACGACCCCAACCAGCCGACCGCCATGGGTCCGCAGGGGCCGCAGCAACCCGGATGGCCGCCCGCCGGCGGTCACCAACCCGGTGGGCCCCAGGCGGCTCCGGGTCAGCCCCACTCGGGGCCGTACGGTCAGCAACCGTATGGTCAGCAGCCATATGGCCAGCAACCCTTCGGACAGCAGCCATACGGCCAGCCGTACAACCAGCAGTTCGGCCGGCAACCCCCCGCCGCCGACCTCTGGCGGTGGCAAGAAGTGGTGGATCATCGGAGGCGGTGGACTCGTCCTCGTATTGATCGTCGTCGTGGCGGTGGTGCTGGCTCTGACGCTGAGTGGTGGCGACGACGAGCCGTCGGTCCCCACCGCCTCAGCACTCGATCTGGTCCTGCCCGAAGACCAGTTCCCGGACATCACAGGCGATTTCACCACCGAGACGGGTGCCACCGACGACGATGGCAGCACCGTCGACAACGAGAAGTGCAAGACGCTGGTCGACTCCCAGCAGACCACCGGAGAACGCGCCGAACGCGAGCTCACCGAGACCTCGTCGTCGAGCGAGATCCTCTTCGGCCTCGACAACTACAGCGCCGACGTCACCAAACCGGCCGACAGCAGCTACGACGAATTCGACGAGATCCTCTCCGCCTGCTCCTCTTTCACGCTGACACTCGACGACGGCGACGTCCCGGTCGCACTCACCCTCGAGAAGGTGGACCTGCCCATCGACGACGACTACAAGGCCGTTCGGATGACCGGCGCGTACGAGGTCAGTGGGTTCGAGCTCAATCTGGCGGGGATCATCGTGATCGGCGAGGAACGAGGCGTGTCGTTCTCGGTCACGCACAACACCATCGACGACACTCCGCCCGCCATGGATTCCGAGGTCAGCAACAACCTGGCCGAGATGTTCGCGGCACAGCGACAGGTCATCAAGGACGCCGCTTAGGCGGCACAGCCGGGTCACCGAGAACCTGGGCCAGCGCGACCGGGTCGTCGAAGACGCTCATGTGCCAGGCGCCGGCACGAACGACGAATTCCGAATCCGGGATACGACGATGCATCGCCTCCATCGAACCGACGTCGGACACCGTGTCGTGTTCGGCCGCAACCACCGTCGCCGGACACGCGATCGAGGGTGTGCGCTGCGAACAGTCGAAGCCCGCGATCGCGCGCAACGCCGACGCCCAGGATGCCCGGTCCGCGGTGGCCACTGCCTCCCGCGCATACCGGACGACCGGGCCGTCGGCCTGCAATTCACCTGTGCTGAACCAACGTCGGAGTGCGCCGTCGACATCGACCGAGCCGGCCTCCACGGCGGCGGCCACTGCATCGAAAGCCGGGAAGGGAGTGTCTCGGGTGCACAGAAGCGTGAGGCGCGACACGAGATCGGGCCGCGCGATCGCGAGTTCCAGGGCGACCTGTCCGCCGAACGAATGCCCCACCACATGCCAGGGCCCTTGCAGCTCAGCCGAATCCGCGACCTCCGCGGCCAATCGAGCCTGCAGGTCGGCGTCGGTGTAACCGGGTGGCGGAGTGATCTCCGGACTGATCACGTGTCCGCGTCGTCGACCCATTGCGATATCTGTCAGCATTCACTAACGTTAGCGACGGCCGACTAATCTGACACAAGGAGTCATCATGGGAGCACCCGTCGCGTTCTTCGAGATCACCTCGAAAAACCCCAGCCGCCTCATCACGTTCTATCGCGAGCTGTTCGATTGGACCGTCGACGAGAGCCACGGACCGGAGTACTCGCTGGTCGACACCGGTGCGGGTGAGGGCGCCGTCGGCGGCGGCATCGGTGCCGTGTCCGACCCGGCCGGGGCCGGCGGGGTGAGTGTGTACATGCGCGTCGATGATCTGCAGGCATCCCTCGACCGGGCCGAGACACTGGGCGGCACCGCACTCGTGCCGCCCACGGAGCTGCCGGACGGCTACGGCCGCTTCGCGATGTTCGCCGACCCCGACGGCAATTCGATCGGGCTCTGGACGTGACCGACAAGATGCCGGGCGTCGACGAGGCCCTGCGCGCGATGGCCGAGCCCCGCCGCCGCGCCATTCTGGAACTCGTATCCGGCGAGGAGCTGTCCGCGGGCGACATCGCCGCACGGTTCGACGTCAGCCGTACCGCGATCTCCCAGCACCTCACGGTGTTGAAGGACGCCGGGCTGCTCGCCGAGCGGCGCGAGGGAACCCGGCGCATCTACCGCGCCCGACCCGAGGGCATCGATCAACTGCGCGACCTGCTCGACGACATGTGGGCGTCATCTCTCGACGTCGCGCGGCAACTGGTCGAGGCCGAACGCGGACTGACCGACGACGACGAGGTGAACAGTGCCGGGTGAACGCAGAGTCGACGAATCCCCCGGCGGTGGCGGCGGTTCCGTTCTCCCGCTGCGGCGTCCACCGATACGGCAGTCCACCACCGTCCGCAGCGACCTAGACCACGTCTTCACCACCTTCGTCCGAACCATCGGGGTCTGGTGGCCGTTGCAGCCCATGTCCATCGGCGGGGGTCGTGCCCGCACCGTGACGATCGACGAATACACGGGCGGGCGGGTCTTCGAGACCTGGGACGACGGCACCACCGCCGAGTGGGGCCGTCTCGCGGTGTGGGAGCCCCCGAACCGTTTCGTCATGTCGTGGTTGAACACCCCGGAGCCGACCGAAGTCGAGTTGGCGTTCACCTCTCTCGGCCCGGCCCTGACGCGAGTGTCCGTGGAACACCGCGGCTGGGAGCGCCTCAGCGAGGATCAGTTGCGCGAAGACTGCGCCGCGCCAGGCGGTTACAGCTCCGGCGCGTACTCCGGCGGCTGGGCCGCCGCCCTGGCGGCATCTGTCGCCGTCATCGAATCCACACCCACCTGAACAGAGGAAGCCCATCCCATGTCGCACTTCGTGTACAAACTCGTCCCGCCCAGGCCGACCTTCGGGCCCGGCGACATGTCCGATGACGAGGCCGCCATCATGGGCCGGCACGGCGCGTACTGGTCGGGGCTGCTCGCCGACGGCACCGCGGTCGTCTTCGGACCCGTCGTCGACCCGGCCGGGAACTGGGGCCTGGGCATCGTCCGCACGGACTCCGAAGACGAGGTCCGGGCGATCAGCGCCGCCGACCCGGCCATCACCTCGGGCCTCGCGCGCGTCGAGATCCTCCCGATGCCCGTCGGTATCGGACGGGACTGATCGGACCCGAACAACGACGAAGCCCGTTCCGACATCGGTCGGAACGGGCTTCGTTCAGTGGGACTCCTGATTGAGTACTCAAAGCATGAAATCGCAGGTCGTAAGGTGGAAGCTACCGTTGAGCTGGCACTCGCATGTGTGCGTGAGCGCCAAGAGTCGGGCAAACCGGACCGTTTGAGTAAGCCCGCACCTGTGAAAGTGCGGCGGCTCGAGCCGCATGACATCGCCCTCATCTGCCAGCTCTACGAGGACGGTAAGACGGTCTACGAGGTAGCTGCGGAGGTCAGAATCAGCCGGCAACGCGTCTCGAGCGCCCTGAAGCGAGCGGGCGTGCAGATGCGGCGACGCTCCCCTACGGCCAAGCAAGTCGATGAGATGAAACTGCTGTACGAGCAGGGCCTGTCACTGGCACAAGTCGGCGAACGAACCGGCTTTGATCACGGCACCGTCCGGCACCAGCTGCGTGCAGTCGGCGTCACCATGCGGGATACAAAGGGGCGGTCCGCTCAAGCTGAAACTCAGGCGGAGCTGTCACAGTGAAGGAGAACGGGTGGGCAGAAAGCGAGCACTTCATGACCACCGCACTCACCTACCTGCGTGTCAGCAGCACCAAACAACTCCGACCCGATCTCGGTCCCGAAGGACTCTCCATCCCCGCCCAGAGAGCGGCGTGCGAGGCAACCGCCCGCAAGCTTGGTGTGACCATAATCGAGGAGTATGTCGAACCCGGACGGTCTGGGACCACCATCACGGCACGGCCAGCACTACAAAGCTTGCTCGACAGAGCCGCCAACGACTCGGGCGTCGATCATGTCATCGTCTACGACCTGTCTCGTCTCGCCCGGAACCGAGCCGACGACGTCGCCATCGTCACGCAGCTTGCCGCGAACGGCGTCAAGCTGATTAGCACGGCCGAGAACATCGACGAAACGCCCGTCGGCCAGCTCACCCACGGCCTGCTTGCTGCAGTCAACGAGTACCGCTCCGCACGGGACGGCGTCGATATCTCGTACAAGATGCGGCGGAAAGCTGAGCAGGGCGGCACACTTGGTCAAGCACCCATCGGCTACATCAACACGATCGAGCGGCGAGGTGGCCGTGACATACGTGGGATCGAGATCGACCCGAAGCGCTGCCCGCTGGTTCGGGAGGCCTTCGAGGTCTCAGCAACCGAGGCCCACCGCCTGGCCGGCCGCTTGCGGTTTGCGTGTCTGCCCACCCCAGCCACCCTCGACGGGTTCGACTATGACGCCGCACCCGGTGTGGATCGCCACCTCATCCGCGAGCTGGGTACCTGCGCCTACCTGGAATCAGCGACCAACGTGCTGCTCATCGGACCACCCGGGACCGGTAAGACACACGGGACTGCTGCACGGATAGGT
>NZ_LIYC01000034.1:0-52626 GCF_001418765.1 Gordonia sp. HS-NH1
CTCAGGGAGCGGGGTGACTGTTGCGCGATTCTCGCACCTCAGGGAGCGGGGGTGTCTGTTGCGCGCTCCTCGCACCTCAGGGAGCGGGGGTGACTGTCGCCACCTGGATCAGGCGATGAACAAGATCCATCCGTAGACCAGCAACCCGAAGACGAAGACGCCGAGGTAGGCCCAGCCGACCCAGATCGCGGCCGTGGCGAAGGGCAGACCGAGCTCGCGCCGCTGCCGGATCTGCGTGCGCGCACGGTATCCGAGGACGAGCCCCACGATGAAGGTGATCCCGAGGATGGACAACGCCAAGGCCCACAACGCCATCCGATTGACACGCGGACCGGCACCGGACTGGGGAGCCACGCTGTCCTCCGAACTTCTGGTGGGATCGACTGCTGAATAGGCCTGGGTGGCGGGGGAGACCGGCCCCGGACCGTCGGTGTCCGGGCGGTCGGCGACACGAGGTTCGCTCGCCGCGCCGGGACTGTTCACGACGCGGGTGTCCGACGCCCGATCATCGGACTGACCGACGAGCACGCCCGCGCCGACCACCTTCGCCGTGCGGTTGTCGCGGTCCGAATCCGAAGTGGGAGAGTCGGGCCGCCCACCCGGCGCGGCGCCGGGACGGGGTCCGGCGAGCGGAGGACGCCCACCCTCCGGGGGACGATTGTTCTGTGGCGGAACACCTTTGCCGAGCGGTGGCCCACCGGGACCCGGACGCTGACCGGGTGGGGGTCGATGCCCCGGAGGACCGGGAGGCGACATCGGCGGGCGTTGACCCGGCGCGGTGGTGTTTCCGCCCGCTCGCGGCGCGGGCACGGGACCATTCGGCCCCGGTCGCTGCGCTCCCGGCGCGCTGGTATTGCCACCCGCTCGCTGCGCTCCCGGCGCGGGCGGGCGCGGTCCGGGCGGACCCGCCGTCGGCCCGGACGTGTCGCCGCGCGGTGGGGCCGGTCGGTGGCCAGGAGGCGGACCGGGTCTGGCCGCAGGCCTGCCGCCCGGAGGGGGAGTGAATCCCCCGCGCGGTGCTTGCCGGCCGGCGTCGGGACGCTCGGGGGTGTCTGCTGACCGCGACGGCGCGCCGACCGGCCTCGCGGGAGCCCGTTCCCATGGCGCCGGAGTGCTCGTCGGCGCAGAGCTCTCGGGCGTCGACCAGGACTCGTGGGTCCGGTCGTCAGCGCCGCCGGACCCCGGCGGCGGGTTCGGGGAGCGCTCGTCGTCTGAGGTCACGAGTCCAAATTACCCGTGCGCGACGTGCGGCCCGGTGCCGAGGCCGACGTGGCGGGTCACGAAGCCTGCGTCTCGGTGCTCTCGGCGAGCGCCTCGCGAACCTCCTCGATCCGCGGGACGGTCGGAGACACCGGGGCCACCACGCGTCGTGCGCGACGCAGAGAGCCGACGACGATGACGGCGGTGACGGACGCGGCGACCACACCGAGCGCGGCGAAAAGGTAATTCTTGGACATGGGCTCAAGACTGCCAGTCGGTGCCCGCCGCTGCCACCCCGCCCGTCGCATATCCGCACCTCGGGACCATCACCGGGTCATCGATGCAGAGGCAAGTGGTTGGATGGAGACATGACTACACAGAAAACCTCCGCAGTCATCCACACCAATCGCGGCGACATCAAGGTCGACCTGTTCCCGAACCACGCGCCGAAGACGGTCGAGAACTTCGTCGGCCTGGCCGACGGCAGCAAGGAGTACAGCAAGCCCAACGCATCCGGCGGCAACTCCGGCCCGTTCTTCGACGGCTCTGTCTTCCACCGCGTCATCTCCGGGTTCATGATCCAGGGCGGCGACCCGACCGGAACCGGCATGGGCGGCCCCGGCTATCAGTTCGGTGACGAGTTCCACCCCGAACTGCAGTTCGACCGTCCGTACCTGCTTGCGATGGCCAATGCCGGACCGGGCACCAACGGCTCGCAGTTCTTCATCACCGTCGGCCCGACCCCGCACCTCAACCGTCGCCACACCATCTTCGGTGAGGTCACCGATCCGGCGTCGCAGCAGGTCGTCGACGCGATCGCCACCACCTCGACCGACCGCAGCGACCGTCCGCTCGACGAGGTCGTCATCGAGAAGATCGAGGTCAACTGACCTCTCCGGAGCACACCGCCCCGCAGCGGGCGGTGTGCTACCGGCATCCCGACCGTCCCACCGGCCTGTCGTGCAGCCGGTGCGGACGTCCGGCATGTCCTGAGTGCCTGCGCCCGGCGTCGGTCGGCCAGCACTGCCTGGACTGCCTCCGCGACGACGGAGTGCAGCGGTCGCCGTCACTCGGCGGACCGGGACGCGGCGTCCGCAGGATGGCGCCCACCCGCGCGGCGGCGACGCAGCCGTACGCCACCTATGCGCTCATCGCCGTGAACCTGCTCGTCTTCGCACTGTGTGTTCTCCAGGCCGGGGTCGGCGATCCCGGCGGCGCGTCGATCTTCAGCGCCGGCGACCTCCTCAAGAGCGACGTCGCCTCGGGTGAGTACTGGCGGCTCCTCACCGCGGGCTTCCTGCATTTCAGCGTCATGCACGTGGCCGTCAACATGCTCTCGCTGTACATCCTCGGACGTGACCTCGAACTCGCACTCGGTATCGGGCGCTATCTGGCCGTCTACGGCATCGCGCTCCTCGGCGGCAGTGCCGCGGTCATGCTCTTCGAGGACGACCGAGCCCTCACCGCCGGCGCCTCCGGGGCGATCTACGGACTCATGGGCGCGATGCTCGTGATCGTCCTCAAGGCCCGTGTTTCCCCGGTCCCGGTTCTGCTCATCATCGGGTTCAACGTGGTGCTGTCGTTCTCGCTCCCCGGGATCTCGGTCCTGGGGCATCTCGGCGGCCTTGTCTTCGGAGCGGCCGCCACCGCGGCCATCGTCTACCTCCCCGACGCGGTGCTGCCCGCGGGTCGCAGAAATCCCCGGGCCGCGAGCCGCGTCGGCTGGATCGCGCTCGCCGCGCTGGCCGTCATCGCGGTCGGGCTGGGCATCGGCGCGGGCCTCGCCTACGACGGGCTGACCTACATCCGCTGACGCCCGGCTTGCAGGAGTCGAGCGAGCCACCTCAGGGAGCGGCGGTTCCACGGTCCGGTCTGCTCAGGGAGCGACACGTCTACCCCTCGTCGACGACGAACCCCGCCTCGCGCAGTGCGTCGACGACGGTTGGCAGGTCGGTCCCCAGGTCCCAGCGGCTGAGCACGACCAGGCGGGTGTCGTCGCGAGGACCCGCGTCGTGAGCGTCCGGCGGCGAAGCGACTGCCTCGTCGTCGAGCACGTCGATCTCCAGCTGCCCGACGCGGCGTCCGACGCGGCGGATCGACAGCACGCGGATCCGCTCGATGCGTTCCCGCGGGTAGGCCCGTGGCCCGCGAAGGGTTCGGATGACCAGCACGGGCGACGGTCCGGACGAGATGGCCAGACGGGGACGCACCAGCAGGGTGTAGGCGCCGAGGGCGAGAAGAAGGACCCCGGCGACACCCATCAGGACCGATCCGGCCGGGTCGCCGGCGACGACCACCGCCGCCACGACCAGGATGACGCCACCGACGCAGCCCGCGAGGCCGGCGCCGACGGGCGTCGCCCAGGCATGCGTGTAGTCCTCAGAGTTATCCACAAGAGTTACTCACAGTGGGGATGACTTACACACATGTGATTTCCACAGTGGGGATAACTTACAAGCGTGTGTTTCAGCAGCTCAGCGCCTTCGACACGCGAACGACCGACGGCGCCTACCGCCAACGCATCGTCATCAACAGGCCCGCCACCATCAGCGAGAAGCCGATCAGGAAGTTCCACGAGTTGAGCTCGGCCATCCAGTGCAGGACCTGTCCCTCGCCGCCGTACGCGGTGGGGGTGGCGGCCAGGTAGTAGACGACGAGCCAGGCGAGGCCGAGCACCATCAGGCCGAGCATGACGCCCACGTAGATGGTGCTCGAAGGGCCGGCCTTGACCTTGACCGGCGTCCGGCTGGCCGGGTTGATCGTGTAATCGGTCTTCTTCCGGACTTTTGACTTCGGCATGACTTCCTCTGTTGTGCGGCACCGTCAGAGCGGTCGTACGCGAGCGGGAGGCGACAACACACGTCCCCGCCAGTGGCAAACACTCGAGATCTACGGTATCTCACCAGGTCGCCGACGCCGACCACCCGCTTCGGCGGTAGCCTTTTTGCGTGAGTCGCATCCTGGTAGTCGACAACTACGACAGCTTCGTCTACAACCTGGTCCAGTACCTGGGCCAGCTCGGTGTCGAGGCCGTCGTGTGGCGCAACGACGACCCGCAACTCTCCCCGGCCGATCCCGACCGTCTGCGCGAGGCCGTCGCCGGATTCGACGGCGTGCTCCTCAGTCCCGGCCCCGGCACCCCGCAGCGGGCCGGCGCGACGATGCCGATGGTCCGCGTCGCCGCCGACGAACAACTGCCGCTACTGGGAGTGTGCCTGGGCCACCAGGCCATCGGCGCGGCCTTCGGTGGCACGGTCGACCGCGCACCCGAACTCCTGCACGGAAAGACCTCGCTGGTGTTCCACGACGACGCCGGTGTTCTCGAAGGACTTCCCGATCCGTTCACCGCCACTCGATACCACTCGCTGACGGTGCTGCCCGAGACGATCCCCGACGAACTGGTCGTCACCGGACGCACCGAGTCGGGCATCGTGATGGCGATGGCGCACCGCGAACTCCCCATCCACGGCGTGCAGTTCCACCCGGAGAGCGTTCTGACCCAGGGCGGCCACCGGATGCTCGCCAACTGGCTCAAGACCTGCGGGATCGAGATCGACGAGGCCCGGGTGGCCGCCCTCGAAGCGGAGATGGCCACCGCGATCGGCTGACCCGCGCCGCGACCGGGTTGTCGGTCCGCGACCGGAGGCGGGTTCGCTCAGTTGGGCAGCAGGCTCGCCTGGCCGACGACGATCGTGATCGAACCACTCTTGCGGGCCTGCGAACCCGGATTCGGTTCCTGTCCGACGACCCGACCGTCGTCGGGACTGCCGAGCGGCACATTCCGTGTCTGTCGAGTCAGGGTCGACCGTTCCCAGCCGGCCCGTTCGAGATCGGCCTGGGCCTCGGCGGGAGTCTTGCCCCGCAGGTTCGGCACGGTGAACAGGTTGCCTCGCGACACGCTGATCTGGACGGTGCTGCCCTGTTCGGCGGTGGACCCCGGACCCGGTGAGGTGCTGATGACCTCGCCGGCCGGACGGTCGGAATCGGCGGCGACGACCACGACCGTCATGCCGAGTTCTTCCAGCACCGAGCGTGCCCGGTCCTCGGACATGCCGACGACGTCGCGAACCGTGACCTCGCGCGGCCCGTTGCCGACGTTGACCACCACCGCACCGTTGACGGGTACCTCGCTACCGATCGCGGGCGCGGTGGAGACCACCTTGTCCTTCATCTCGGCCGTCGAATCGACGCGGTCCGTCCTGACGTTGGTGAACCCGAGCACCTTGAGCGAGTCGAGCGCTTCGGCCGGTGACTTGCCGACGAGGTCGGACGGCAACCGCACACGCTCGGGACCCGTCGAGACGTACAGCGCGATCTCGGATCCCTCGGCCGCCATCACCCCCTCGCCCGGCGTCGACCGGGTGGCGACACCCGCGGCGACGTCGAGGCTCGGTTCCTCGAGCACGCGGACCTCGAAGCCGGCGCGTTCCAGGGAGGCCCGGGCGTCGTCCGAGCTGAGTCCCGAGACCGCCGGCACCGACACCTCCGGAGCGGACCCCGAACTCCACGGCGACCACAGGAACAGCGTGCCGACCAACAGCACGACGACGGCCACCGCGCCGGCCATGAGCACCCGGGACCGGCGTCGTGGTGTCCCCGCGTCTTCGTCGTCGCGGCGGTGATTGCCCCCGTTGCCGTTCGTGGCGCGGGCGGGAACGGCCCGACGCGGACCGGTCGTCTCCGACCGTGTCGGGCGGCGCGGCCCGGTGTCGATGAACTCGGTGCGCTCCTCGTCGGTCAGGAGCATCGGCGCCGACGGTTTCCCGCCTGCGAGGACCCGGATCAGGTCGGCGCGCAGGTCGCCCGCCGACTGATAGCGGTTGTCCTTGTTCTTGCTCATCGCCTTGAGGACGACGGAGTCGAGTTCGCGCGGGATCTCGGGCCGGACGTGCGACGGCCACGGCGGATCCTCGTGCACGTGCTGATGTGCGACCGCCACCGGTGAGTCACCGGTGAACGGCGGCTCGCCGGTGAGGAGCTCGAAGAGCACGCATCCCATGGAGTAGATGTCGCTGCGCGGGTCGACCTTGATGCCCCGGGCCTGCTCGGGCGAGAGGTACTGGGCGGTGCCCATCACCGCGGATGTCTGGGTCATCGTCGACGTCGCGTCACTCATCGCGCGCGCGATGCCGAAGTCCATGACCTTGACGGCGCCGGACTTGTCGATCATCACGTTCGCCGGCTTCATGTCGCGGTGGACGATCCCGTTGCGATGCGAGAAGTCCATCGCGGCGGCGACGTCGGCCATCCAGGTCATCGCCTGACGCGGGGAGATGGGACCGTTGGCGCGCAACACATCTCGCAGGGTGTCGCCGTCGACGTACTCCATCACGATGAACGGCAGCGGACCGTCCTCGGTCTCGGCCTCGCCGGTGTCGAAGACCTGCACGATCGTCGGGTGATTCAGCTTCGCCGCGTTCTGCGCCTCACGGCGGAACCGGAGGTAGAACGACGGGTCACGAGCGAGGTCGGCACGCAGCACCTTGACCGCGACGTCGCGGTGGAGCAACAGGTCGCGCGCGTAGTGCACCTCGGACATGCCACCGAAACCCAGCGTTTCGCCGAGTTCGTAGCGGTCGGAGAGGTGGTGTGGTGTCGACATCGGCCTCGGTGGTTCGCCCCTCAGGATCTCTGGTCGGAATTATCGGTCACGGGCATTGCGGGTCCATCAGCACAGCAAACCATCAGCACAGCGGTGAGAACGGAACGCCGGGGAAACACGGGGTCCCGGTGGCGGCACCGGGGTCCGGCGGCGAGTCGGGGGGCCCCGACGGTGCGAGCGTGCCCGTCTCCTCGCTGGTCTCGGTGGTCGTCGTGGTCTCTTCGGTGGTCGTCGTGGTGGTGCGTGGCGGTCGCCGGGTCGTGGTCGGCTCGTCGGGCTCGTCGGTCGGTTCCACGGTGGTCGTGGTCTCGGTGGTCGTCGACGATGGCGGGGGTGGCGTCGCCGCCCCACCGTTCCCGCTGTTCACCAGGTAGAACCCGATGAGTGCGATGGCACCGACGAGCAGCGCGGCCGCGATGCCGGCCAGGACCTTCTGGCCCGTTGTCCAACTGTTGTCCGGCGGTGGCGGTGCCACCGCGGTGCGAGAGGTCGGTCGGGGTGTGACCGGCCGCGAGGCGGCCCCGGTCGGCGGGGTGGCACCACGCGCGACCGCGGCACCGAGCGCAGCGGCTCCGGCTGCTCCCGCCGCGGCACCGGCGATCGCCCCCGGACGCGGTGGGCGTCGCCCTGCGCGCACGGCGGCCACCGCGTCGGCGAACTCGCCGCCGTTGGCATAACGCTGCCGCGGATCCTTGGCCATCGTGATCTCGATGAGCTCACGGACGCCCGACGGCAGGTTGGACGGCAGTGGTGGCGGAGCCTCCCGGATGTGCTTCATCGCCACGGTGATCGCACCGTCGCCGAGGAACGGCCGTCGACCGGTGAGGGCCTCGTAGCCGACGACGCCGAGCGAGTAGACATCCGAGGCCGCGGTCGCCTCGTCGCCGGTGGCCTGCTCCGGGGAGATGTACTGCGCGGTCCCCATGACCATCCCGGTCTTGGTCACCGGGGCGGAGTCGACGGCCTTCGCGATACCGAAGTCGGTGATCTTCACCTGGCCGACGGGGGTGATCAGGATGTTGCCGGGCTTGACGTCCCGGTGCACGAGTCCCTGGTTGTGCGCGGCCTGCAGGGCGCGGCCGGTCTGCTCGAGCATGTCGAGGGTGTTGGTCAGCGACAGTCGCCCGAGCCGGGAGATCACCGAGTTCAACGGTTCACCGTCGACGAGTTCCATCACCAGGTACGCCAGCGGGTCGCCGCCGTTGTAGTCCGGGGTCTCGCCGTAGTCGAAGACGTTCGCGATCCCCGGGTTGTTCAGCTTGGCGGTGGTCTGTGCCTCCGCCCGGAACCGGGCGATGAACTCCGGATCGCTGGTGTACTCGGCCTTGAGGACCTTCACCGCGACGCGACGATTGAGACGCGTGTCGAGCGCCTCCCACACCTGCCCCATGCCGCCTGTGGCGATCAGGCGGATGAGCCGGTACCGATCGCCGATGGTGGTGCCGTTCTGCAGGGTCATCGACTGCCACCTCCCACCAGTGAGTTGATCACTTCTCGTCCGATCGGCGCCGCGACGGTCCCACCGACCGAGTCCGCACCGAATTGTCCATTCTCCACCACGACGGCGACCGCGATCTGCGCGTTCGACGACGGCCCGAAGGCGATGTACCAGGAGAACGGGGTGTCCGTACTGGACCCGCTCTCCGCGGTACCGGTCTTCGACGCGATCGACACCGGACCGCCGGCGCCGGCCGTCGACCGTTCCGACTCGATCATCATCGACGTCAGCTCGGCGGCCTGCTCGGGCGTGATCGGCTTGTTGGCCGTCGTCGGCGGGGTGGTCTGCAGTGTGCGCAGGTCCGCGGCCTGCAGCTTGTCCACCAGGTACGGCTGCATGCGCACACCTCCGTTCGCCACGGTCGCGGCGATCATCGCGTTCTGTAACGGGGTGAGCCGGACGTCACGCTGACCGATCGACGCCTGCGCGAGGACGTCGAGGGACGGGATCGGACCCACCGTCGAGTCGACGACGGGCATCGGGATGTCCGGGCCCGGCTGATCGAGGCCGAACAGGCTCGCGGTCTCGGTGAACTTCGGGATCGCGTCGGACATCTTCTCGGTCACCAGCTCGGCGAAGGCGGTGTTGCACGAGTACTTGAACGCCGTCTCCAGGGACACGGTTCCACCCGACGACCCGGGGCAGGTCTCGCCGCCGTAGTTCGGCAGCGAGACATCGGTGCCCGGCAACGGAAAGGTCGGCGCGGCGGTGAGGCGGATACCCGGGGTGATGTTGTCGCGCAGGGCTGCGGCCGAGGTCACGACCTTGAAGGTCGATCCGGGCGGGTACAGCTGGCTGATCGCGCGGTTCAGCATCGGCTGCGCGGTGTCACCGGGACGATTCCACGCCTCCCAGCTGCCCTCGCGGACCTCCTGGTCGTGGCTCGCCAGCTTGTTGGGGTCGTAGCTCGGGGTCGAGACCATCGCGAGGATTTTGCCGGTGTTCGGCTGCAGGGCCACGACGGCGCCGCGGCACGGCCCGTCGCACGGCCCGTTGAGCATGGCCTGGTACGCGGCCTGCTGCACCTTCGGGTTGATCGTCGTGACGACGTTGCCGCCACGCGGGTCGCGGCCGGAGAACATGTCCATGAACCGCTGGCCGAAGAGCCGGTCGTCGGATCCGTTGAGGATGCTGTTCTCGTAGTGCTCGATCTGGCTGGCGAGGTACTGGAACGAGTAGTAACCGGTGACCGGGGCGAACGCCTCGGCGCCCTCCCTCGGGTACTGCCGGAGGAACTTCAGGCGACTGTCGATCGGTACCGACAGGGCGATGACCGTGCCGTCGGCCGTGGTGATCAGACCGCGCTGGCGGGAGTACTCGTCGAGTAGCACCCGGTTGTTGCGGGTGTCGGTCTTCAGCGCGTCGGCCTTGAACACCTGCACATAGGTGGCGTTGGCGAGCAGCGCGATGATCATCACGACCACCGCCATCGACACATTGCGGATCGGCTTGTTCATCGGCGCTTCACCACCTGCGTCGGCAGTGCCTCGACGGGCTTCGCCGGAGGGCGCTTCTTCCCGGGATCGGGTTCGCGCGCGGCGTTCGAGATCCGGATGAGCAACGCGACCAGGATGTAGTTGGCCAGCAGTGACGACCCGCCGTAGGACAGGAAGGGCGTCGTGAGACCGGTCAACGGGATCAGCTTGGTGACGCCGCCGACGACGACGAAGATCTGCATCGCGATGGTGAACGCGAGTCCGGTCGCGAGCAGTTTGCCGAAGCTGTCGCGCACGGCGATGCCGGTCCGCAGTCCGCGGTGGATGAAGATCATGTACAGCAGCAGGATCGCGGTGAGCCCGGCCAGGCCGAGTTCCTCACCGATGGTCGAGATGATGAAGTCGGTGTTGGCGAACGGCACGATGTTGGGTCGGCCCGAACCGAGTCCGGTGCCGAACAATCCGCCGGTGGCCAGGCCGAACAGGCTCTGCCCGATCTGGTAGCCCGAGCCGTCGAAGTCCTCGAAGGGGTTCAGCCACACCGAGACCCGTGTCTGCAGGTGCGAGAAGATCGACCACGCGAACACCGCGCCGATCGCGAACAACCCGATACCCAGCACCAGCCACTCGACGCGTGAGGTCGCCACGTAGAGCATCGTCAGGATGGTCGCGAAGATCAGCAGGGACGTACCCAGGTCCTTCTGGACCACCATCACCGCGATGGCGATCGCCCAGGCGGCCAGGAGCGGACCGAGGTCCCGGGCGCGCGGGAGGTCGACGCCGAGCACGTGCGGACCCGCGGTGATGAACAGATCGCGCTTCGACACCAGCACAGCTGCGGCGAAGATGATGATCAGGATCTTGGAGAACTCGCTGGGCTGGATCGAGAAGAACGGCGTGATGATCCAGTTCTTCGAGCCGTTGATCTCCGAGAACGCGCTGGGCAGGATCGCCGGGATGATCAGGAACACCAGACCGCCGAGGCCGAGGGTGTAGGCGTAGCGCGAGAGCGTGCGGTGATCGCGGATCAGGATGAGGACCGCGGAGAACGCCACGATGCCCAGCACCGCCCACAGCAACTGCTGGTCGGCGTTGCGGGTCGCCTCGGTGGCGTTCACCGACTCCCCGGTGTTCCCCGTGCCGAGGTCGAGCCGGTGGATCAGCACCAGCCCCAGCCCGTTCAGGACCGCGACGACGGGCAGCATGATCGGATCGGCATGAGGTGCGTAGCGGCGGACGACGAGATGGGCGACGCCGAACAGCGCCGTGTAGGCGGCCACGTACTTGAGGATGTCCCAGGTCAGGTTCTGACCCTGGGCGGCCTGGACGATGAGCAACGCCACCGTCACCAGACCGATGGCGAATCCCAGGAGCAACAGTTCGGTGTTGCGGCCGGTGCTCGTGGCGGGTGGGCGTGGCGGGGCGTGCGGTGCGGGCGCGGCGGCTTGAGTCATCTCACCTGCTGCCGGCAGCTCGTGCCGGCGTCCTGGTCAGGTGCGGGCGTGTCGGAAGGTCCGGCGTTGCCGGTGGGCGGTGCGACCGACTCGGTCGCACCCTGCTGCGGGATGCCCGGTGCGGGCGCGGCGGTGGCGCGGGGCGCGGGTGCGGACGGGTCGGTACTCGGTGTCGACTCCGACGGCGCCGGTGGCGGGGGAGTCGGTGTGGGTGACGTCGACGAGGGGGCGTTGTCGCAGCGGAACGTGAGCTCGTCGGTCACGACGCCCTGGATCTGCTGCTCGCTCTTGTCCCGGATCATCACGTTCTTGACCGACTGCGCGGGCCCCGATACGAGATCGTCGACGTTGAGCGGGAACTCGCAGGCGCCGCCGTCGTAGGTGATGAACGTGTACGTCGGTTCGGCCTGGTCGAGGTCCTCGACACAGACGCGCTGGACGGGATTGCTCATCGACAGGAAGAACACCTTCTCCGGCGAACCCTGATAGACGAGGACATCGCCGTTGTCGTCGGCGGCCACGTAGTAGTTGCTGCGCACGACCGCGCGGACGACGAAGATGCCGACGACGAGCGCGGCCACCACGGCCAGCGCGACACCGGCGACGATCCAGCGGCGGTACTTGCTCTTGGGTTTGGTCGCGGGCTCTGCCTCGGTCAGTACCGTCGGGCGCTGCGGCTCGGAGGGCGGCGGACGCAGCGCCGCGGCCCGTCCGGCGGCCGTCGCCGGATCGGGCGTGTAGATCTCCTCGTTGCCGCCGGCGGCGCCGCCGACGATCGGGCGCGAGTCGCCGTACTCGGTGTCGACGACATCGGCGAGGACGACGGTCACGTTGTCGGGGCCGCCGCCGCGCAATGCGAGTTCGATGAGACGGTCGGCGCATTCCTTGGGGTCGGCGATGGAACCCAGGGTCTCGGCGAGGGTCTCCTCGGTCACGACGTCGGACAGGCCGTCGCTGCAGAGCATGTACCGGTCGCCGGCGCGCGCCTCGCGCATCGTCAAGGTCGGTTCGACCTCGGTACCGGTCAGCGCGCGCATGATCAGCGAACGCTGCGGGTGGGTGTGCGCCTGTTCGGCGGTGATGCGACCTTCGTCGACGAGGGTCTGGACGAAGGTGTCGTCGCGGGTGATCTGGGTCAGGACGCCGTCGCGGAACATGTACCCGCGGGAGTCGCCGATGTGACACAGACCGATTCGGCTGCCGGCGAAGAGGATCGCGGTCAGCGTGGTGCCCATGCCGTCGAGTTCGGGTGATTCCTGCACCTGCGCGGCGATGGCCTCGTTGCCGACGCGGGTCGCGCCGTCGAGCTGGGCGAGCAGGTCGCCGCCCGGCTCGTCGTCGTCGAGTGAGCTGAGTGCGCGGATGACCAGCTGACTGGCGACCTCACCCGCCGCGTGGCCGCCCATGCCGTCGGCAAGCGCGAGCAGGCGGGGACCCGCGTAGAACGAATCCTCGTTGTTGGACCGAACGAGACCGCGGTCGCTGCGCGCGATGTAGCGCAACACAAGGGTCACGGGCGCAACTCGATCACGGTCTTGCCGATGCGGATCGGCGTGTTCAGCGGGACCTTGACCGCGGTCGTCACCTTGGAACGGTCCAGGTAGGTGCCGTTGGTGGAGCCGAGGTCTTCGACGTACCAGTCGTCGCCGCGCCGGGAGAGTCGCGCATGTCGTTCCGAGGCGTAGTCGTCGGTCAGCACGAGTGTCGAATCGTCGGCGCGGCCGAGCAGGACCGGCTGCTGGCCGAGGCTGATCCTCGTGTTCGCCAGCGCGCCGTGGGTGACGACGAGATAGCGGGCCGAGCCGCGCACGCCGCCGCTGCGGCGTCGCTTCTCCGAACCGCCCGAGTACCGGGGAATGCGCAGGCCACCGGCAGTCGCGATGTCGGCGCGCAGCGTGCGGATCACGGCGAAGACGAACAACCAGAGCAACAACAGGAAACCGATGCGGGTCAGCTGCAGCACCAAGCCCTGCATGTCGTGTTCACCTCCAGCGCGTTCCGTCTCGGTCGGTCGTATCCATCGCGGCAACGATCGTCGGACCGCCGATCGAAACTCTGCGCGGACCCGACTGCATCTTATGGGCACTTCCGCCGAACTCGGTCATTCGGATATGACAGTTCAGTATCAACCGGCCGGAATGGTCTCGCGCCAGTGTCGATCGCCGCCCGCGTTCGGTGGGCGTGTACTCGGCGTATGCGGGTCTACTGGAACCGGACGGTGATGTCGGAATGTCCCACGCGGATCCGATCGCCGTCGGCGAGTTCCCAGGTGTTCACCTGGAGATCGTTGACCGTGGTGCCGTTGGTCGAGTTGAGATCGGTGAGCATGGCGGTGGCGCCGTCCCACCGGATCTCCACATGACGACGCGAGACGCCGGTGTCGGGCAGCCGGAACTGCGCATCCTGTCCGCGGCCGATCACGTTGGAGCCCTCGTGCAGTTGGAACGTGCGGTTGCTGCCGTCTTCGAGGAGCAGCGTGATCGACGACGGGGCGTACCCGGCTGCCGGACGACCCGCGCCGTAGCCCTGGTCGTAGCCGCCCTGGTAGTCGTAACCCGCGGGTTGCTGGCTGTAACCCTGCTGGCCGTAGCCCTGGTCGTAACCGGGTTGTTGACCGTAGCCCTGCTGGCCGTATCCCTGGTCGTACCCGGGTTGCTGGTTGTAGCCCTGCTGCTCGTAGCCGGGCTGTTGGCCGTAGCCCTGGTCGTAGCCTGGCTGTTGGCCGTAGCCCTGCTGCTCGTAGCCGGGTTGTTGGCTGTAACCCTGCTGGCCGTAGCCCTGGTCGTAGCCGGGCTGCTGGCCGTAGCCCTGCTGGCCGTAGCCGGGTTGCTGGTTGTAACCCTGCTGGTCGTAGGCCTGCTGGTCGTAACCCTGTTGGCCATAGGCCTGCTGGTCGTACGCCTGGTCGTAGCCGGGCTGCTGGCCGTAGCCCTGCTGGCCGTAGCCGGGTTGCTGGTTGTAACCCTGCTGGTCGTAGGCCTGCTGGTCGTAACCCTGTTGGCCATAGGCCTGCTGGTCGTACGCCTGGTCGTAGCCGGGCTGCTGACCGTACTGGTCGTAGCCCTGCTGTCCGTAGCCCTGATCTCCCGGCTGTCCCGATCCCTGTCCGTACTGGTCGTACGCGGGATCGGCGCCCCTGCGCTGGTCGTATCCGGGATTCTGAGTCATCTTGGGGGCTCCTTGGTCGGGGGCGTTGGGAAGTGGAGGAACAGGGGCCGGGCGACCGGCCGGCGGGCCGGGGACCGGTGCAGGGTGCGGCTGCTCCGAACGCGCCCCCACCGGGCGGGGCCGCGCGTCCGGGTTGACCGTGCCTCGTGCGCGGAACATCCCCGTGTGCAAGGACGGCGATTGCTCGAACTCTACGACGACGTTGCCGTAGGTCTGCCACCCGTTGTCTTTGATGAAGTTTTCCAAATGCTTCGAGAAAGTCTTGCGGTTCAGCTCGTATTCCGCAGCGATGTGCTGATGATCGGTGGGACTGAACAGCAACGTGTAGCTGTTGGCCGCAAGGACCGTACCGTCACCGAGGTTCTCGAGCGACTCCTCGGCTTCTCGCTGCAGCCCGTTCTCGATCTCCTGCGGGGCCACCTGACCACCGAAGACGCGGGCAAAACCGTCGTCAACTGCACCTTCGAGCTTGCGTTCCAGTCGTTGCAGGATCCCCACCGAGACCTCCTTTCGCGGCAATAGAGCGTGTCGCCGTGCATCTGGCCTTGTTTGATGATAGCGACATCAGCGGCCAACTGTGCCACCAAGGCAACTGGTGCACCGTCTGCAACACCCGCCTCATTGGTGTGTATTCGGCCTCTGACGTAACCCGACGTACTGCACAGATGCAACGTACGAGATCGAGTTTTGTTTCGGTGGCGGCGTGCTGCTATCGTCGTCCAGTCGCCGGACACACCCAGTCCGACGGCACGCCCACCGGAACTCCGGTGGCCACGGGCGAGTGGCGGAATGGCAGACGCGCTGGCTTCAGGTGCCAGTGTCCTTCGGGACGTGGGGGTTCAAGTCCCCCTTCGCCCACCAGAGTGGAGACGAGACCAGGTTGCACACGGCAACCTGGTCTTTGCGTCGCATCCGCCTGTCGAATCAGTTCTTGATACTTGGTTTTTGGGACCCGTCAACGCTCGCTTCCGAGAAGTAGCTCGTCATCCATCTAGCAATCAGAAGTTGCGACGTACAGCGACTCGACCACGAGTATCCCGTCTCCGCCTATCGCTGCGCAGCTATACGATCTACTGCGTTGAGACGCTTCAGGTGCGTGGGCTTAGCTGAAGTTTACAACTGATGAGACGCCAGCGTGGCGCCCGCGTGGTGAGCTGGGCGATCCACGTCGTTGTGGCGTCTCCCACAGAGAAACGGAACATGGTTGAAGACGACTGACCTAGCCAAAGTGCGCAGTACTCTTTGGTCCGCCGCCGACGAGCTGCGGGCCAACTCGAAGCTGACGCCGGTCCAGTATCGCAATCCGGTACTCGGCCTGGTGTTCCTTGCTTACGCGGAGAACCGCTTCGAGGCTGTCCGCAGCGAGGTCGAGGCGAAGGCGTCTGCTCGCAACCCTGCAACGATCGCCGATTACAAGGCGAAGTCCGTGCTGTACGTGCCGGAGGAGTCGCGGCTGTCGTTCCTCAACGACCTGCCCGAGGTTGACGACATCGGCAAGGCAGTCGATGAGGCCATTAAGGGGATCGAGTCTGCCAATCCCGAACTCAAGGACATTCTGCCGCGCGGTTATCAGAAGCTCGAACGCTCAACTCTTATCGAGCTGCTGCGCTTGTTTGCGCCGCTACCCACCCAGCTTGAAGGCGACGCCTTCGGATTCATCTACGAGGACTTCCTCTCCAACTTCGCCGCCCAAGAGGGAAAGGGTGGCGGCGAGTACTTCACCCCGTATTCGATAGTCCGCTTGATCGTCGATATTCTGGAGCCATTCGCCGGCCGTGTCTTTGACCCTGCCTGCGGCTCGGGCGGCATGTTCGTGCAGTGTGCGAAATTTGTTGAGCGGCACCATGGATCGGCGACTCGAAAGCTGTCAGTTTTCGGTACCGAGAAGACCGAGGACACTGTCCCCCTGGCGAAAATGAATCTCGCACTCCACGGCATCTCCGGTGATATCCGCCAGGCCAATAGTTATTACGAGGACCCGCATAACGCGGTCGGAGCCTTCGACTACGTTATGGCCAATCCGCCGTTCAACGTCGACAAGGTGAAGAAGGATCAGCTTGCAGGCGACAGGCGATTCCCCTTCGGAATTCCCAAGCCCGACAACGCGAACTACCTTTGGATCCAGGAGTTTTATGCGGCGCTCGGGCCGAAAGGGCGTGCCGGATTCGTCATGGCCAACTCTGCCGGAGATGCAGGGCACTCCGAGAGAGAGATCCGAAAACTAATCGTCGAATCAGGTGCGGTCGACGTGATGGTCGCGATCAGCTCCAACTTCTTCTACACGGTGACCCTTCCTGTAACCCTGTGGTTCTTGGACAAGTCCAAGGTAGGAACGCAACGCGAAGACACTGTGCTTTTCCTCGACGCGCGTAATACTTACCGGCAGATCGACCGTGCTCACCGTGATTTCATGCCTGAGCAGATCGAGTTCCTAGCTAATGTCGTGCGGCTATACCGCGGCGAGGAGGTTGAGACGATCGCGGGCAGCGATGTTCTCCTCAAAGAGAACTTCCCCGACGGGAAGTACGTTGATGTTGCTGGCCTCTGCAAGGTCGCGGCCCGTTCCGAGATCGAGGACCAGGGGTGGAGCCTTAATCCGGGGCGGTACACAGGCTCAGCAACTGTGGCTGAGAACGACGAGGACTTCACAGCTGGACTCGAAGAGCTGTACGAAGAGTTCACTCGTCTGAGTGACGAGGCCGAGGCTTTGCGCATCAAAGTTGATGCGGTTCTTCAAGAGATTCTCGGCGCATGAACGAGTGGCCGACGGCGACGCTCGGTGAACTGTGCCGTGAGGGTGGTGGTTTCATCCGGACCGGACCGTTCGGGTCGCAACTTCATCGCAGTGACTACACCGACGATCCGCAAGGCATTCCTGTCGTCATGCCAAAAGACATGGCTCGCGGCCGCATCGACAGATCGACAATCGCACGGATCGACCAGAGCACTGCAAGTCGCCTCAAGCAGCACTTACTGACAGCGAACGACGTTGTACTATCCCGCCGAGGTGATGTTGGCAGGACGGCGTGGGTCTTCGCGGACGATCTGCCCGCCCTCTGTGGCACCGGTTCGATGCGCGTTCACCCCGGCAGATCCTCGTTCGTGAGGCCAGCGTATCTTCGCTTCTTCTTTCATACTCGGCTGGCCGCCGACTACTTGGAAGGGCATGCGGTGGGTGCAACGATGCCCAATCTCAATGCGGGAATTGTAGAGCGGATGCCGGTACCGATTCCACCACTTCTGATCCAGGACTCGCTAATCGCTCTACTGGAGGCTCTGGACGAGCTAATCGAAAGCAACCGGCGTCGTGTGGACGTGCTGGCGGAGATGGCGCGGAGAATCTACCGAGAGTGGTTCGTTAAGTTCCGCTACCCCGGCCACCAAGACCTCCCCTTCATCGATTCTGACCTTGGTCCACTTCCCGAGGGGTGGAGGGCGAGTACCTGCGGGGTTGAGCTGAACTTCATCGGCGGGGGAACCCCGTCCAAGAAGGAGCCTGCCTACTGGGACGGCGGAACAGTTCCTTGGTACACACCGACCGACCTCACGCGGACTGGATGGCGGTATGCGGCGCCACCAACACTCAGGATCACAGAGCAGGGCGTTGCAAAGAGTTCTGCACGCGTGTTCCCCGCTGGATCGGTGCTGATGACGAGCCGCGCCACGTTGGGAGTTCTCGCTGTTGCGGCGACGCACGCAGCGACCAACCAGGGGTTTATCGTCATCTTGCCGGACGATCGCTGGGATGCAGGGTTCATTTACGAGTGGCTTGACTCTAAAGCAACTGAACTCGCCGCTCTCGGTACCGGGGCTACATTCAAGGAGATCACGAAGGGCGCCTTTAAGCGCTTTCCATTCGTTGTGCCAGCGCAGCAGGTACTTGACGCCTACCGCGCGACAACTGCCCCCATCGAACAACAAGTTCGGGTTCTCGAGGAGCAGATTCGGAAACTCTCTGAACTCCGTGACCTTCTCCTGCCGAAGCTGGTCACGGGACAGATCGACGTTTCCTCACTTGACCTAGGCGCTCTAGTGGGAGATCGGGTGGCTTAACGATGCCAAGGGGTCCAGAGTTCAGCTATGTCGAGAAGCCAAGCATCGAATTGATGAGCGAGCTCGGTTGGACTTCCGTCGATGCCTTTCACGAAACCCTGGGTGCTGAAGGCGCTTTGGGCCGGGATTCACAGCATGATGTGATCCTCACTCACCGTCTGCGCTTTGCGCTGCGGAAGCTCAACTCCGATGACGTACCGGATCTCTCCATCACCGAAGCGATCGAGGCGCTGACTAGGGACCGTTCGGTGATGGATCGAGTGCGTGCCAACCGTGAGGTCTACGACCTGCTACGTGACGGCTACCAGGCTGAATGGGTCGATGACAATGGTGACAAGCGGATAGAGATGATCCGCTACGTTGATCTGCGCGAGCCACTGAACAACGACCTTTTGGCTGTTCAACAAATGTGGGTAAGGGGGCCGCTGCACAGCCGCCGGTTAGACGTTGCACTGTTCGTCAACGGTGTGCCGCTGGTGGTGCTTGAGTTTAAAGAGCCCAATGCGCCGGTTAAGTCCGCCTACGACGACAACCTGACCGACTACCGCGACACGATTCCACAGCTATTCATGCCGAATTGCTTTGTCCTGTTGTCCAACGGCAGCGAGGCGAAAGTCGGTTCGACGTATGCGCCCTGGGACTTCTTCTCCGACTGGAAGGTGATCGATGCCTTCGGGGCACGCAGCGAGATCGCGTTGCAGACTGCTCTACGGGGTACTTGCGATCCCACTAACCTGCTGGACCTATTCGAGAACTTCGTTGCCTACATGGAACGTCCCGGCGGGTTGATCAAGATCACGGCGCGCTCGCACCAGTACCTGGGCGTCAACGCTGCGATCGAGAATCTCCACCGGGCCCGCGCCGAACAAGACAAGCGCCTCGGGGTCTTCTGGCATACCCAAGGATCGGGCAAGAGCCTTTCGATGCTGTGGTTCACGCAGAAGGTGTTGCGCCATGTGCGTGGCACATGGACCTTCGTTATGGTTACCGACCGAGGCGAACTCGACACGCAACTCCACGGCGAGTTCGCCGATGCCGGTGCGATCACGCCCGAAGCGAGGGTCCACGCAGACTCAATCGCGCATTTGCGTGAACTGCTTGCAGCCGACCACCGTTACGTATTCACACTGATTCAGAAGTTCCAGCCGTCTAAGGGTGAACAGCAGATGCCGGTGCTATCTGACCGCTCGGACGTTATCGTCATCACCGATGAGGCACACCGCAGCCAGTACGACACCCTCGCACTGAACATGCGAACAGCGCTCCCTAACGCCTCGATGATGGGCTTCACTGGAACACCACTGATCGCAGGCGAAGAGCAAGCGACCCGCCAGCAGTTCGGCGACTACGTCAGCATCTACAACTTCGGGGACGCCATCGAAGACGGCGCCACTGTCCCCCTCTACTACGAAAACCGCATCCCCGAGCTACAACTCACGAACGCAGAATTTGCTGAAGAACTTGATGCGCTCCTGGAGGAGGCGGAACTCGACGAAGACGCCGAGGGAGCACTGGCACGCCGATTCGGTAAGCAGTACACGCTTCTCACCCGCCCGGAACGCTTGAAGACCCTCGCCAAGGACCTCGTTTCTCATTTCGCCGGTCGCGGGTTCTCGGGTAAGGCAATGTACGTCGGCCTCGACAAGGCCGCCGCCGTGAGGATGTACAACCTCGTGCAGGCGGCGTGGGCTGAACACCTCGCCGATCTGAAACGCCAGCATGATGCGCTTCCGGAGTTGGAACGACCGTGGCTAGCCTCGCGGATCGAGCTGATGGAGACCACCGACATGGCCGTAGTGGTCTCCCAAAGCCAGAACGAGCTGAAGATGCTCGACGATCTCGGCCTCGACATTCGGCCCCATCGCGAGCGCATGAACCGCGAGGATCTCGCCGAGAAATTCAAGGAACCGAGTGATCCGCTGCGCCTGGTATTCGTGTGCGCGATGTGGATGACCGGCTTCGATGCCCCGAGTGTGTCCACCATCTATCTCGACCGGCCGATGAAGAACCATACCCTCATGCAGACCATCGCCCGCGCGAACAGGGTCTTCCCCGAGAAAGACAACGGTCTCATCGTCGACTACGTAGGCGTCTTCCGCAACCTGGAGAAGGCGCTCGCAGTCTATGGAGCGGCCAAAGAGGGCGAATCGCCGGTCGAGATCATCGACGCTCTCGCGGCTGCACTGGACGCGGCTATTGCCGAACTGATCAACTTTTGCGCGGCCGTGGGCGTCGATCTGATTGCGTTGCGCGACGCTGAGGGTTTCGACCACGTGGCCAAGCGGGATGCAGCTGTCGAGGCACTCCTACTCGATGAGCAGACCCGCAACGACTTCACCGTCAAGGCTCGGCAGGTGCGGAGACTCTTCAAGGCACTCCTTCCGAACACGAAAGCCGCTTTACAGCAGCGCACTGTTGCAGCGATTCGGGTTCTCGCGGAGCGCATCCACGAAGTGACTAAACCTCCGACGCCGGACATCGGAGGTGTTGCCGACGCTGTCGACGCATTGTTGGACCGCTCCGTCGGTGCCGAGGAGTACGTCATCCGCGCGGCAGCCGAAGGAAGCGAGCCCGACCCGTTAATCGACCTGTCGCGGATCGATTTTGACGGACTTGCCGCGAAGCTAGCCGGCCGCAAGCGCGCCGAGACCGACCGCATGGCTCAGCTTCTTCGCCAGCAAGCCGTCGGCGCAGCTTTGCGCAACCCGACACGCTACGAGCTGGTGGAGCGGATCGAGCAGTTGATCGCGGACTACAACGCGGGCAGTGTGAACATCGACGAGTACCTGCGTCGTCTCATCGAGCTGTCGAAAACGCTGACCGCCGAGGAGGAGCGAGCGGTCCGCGAGGGCATGACCGAGGAGGAGCTTGCGATCTTCGACCTCCTCACCAAACCTGATCCCGTGCTGACAACCGAGGAACGGGAGAGGGTTCAGGCAAGCGCGAAGACCCTGTTAGAGCACTTGCACGAGAAGCTGGTGCAGGACTGGCGACGCAAGGTGGACGTGATGAACGACGTCAACAGCACCATCCGACGCGTCCTCGACTCAGGTCTGCCCGCGACGCCCTACACCGTCGACATCTTCCGCGAGAAGGTACAGCTCGTCTTCGACCACGTTCTGAGCGCCTACGGCGACGACGGCGAGAGTGTCTACAGCCGACGGGTCGACTTCGGCTTTCCAGACCAAAGGGCAGTGATCGAACCTTCGGGACCGATCGACGTGAACAAGGTCGCTGACGACGTCGTCGCGCGCATACACGCCGATCCGATATTTGCGGCACGTGTTGCTGAGCAGCTTCATGAGCACCGATCTCGCGGCTGACAGACGGTTGGTCTGATTCCGACGACATGGGAGAGTGTCGACTCTGTCTGTCGGGCGATGCGCAAGGGCGTGCGTCTCGTGCCATCCGGCAGCCAACAACGCAACAAGGCGATCGACCGCATTGGGTCCACCCAGAAGTACCGTCCGGATACGTGCCCCCGTGTCCCTGCGACTACCCTACACAGAGCAACCGTCGGCCGGCCGATGGCGCATGCATTTGCTGTATGGACAGGAAACGCGCGGCTCGACCGTACAGCCAGACGGACGGTAGTTGAGCGCCGCTAGTCCTTCTGTCCTGCCGCGGCAGCGATTCGCGACAGGGCACTACGTCTACTGACGGGAAATCTCCGAGTCTCGCCAGACTCCGATTTCACCGTCACGATTGCCCAGTCGCTGCCCTTCAGTTCCACCGCGGTGATCGGGCTATCCTCGTCCGTCGCTTCCAGGGTCTGATTCGGGGTGCGAGGCATCGTCACTCTCTCTGGCGGTCAAGTTCAGGCAGAAGGTACCGCAGGACAGGGTACACGGCGTGAGCGTAGCACCATCCAAGCGGAACGTCTGACACGTGCTTGAAAGCGCCAACCCGCTTCGTGTCGACACAGAGGAAAGCTAAAGGCGGTTGGAGTTCACTCGGTCCAGCAAGTTGAGCGGCCGACTGACTGATTGGCCAGACGATCGTCGACCGGTATGGGTAGTCTCGGGTCTTCAGTAGATTCCTATCCCACTTCGAGTTTTCGTACTCCATCTTCCTGAAATCCATGGGCAGATCGTTATTGAAGAACGGCTTTCCGGTCTGGAGGATGTGGAGAAAGTCGGTGTTCTTTGCCACAGGCTGGGGTTTCTCAGGCCCCCATCGTTGCTCTCCACTGCGTAGAATGATATTAATCACGAAAATGTCGGCTGGAGAAAGCGGCGACCCTCGATTCGGTCGAATTTCGGTATCGACATTGACCTCGGCAATGCACGCCCTACATTGAGATCCAGTGATCAGTGTGAACGACTGTGCAAAAGAATCTAGCGAGAGCCTCAAACGTTCAATGAATAGGTCAGGGTTCTCGATTCCATGGAGTGAGCACTCGGAAGCTTCCTGTAAGTGTCGATAAGCCCGCTGGAGGATGCTTGCACTCTCGGAATAGCGAGCCCACCGCTCCTGACGCATGTAGCGAATTAATAGGAACAAAGACAAAAGGCACAAATAGACGATAGGTATAATCGTTGCCTGCCACGTAAATAACGCACCGAGGGATACAAGTAACCCCAAGATCGACGCGGTATTCGCTATTTGGTTAAACGGACGTGAGACCGATGTGGCCAGATAGTTCCATGGTGACCGAAGGACGTTCCAGAGTGGTCGAAAGAAGCGCCGTGTCACGGTTCCTCGCGATCATGTAGGCATCGTAGTATGCAGCGTGCGGTATCTAATCGTACTGGAGGCCGCGATCTGAGCTGCTCGTGATGGAGGCGGTGTGCCTAGCTATTGGTGGTGTTCCGGCCCATATTGCGAGCCTCGACGGAGTTGAACCACCGCCCAGCACCTTCACGATCGACGGGTTCGAGCGCGAGCCTATCGGTGCCGCCAACGCACTGCACAGCACGCCCACGTATTTACAGGCGTCGCCGTCCACCGGTCCTCGTCGGGTTCGTTTGAGGGTCAGGTTGCGCGGAGACCTGACCTTTCTCGTTTCCGGTCCCGGGTGATGGGTACCGTCTTCCTGTCCGATGGTGTCGCCCAGGTCTCTCAGCCGACGGTGCTGCCTGACCCGAGACATTCGACCACTGTCAGGGAGGTGCATCGGTGCCCGACGACCGCGATCGCGACCCCGACGGTCGAGCCCGCCAGGCCCGGCCGCGCGATGAGTTGGGACGGCCGCTGCCGTATGGAGAGCGGGGCGTCGAGCCCGTGTCCGAGGAGCCGTTGCCGCCCGACGAGACGATCGCGCTCGCGTGGCAACTGCTCGAGGAGGGGCGGCCGTTCTCCGCGCACGAGGTGTTCGAGACCCGGTGGAAGTCGTGTCCGCCGGCCGAGCGGCCGCTGTGGCAGGGACTCGCGCAGCTCTGCGTCGGTCTCACCCACCATCGTCGTGGCAACGCCGTCGGTGCCCGGCGTCTCTACGACCGTGCCGCCGCGCGCCTGGAGGAGTACGAACAGTCCCGCGGGCTGACGTACGGGATGGACCTCTCGGCTATCCGCGCCCGGGCGCTCGCCGAGATCGACTCCGATCCGACCTGAAAGCCCGTCACACCGTCCGATAGCGCAGCAGCGAGACGCCGAGCTCGAAGCTCTTCGTGTCCACCAGGCGCAGCGTCGGGATCTCCAGGCCGTCCGGGAACAGGCGACGCCCCGACCCCTGGACGGCCGGGTAGACGAACAGCCGGTACTCGTCGACCAGCCCGGCGCCGATCAGGGTGTGGCACAGGCTGATGCTGCCGGTCACGACGATGTCCTTGCCCGCGGCGTTCTTCAACGCGGTCACCTGCTCGATGACGTCCCCGTTCAGCACCGTCGAGTTCTGCCACTCCGGGTCGATCATCGTGCTCGACACCACGTACTTGTCGACGGTGTTGAGATAGTCGGTGATCCCGGTGGCGTCGTCGGTCTGGTGTGGCCAGTAGCCGCGGAAGTCCTCGAAGGTCTGCCGACCGACGAGCAGGGCGTCGGCCTCGGCGTCCTGCCGGTGCGACTCGGCCATGAGATCCGGCGCCTTGACGGTCGGGTCGAACCAGTCGGTCAACATCTCGATCGAACCGTCGAGCGTCATGTTCTGGGTGATCGCCAGCGTTCGCATGCTTCTCCTCAGGAGTCGTTGCGGTGTGCTCCCAGATACCGACCGCCGAGCCGGGTGAATGTCATCGGCGGATCAGGGGGACGGACGGAGGCTGCTCGCGACGATCCGTTCGGCGAGCTCGTCGGCGTCGACCCCTGGCACGGCCAGACCAAGCGACCCCGTCGAGGACAACATCGCGATCCCGTGGACTCCGACCCACAGCTCGGCTGCGCGCAGCTCGGGATCGACGACGGCCCCGCTCTGCTCGATCAGCGAGACCAACCATGTGAACAAAGGCCGCGACGTGGTGCGGAGGTCGGCACCTGCGCCCTCGAGCAGGTCGTGACGGAAGATCAAAGCGAACATCGCAGGTCGACGACGGGCGAACGCGACGTAGGCGAGTGCGACCTGCAGGACGCTCTGGGAGCCTCCGCCTGCCGTACGCATCAATTCCGACGACAGGTCGTCCAGTCCTTCGCGAGCGATGGCCGCCAGGAGCGAGCGATGCGTCGGAAACCATCTGCGGGGAGCGCCATGGGAGACGCCCGCACGGCGCGCGATCTCGCGTAAACCGACATCTGGTGAGCCGGTCTCCTCCAACAACTCGACGCCGGCGCGAACCAACGCGGTTCTGGTCTTCGCTGATTCCACGTAGACAGTGTCACCCATCGTCCAGTAGACACTGTCTATGCGCGTGAGCACCAAACTGGCGTACGTCCTGTGTCGGTATGTCCTGATCGGACCGGCTCTCTGCCTGTGGGCGCGACCCCGGATCGTGGGCCGCGAGCATCTGCCCACGTGCGGGCCGGTCATCTTCGCGGCCAATCACCTGTCGGTGCTCGATTCCTTCTACCTGGCTCTGGCGGTGCGTCGACCGGTGACGTTCCTCGCCAAGCGCGAGTACTTCGAACGTCACGGTCCCGTCGGTCGCCTACAACGCTGGTTCTTTCTCACCTTGGGACAGATCCCGGTCGACCGTCGTGGCGGCGCGGGAGCGTCGTCGGCGCTCCGGCAAGCAGTTGAGATCTTGGATGGCGGGGGAGCCTGGGGGATTCATCCCGAAGGCACTCGGTCCCCGGACGGGCGGATGTATCGCGGACGGACCGGGGCCGTACGCGTCGCGCTGAAAACCCGTGCGCCCCTGATACCGATTGCGATCACCGGGACTCGTAGAACGGATGGCCGCCAACGACGACGCAGCGTCACAATCGAGATCCTCCCGGCGCTGGACCTCGGGTCGGGCGAAGTCACCGAGCACCGAACCCGCGCCCTGACCGACGAACTGATGGCCATCATCTGCGAGCGAACCGGGCAAAGCTACACCGACGAATATGCGCGACGGTGGACTCGCGACACGGCGGGTCCAGACGCGGCGTGAATCTTCCCGCGCCCGGCGGGACCGCTTCGGAGGCGGTGCGGCGCGAGCCCCCCTACCGCGGCATCAGCTCGACGATCGCGAGTGGGCGTGTCGTCTTCTTCTGGTAACCGGCGTAGCGGCCGCGGTTGACCTCGTCGAGGAGCACGAAGCGCCGGGCGTAGTCAGGGTCGTCGGGGTAGGTCGCCCGCGCGGTGACCTGAATCCGCCGTCGGCCGACCTGGACCTCGACATTCGGATGGGCCTTCAGGTTGGCGAGCCACCCCGGTGGTCGCGGCGATCCGCCGTTCGACGCGACCACCAGGTAGGCCTCACTGTCGCGCGCGTAGGTGAGCGCGTTGCACCTCGCCTCACCGGTGCGGCGTCCGATCGTCCGGAGCAGCAGCGTGGGATTGCCCATGAGCAGTCGGTGGCCGACGAGGCCGCCCGAATGTTCGTAGAGCCATTGATGTGTCTGGAGTGCTCGGATGAACAGCGACGTCATGGGTCCACTATTGCTGCTCTGACCGCCGGCCGAAAGGCTCGCCGAACCCTTCGTGACGCTCGATCCTCAGGGAGCTCAGGCCTTTCGTGATCCACGATGGCCGCCGGGCCGCAGAACTGCGACTCCCAGACTTCAACTCGACTCCCAGACCTCGATCGAAGTCTGCGAGTCGAGTTGAAGTCTGTCGGTCACGAGGCGGGCCAGATGCAGGCGGGACAAGCGGTCACCTCCCTGCTCCCTGAGGCGCGAGGAACGCAAGCGACGAGTCACGAAGGTCCCGCTACCCGTGTCACCAGGACCCTTCGTGACGCGCCCTTCGCAAGCTCCGGCCGCTCCTCAGGGAGCGGAGGAGCTGTCTCCGCTCGCCACTCGCTGGGCGAATCCGGCGAGGTGGGTCCGCAACGCCCGGATGCGCTGTTGCCGCACGGTCTCGGGGTCGTCGGTGGAGAAGATGGCCGACGGCTTGGCGCGGACGTTCGCCGAACATTCGAAGTTCGAGCAGATCAACGTCCCGACCGTGTTGCCCTTGCGCCCCGCGGCGCCGGCGAACTTCGCGCTGAAGAAGGCGACCTCGTTGGGGAGGTGGACGTCCTCGCAGAACGAGCACAGCGGACGGTTGCGGGGCTGGCGGCCACCGAGTCGCAGCATGATCCCGATGACGTCGTCGTCGGTCGGGATGACCACGTAACCGACCATCGGGAGCTTCGGGTCGCGCCAGCCGGCGAAATCGAGCTGCTCCCAGTCGAAGTCGTCGAAGTCGGGTGGGAGTGTCACGCTCTTGCGTTCGCGCAGCGAGGCGTTGACGAACGACGAACGGATCTGGGCTTCGGTCAATGAATGCATGGGTGTGTACACCTCAGGTGTCGGAGGAGGAAAAGAGAGCACAGATCGACCGGCGCGGTCCTCGACTGAGATGGACGCGCGCCGATCGGGGCGGGGTGCTCAACCGTCGGCGCGCACGACGCCGACGACCTCCTCACGCCCGGAGGGCGACACACTGACAGACACGAGGACCGATGGTGAACCCCCGGGCCGTCGCTGTCAACTCCGATTCCGGCCCCCTCACGCTCACAGGTCCCGTTCCCGCTCACACAGATCGGCTGGGCGAGAACGGAACCGGTGAGCGACATCGTCAGGCTGTGAGGAGTCCAGCGATTCGCACCACACGCTCGGCCATGTGCGCGAGCGCTGCCTTCGTCGCGTCGTCGAGCGGGTTCTTGTTCTCCGGACCGGTGACGTGGGAGACACCGTAGGGATTGCCGTCGGCGAACTTCAGCCCGTCGGTGTAACCGGGCGGGACGAGGATGCCGCCGAAGTGCATCAGCGAGGTGTACAACCCGATGAGCGTGGTCTCCTGCCCGCCGTGGGCGGTGTTGCTGGAGGTGTATCCGGTGTAGACCTTGTCGGCCAACCTGCCGTCGGCCCACAGGCCGCCGAGCGAGTCGATGAACGTCTGGAACGGCGAGGCCGTGCTGCCGAACCGCGTCGGGCTGCCGAAGATCACCGCGTCGGCCCAGACGATGTCGTCTCCGCTCGCGGCGGGCAGGTCCTTGGTGGCCTCGTAGTTGGCCGACCACGCCGGATTGTCGGCGAACGTCTGGGGATCCCGGGTCTCGGCGATGTGGCGGACCCGGACCTCGGCACCCGCGGATTCGCCGGCATCCGACAGCGCCTGCGCCATCGCCGTGCCGTGTCCGGTGGCCGAGTAGTAGATGATCGCCAGCTTGGTCATATGTCACTCCCGTCTCGGTGATTGGCATGTGCCACGTACGGGTACCCGAAGCGCGTGAGCCGACACCCACACGCCTGCCGAGTACTCGTCGTGGACGGGATTCGTAGCCCCGTCGCGAGTGGATAGTTGCGACGATGTTGTTCATCGGCACCTCCGGCTGGCAGTACCGGGATTGGCGCGGCGCGTTCTACCCCGAGAAGCTCCCCCAGCGACTGTGGCTGGACCATTACGCCCAACGGTTCCCGACCGCCGAGGTCAACAACACCTTCTACCGGCTGCCGGAGAAGAAGGCGTTCGAGAACTGGGCCGAGACCGTCCCCGCCGACTTCCGGATGGCGGCGAAGATGAGTCGCTACCTGACGCACATCAAGCGCCTCAAGGAGCCCGCCGAACCGGTCCAGCGCTTTCTCGATCGATCGGCGGGGCTCGACGGTCGTTTGGGGCCGGTGCTCCTCCAGTTGCCTCCCAACCTCCGCGCGACACCCGACGCCCTGGACGAGACGCTCGCGCTGTTCCCGAAGACGGTCCAGGTCGCCGTCGAACCCCGGCACGAGTCCTGGTGGACCGACGAGACCAGGTCGGTCCTCGAACGGCACAACGCGGCGCTGTGTTGGGCCGACCGGAAGAACCGCATTCTCAATCCACTGTGGCGCACAGCCGATTTCGGGTACCTGCGACTTCATGACGGGACGTCGCGGCGACCGATGAGCTATGGGACTCGTGCGATCGACAGCTGGTTGCGCCGCCTGACGGAGGCCTACGACGACTCGTGCGATGTCTATGTCTACTTCAACAACGACCCGGGATGCGCGGCGATCGACAACGCGGTCACCATGATTCGCCGCGCCCAGCGGATGGGGATACCTGTCAAGACCGTCGGGGACTGATCCCGCGCACGACGGGCGGGTCCGTCATTCGGCGGAACCGGAGCGAAGCCGCGGCCGACGACATGGCATCGCGAGCGGTGCTCGGTACGGTGCGTGCATGTCGATCATCCTGCTGCTCGTCGTCCTGCTCGTGCTGATGGCCGTTCTGGGTGCCGGGATCGCGGGCATCGTCGTGCTCGTGTCCCGTAAGTCGAAGAGCTCGGCTGTCGACGGCGCACGGAACGTCGTGGTTGGCTGGTACCCGGACCCACAGGACCCGAACGCCGACCGGTACCACGACGGCGGGACCTGGACCGCTCACACCCGACCCCGCACCACCGCCGGCGGATGAGCCGCCCGACGCTCGCCGGTTCGCGGTCCGCGGTTCCGCGGTTCGAACGGGCGGGCGTTGCCGGTGCCCCATCGTCGGGTGCCTTGCGGAGCACTTCCGGAGCAGGTGGTCACGGGTCCACACGCGGCTGGACGAGGTTGTCGTACCCCCGGCATAGCGTGTGACCGGACCATGCCGAGGAGGGGACTTCCATGCCGAGCAGGATCGCCGCATTGCGGAACCACGACGCCGCGACACTCACCGGCTACCTACGGGTGTGCGAGGACCAGTGGGAGCACTGGCAGAGTCGTGCCAACGGTGCCCGCCTGGCGGCCGCCGATCCCCGGACCGTCCGGTTCTACGATGACGAGGCAGCGTTCTGGAGCCGTTTCGCGGAGATGCTCCGTGTCGCGATCGCGGAGGTCGATGCATCGAATAGGCGAACCGCCGGACGCCGGACGGCGTGACACGGGTCGCGCCCATCACCCGGTGACCCTCCCCGGCCGTCGACGTAGGATCGGGAGCGCCGGGTCGGGGTGACTCCACGATTTCCGGCTCGGTATCCGGGCCAACCCCTCACGCGAACATCGAAACGGAGACGAACATGGTGGACACCATCTTGTGGCAGGCGATCCAGGACAACGAATTGGCCCTGGCCGTGCTGCAGTACGTGTTCTCGGGCGTCAAGTAACCGCCTGCGAACATTCGTGATCGACGTTGCGGCAGTTTGGTCCCTGAATTGGAACAAACTGCCGCAACAAACAATTTGAGACGTATTTCCGAAATGAATCCGGCGAATTCTCCGGCAGATCTGGCAGTGTCTGAAATGTCCGCTAGTGTTTAGCGATGCTCACAGGCACGCGCGGTTCCCGACTGTTGAACCGTCTCTCGGTGGCGGTACTGGTGCTGGCAGTGGCCGCCGGCCTGTCGATCGTCTCCTCCGGTCCGTCCCAGGCGGCGCCGGTGGTGAATCCTCAGGCCGGAAAGCTGGTCGCGCAGGCCGACTTCCAGGTCAAGCGAGACGGCTTCTCGTTCGAGAACTGGGGACCGAACGACGCTCTGCACACTCGCGGATTGACCATCGATGGCATGCGTGCGGTATTCGGCGACGAGGTCTGCGCGCGCCTCGTATTGGGTGTGTGCTCGCCGACGACGGTCGCCGAGGTTGTGCAACAGGAATTCAACGAGTCGATGGCGGGCGGGCACTGCTTCGGGATGGCCGCGCTGGCCGGACTCTATGCCACCAAGCGCCTGAACCCGTTCCCGCTGGCACTGCCCTGGCAGCCCGTCTACAGCATCCGGCCGTCGGCGCCCCTCGATGAACTCATCGCGCGGATGTTCATCACGCAGGGCTTTCCGCCCACCGACCTCGTCCAATCGGAGGTCACGGTCACACAGGCGCTGTCCCGACTGCGGTCGGTGTGGGCCCGCAACGACAATTACGTCCTGGCGATCTACACCGACGAGGAGCAGAGCGCCGGACACGCGATCAACCCGATCGCCATTCGCGACCTGGGACAGGGCAAACGCGGCATCGTCGTCTACGACAACAACTTCCCCGGTGTCGAGAAGATGATCGTCGCCGACCCCGCGGCCGACAGCTGGTACTACTCGACGGCCACCAACCCGTCCGAGCCGACGCTGCTGTTCCAGGGGTCGCCGGCCAACAAGATGATGCTCGTGCCGCTGGCACCCATCCTGGCGCGTCACCAGGACCCCGACCTGCGCGACGACGAGACCGTGGTCATCGTGTCGGACACCAACGGCGGCGCCCGCGGTGCCGGCGACGTCGACTGGGATGTGCGGGTCACGGATCCGGCCGGCCGCGCGATCCCGGGCGTCGACCGAAAGATCCTGTTCAACAACGACAACACCGCCACCTTCACGGTGCCCGCGAACCGCGCCTTCCGGATCATCGTCGACGGGGTGGAAGCCGGTCGTTCCGCGGACATCGATGCGACGGTGCTCAGCGCGGGCGGCGTGGTGGCGATGGGTGATCTGGAGGTGCCCGCGGGTGCCGTCGCGGTCGTCGACGCCGACCCGGCGCGACATGGGATGCGGGTGACCTCGTCAGCAGCGTCGACCGCGGAATTCGAGGTCGCGACCGAGAACTCACTGCGTTCGCTGTCGACCGAGACCACACAGCTCGCAATCGGCCCGAACTCGGCGGTCTCGGTGGGTGCCACGTCCCCGGCCGGTGTCACCATCCGCTCCGAGGGGCGCGCGCAGCGGCTCCGACTGGAGGTCGAGCGAAGCGACACCTTCACCGATCGGATCGCGGTCAGCCCCGGGCCGATCTCGCTGCCCGCCGGCGCGACGATCACGGTGCCGGTGAATCTCTGGACGGGATTCGGACCGCTCCCCGCGACCGTTCGTAGCGGCCCGGCGATCACCGCAGTTCCCCTCAGCGCGCGGTGAGGGTCTCGGTCGGCGGACGCATCGCACTGGGAGTCCTCGTCGCGAGCATGGTCGGGCTGTCCGCGTGTTCCAGCGGAACGACGCCCACGACGACGACCAGCAGTGCCACGGCCGCGCCGGTCGAGTACCTGGACGAGGTGACCATCCAACGGTTCGACTATCCGACACCGGATGACGGTGACTCGGAACAGAATTGGGCCGAGCTGTACCTGCCCGAGGGAGAACAGCGGGTCGATTCGATCCCGCTCGTGGTCCTCATCCACGGCGGCGCGTGGCAGAGCGCCCTCGGCGCCGACATCTTCGAACCGCTCGCGCGAGACCTCGCCGGCCGGGGCATGGCCGTCTACAACATCGAGTACCGCCGCGTCGGTTCGGGCGGCGGGTGGCCGACGACGTTCCGCGATGTCGCGAGCGCGCTGGACCACGTCGTCGTCGTCGACCGGCAGTTCCCGCAGATCGACACCGACGACGAACTGATCGTCGGGCACAGTGCGGGTGCCCAGCTCGCGGTGTGGGGCGGGACGAGGCACAAGCTGGAGGACGACGAGGTCGGTGCGCGGCCGCTGTTCCGCCCGACACGCGTCGTCTCACTCGCCGGTCCACTCGACATGACCTACGCGGCAACGCATGGCGACGACCGCATCGTCACCGCCCTCGGTGGCACACCGGCGCAGGTCCCGCAGCGGTACACGATGGTCGACCCCATCCAGAACATCGATCCCGACACCCCCGTGGTCGCCGTCCACGGAACCGCCGACCGCATGGTCGCGCCGGCGAACTCCCAGCGCTACGTCGCCGCCGTCGTCCGCGAAGGCGGCGAGGCCGAGGCCGTTCTCATCCGCGGCGGAAACCACGGTTCGGTGGTCACCTCGGACGCGCCCGAGTACCCACGAGTCCTCGACATCATCACGGGCGCGTCGGCGGCCGATGTGCAGGACGTGGCCTGAGCGGTTCGGATCCCGTTGCGATCTCGCCCGGTTCCCGGGACAAATCGCAACCTGATCTTTCCCGCGCGCGCTCCCTGCCGAGAAGTCCGGCCCGACATCCTGTCTGTCGCCGACCGAGTGAATGCGGACGTTCTGTAGGTATCGCAGCCGCGGCGACCGGACCACGATGGATGCACTGCGCATCGTCGCGCGCCACGCCCGACCGCACCCCGACCCCTCGGGCCGATCTCTCTGGGACGGACACAATGACCGCACTCGACGCCGCGACCCCGTCGGCACCCGGACCGAAGCACTCGGTCCCGGAGGCCGAGGCCGAGCTCGAACTCATCCCCGAATCCGCCAAGACCCACGATGTGCGCGGACAGTTCTGGATCTGGGCCGGTGCGAACATCGCGCCGATCAACTGGGTGCTGGGTGCACTCGGCGTCACCATGGGCCTCGGGTTGTGGGAGACGGTGGCCGTCCTCGTCGTCGGCAACGCCATCGGCATGACGATCTTCGGCGTCTTCGTGGTCATCGGTCAGCGCACCGGGGTCACCGGGATGGTGCTCTCGCGGGCCGTCTTCGGACGCCGCGGCGCCTATGTTCCCGCGGCCGTTCAGGCACTGGTCTGTATGGGCTGGTGCGCGGTCAACACCTGGATCGTCCTCGACCTGGTGATGGCGCTGCTCGGTGAGATGGGACTCGTCGACCCGGACCTCGACAACAACGCCGCGCGGATCGTCGTGGCGGCGATCATCATGGGGATGCAGGTGACGATCGCCTGGTTCGGGTACCGGGTGATCTCGGCCTTCGAACGGTGGACGGTGCCGCCGACGGTCGCGATCCTGCTCGTCATGACCGTCGTCGCGTGGGTCGGTCTGGACGTGAACTGGGGACAGACGACCTCGCCAGAGCTCACGGGATCGGCGCACATCGGTGCGATCACCGCGGTGATGACCGCGATCGGCATCGGGTGGGGCCTGACGTGGATCGGTTACGCCGGCGACTACTCGCGCTTCGTGTCCCGGGACGTGCCGTCGCGCAAGCTGTTCCTCGCGAGCGCACTCGGGCAGTTCATTCCGGTCGTCTGGCTCGGCGTGCTGGGTGCGTCGCTGGCCACCCTGAGCGACTCCGCCGATCCGGGCGAGATCATCGTCGATGCCTATGGCGTTCTCGCACTGCCGGTTCTGTTGCTGGTGATCCACGGACCGCTCGCGACCAACATCCTCAACATCTACACGTGCACGGTGTCGACGCAGGCGCTCGACATCCGCGTCGACCGCCGCGTGCTGAACATGGTCATCGGCGTCGTGGCGATGGCGATCGTCGTCTACTTCGTGCTCAACAGCGACTTCGCCACCACGATCGACTTCTGGCTGGTGTCGATCGTCGGCTGGCTGAGCCCATGGGGCAGCGTCGTTCTCGTGCACTGGTTCCTGATCGCACGCCAACAGATCGACGCCGAGAGTCTGTTCGGCACACCGGCGGACAGCGTCCTGCCGATAGTGCGGCCGACCGCGCTCGTCGCACTCGCTCTCGGTGTCACGGCGACCTGGATGTTCATGTACGGCATGCTGCCGGCGCTGCAGGGTCCGGTTGCGGTCGCACTGGGCGGCATCGACCTGTCCTGGCTTGCCGGGGCGGTGGTCGCCGGCTCGTCGTACTGGGTCATGGAGAAGCTCACCGCGCCGCGCGCCGCGTGACGCGCCACAACGAACCCTGCGGGAGCGGCCGACGAGAACGACGGACGAAAGTCGCCTGTCACGCCGGGGGAATCGACTAGGGTTCGCCGCAGTGGGAGGCAACGCCGCCTCCTGATGAGGAGGCTCCATGGCCACCGTCCACACCGCGACCGGCCCGATCGATTCCGCAGACCTCGGAAACGTGTTGGTACACGAGCACGTCTTCATCGTCGGCGAAGAATTCCGGCAGAACTACCAGGATGATTGGGACGAGGACGAGAAGGTCGCCGAAGCGGTCCGTGATCTGACGGAACTGAAGGAGCTCGGGATCGACACGATCCTCGACCCGACGGTTCTCGGCCTCGGCCGGTACATCCCGCGTATCCAACGGATCGCCGAACAGATCGACCTGAACATCGTCGTCGCGACCGGTCTCTACACCTACAACGACATCCCGTTCCAATTTCACTATGCGGGCCCGGGAATGCTGTTCGACGTGCCGGAGCCACTGGTCACGCTCTTCACCAAGGACCTCACCGAGGGCATCGCGGACACCGGTGTGCGAGCGGCCTTCCTGAAGTGCGCCATCGAATCCCAGGGCCTCACACCGGGTGTCGAGCGCGTGATGCGCGCGGTGGGACAGACCAGCGCCCAGACCGGCGCGCCCATCACCGTCCACACCGATCCGCACAGCCAGTCGGGACTGGTCGCCCAGAAGGTGTTCGCCGAGGAGGGGGCAGACCTGACGAAGGTGGTCATCGGCCACTCCGGCGACAGCGTCGACCTCGACTACCTGATGAAACTCGCCGACGCCGGTTCGATCCTCGGCATGGACCGCTTCGGTCTCGACCTCCTCCTGCCGTTCGAGGAGCGCGTGAACACGGTCGCCGAACTGTGCAGGCGCGGATACGCCGACCGCATGGCCCTCGCGCACGATGCCGCCTGCTTCATCGACTGGTTCGACCACGAGGCCAAGAAACAGGCACTCCCCAAATGGAACTACCGACACATCAGCGAAGAGGTGCTGCCGGCGCTGCGAGAGCGCGGAGTCAGCGAGGCCGACATCACGACGATGCTCGTCGACGTGCCGCGACGCTACTTCGAGTAGCAACCGCGACACGTCGGCGCGGGATCATCGCAGGCTGGTCTGGTACCGGCGCATCCCGCGCAGCCACCGGTCGTAGTCGGCGCCCTTCTGGCGGTACATGTCGAGGACCTCGGGGTGGGGGAGGATGAGGAAGCGTTCGTCGGCGACGGCTTCCAGCACGATCGCGGCCACCGCCCCGGGAGTGAGCACCGCGCCCGCGCTCTCCACGGCGCGCTGCATCAGCCGCTGTTCTTCGCTCGCGGAATCACCGTCCGGCCGAAGCAGTTTGGTGTCGACGCCCATGGGGCAGAGGCAACTGACCCGGACGCCGTCGTCGAAGTGGGTGATGTTGAGCCACTCCGCGAAACCGACCGCGGCGTGTTTGGTGACCGAGTACGGTGCGTTGCCGATCTGGGTGAGCAGGCCCGCGGCCGACGCGGTGCTGACGAAGTATCCCGTTCGGCGCTCCACCCAGTCCGGGACGAGGCGTCGGGCCGCTCGGATGTGGGCGCGGAGGTTGACGTCGACAGCGAGATCCCACACCGCCTCGTCGGTGTCGACCCCGCCGCCCAGGCCGACGCCGGCGTTGGCGAAGTACAGGTCGACCGGACCGAAGGTGCTCTCCGCCAGCCGAACCGCGGCATCGATGTGGTCGTCGGACGAGGCATCACCGCCGAGCGCGGTCGCCACATCTCCGAGCGACCCGGCGACGTCCCGGGCACCGGACTCGTCGAGGTCGGTGACGACGACCCTGGCGCCCGCATCGACCAGCGCATGCGCGATCGCCGCGCCGATACCCCCACCGCCACCCGTGACGATGGCCACCTTGCCTGCGACGTCCATGGATCTCCTTCGATCGCCGATGTGTGGGTCCAGAGTTACCAGACGAGGGGGCTTCGACAGGCTCAGCCGGCGGGAACGGGGCTCAGCCCCCTGCTCCCTAATCCGAAAGAACCACAGACCCGCTGGCCGGCCTGCTCCCTGAGGTCCGAGGAGCGCAAGCGACGTCTCCCTGCTCCCTGAGGTGCGAGGAGCGCTAGCGACGACTCCCTGCTCCCTGAGGTGCGAGGAGCGCTAGCGACGACTCCCTGCTCCCTGAGGTGCGAGGAGCGCTAGCGACGACTCCCTGCTCCCTGAGGTGCGAGGAGCGCTAGCGACGAGCCACGAAGGGCCACTCGCCACAGTTCGCCGAACTCTTCGACGCCGATGAGTTTCCCGGCGACGCCCGGTCTGACATCGTGACGTTCACCGCGAAGAGACGAGAGGCACACCATGGGAAAGATCCACGTCCACGAGTTCATCACCCTCGACGGCAGCTACGAGGACCCGAGCTTCACGATGCCGTACGGATTCGCCGACGGGATGGGCGAGCTCCTGGGGTCCTTCATGTCCGACTGCACTGGAATCCTGCTCGGGCGCAACACATTCGAGATGTTCGCCCCGGCCTGGTCGACCCGGACCGTCGACGACGACCCCGGCGCCCCGTTCTTCAACGACACCACCAAGTACGTGGTGTCGTCGACTCTCGACGACACGAGCGCGTGGCAGAACTCGACGGTCATCGGTGCCTATGACGCCGACCGGATTCGCGAACTCAAGCACGAGCGCGATCTCTACATCAGCGGCAGCGGCACGCTCGTGCGAGCGTTGCTGCGCGACAAGCTGATCGACGAGCTGCACCTGCTGGTCTATCCGGTGGTCCTGGGAAGCGGTGCCCGCCTCTTCGACGGTCTGGCCGATCTGCCGCTCACGCTCGTCGGCACGGACGTCTTCGACAACGGAGTCGTGCACCTCTCGTACAGCTCCACCGACTGAGCGGCTCCGGCCGGCCTCGGCCCCAGAGATGCGAGCGTCTCCGCTCTCTGAGGAGCGAGCGATGCGACACCCTTGCTCCCTGAGGAGCGAGCGGAGCGACACCCCTGCTCCCTGAGGAGCGAGCGGAGCGACACCCTTGCTCCCTGAGGAGCGAGCGGAGCGACACCCCTGCTCACTGAGGAGCGAGCTTGCGAGCGTCACGAAGGGTCTTGGCGAGTCGGGTTGCGAAGACCCTTCGTGACGCGCCCTCCGCAAGCTCCGGGCGCTCCTCAGGGAGCAGGGCGGGCCAGCGGGTATGTGGTTCTTTCGGATCAGGGAGCGGAAGGCGCCCCGCCGGCGAGGTCCATGGCGGTGAGGAGCAGCCGGGCGACCCGGGCGTAGGCCTGGTGCTCGGCCTCGCACAGTGCGATCTCCTCCTCACCGAGTTCGGCTTTGCGGGCGGCCGTGAGGTTGTCCATCCACTCGCGCATCTCGGCGGCGCAGATGTCGAAGAACTCGTGCACGCGCTCCCGGTCCTGGTGACAGGCCGCGAGAACGGTCGTGGGGGACAGCGTGTTGTCGAGTTTCTGGTTGACCCGAAGAAGCCCCAGCAATGCGCCGGGGAGCCGGTCGCCGCGTCGTCGGCGTTCCAGTTTCGGGCTGCTGTCGAGCCGTCTGATCATCTCGCCGCGGGCCGACCGGGCGAAGTCGTCCCAGCGTCGGAGCGCGGCATCGAGATTCGCGGGGTTGAAGACCGCGACATCGATGCGGCGCTGGGCGTAGACGAGCCCGTTGCGCACGACCACCGCGACTTCGGGCCACCGCGGGGAGAATTCGGCGACGACCATACCGAGCAGTGAGGGTGCGGGCACCGAGGAGCTGAGGATGGTCACGATCTCCAGTGAGCGGGCGTCGCGGGTGGGTCGCAACAGCGAGGTGCCGGTCGATCGCAGGAAGATGGCCTTGCGCGGGCTGACCACCGCGGGACGTCCGGCCGCGGTCATCGCGGCGCGGACCAGTTCGACGAGATGGTCCTTCGACTGCGGGACCACACCGCCCTCGACCGGGGCGTCGACGAACCGGGCCGGTGCGGTGAAGCGGAGGGTGTCGGCGTCGGTGATGCGGACGGTGTCGTCGAGATCCTCTTCGACCGCTCGACCCGATTCCGACGGCCGGAGCCGGTCCCGATCGGTGTCGAGATCGTCCGCGGGCACCGGTGAGTGGTGGCGGGCGAACGACGGGTCGCCGATGCTGACGAACGACGGATGGATGACGCCCCACACCTCGCGCAACGCTCGCACGGCGGCATCGGCGAGGTCGCTGGACCGGAGGGGATCGACCTCGAAGCAGAAGGCGCTGCGGCCCTCGAGCCGACACCAGCCGCGGTCGACGATGTAGGTGGCCTGACGCATCCACCGGTCCTTGTCGGTCCAGGTGAGGTCGCCCGCGGAGATGGTGCAGCGCAGTCGGTCGGTCGACCCGGGCGTCCCGGTCATCGCAAAGGTCATCCGCCGGCGCCAGCCCCCGGCCGCCGCCTCGACGATGGCCAGGCTCTGACCCGGCAGGAGGCGCGGCACCCGGACCGCGAGGGTGTCGGCGAAGTCCCGCCAGGCCGCCTCGAGGACGGCGTCGAAATCGGGGGACATGCGGCTCCTCCTGGGCGGGACGTACGCGGACCGGATCCGAATAGTACGACGCGGAGCGGACACCCGGGGCGACACCCGCGACAGATCTACAGGGGGGCCGAGTGCTCGACCGTCTCGTCGTAGACGGGGTACCAGGGGAGGTCGTGCGCGGCGTAGTCGGCGCTCGTCAGCGCGGCGCGCGGCACCGGTTCTCCGGTCAGGGACTTCCACGCGACCGAGTTGACGATCCGGACCGCGGCGGTGTCGAACGTCGTCGGATGCCAGGTGTCCGCGGACTCGAGTGGACCTGTCACGCGAGGCGCGGTGAGGCGGGGACGGGCACGGGATTGTTCGGCTCGTGAGATGTCGCAGAGCACGCACGTTCCCGGAGCCGAGGGCAGGTGGCGGCGTCGCCGGGCCCACGCGTCGGCGCGCATCGGGATGACCGTCAGCTGCACGAGCGTCCCGGTGCGACCGCCGTCCGCGACGGTGTGGGTCGAGGGAGCGATGAACTGGCGGTCGTCGAACCCGTCGCCGGCCGGGCCCCGGTGGGAGGCGAGTGACGGTTGTGTGGGGACCTCGAGGTAGTCGTCGGCGTCGAAGTCGGGCATACCGGTGAAGACGTCACCGCTGATCGCGTTCACGCCGTCGACGCCGACCATCACGAGGAAGGGATGCATGTGCGGCGAGGAGAAGTCCAGCCAGGTGGCCTCGGACTGCCACATGGGGATGGTTGCGTGCGCATCGCCGTCGGGTGAGCCCTGGGCGAGGCGAAGCGCGCCGTCGTCACCGACCGGGCCGTACCGTCCGACCGGGTCGGGGGTGCGCAGAGTCCGCTGGAAGGTGACGTGCAACCGCGCGTCGCGACCCAGTTCGGGAAAGGTGAACGTGAGCGCGCCGCGATCCGTGGTGATGGCCATGCGAGGGCTCCGATCGACGACGCGAACCGCTGAGGGTTACCTAACAATTGAACGCCTCGGCTGGCGCCGGCGCGATGCCCGGCGCCGAAAATCGTCCGCGCGGACTACGTGCACCGGTGATTCGGAGCCCGATTTGCCCGGATCACTTGGCCGGCGAGTTCCGGTCTGCGGTGTCGTCGTCGGACAGCACGACGACGCGCAGCGCGGCACGCAGGTTGTGCGTGGTCGCCTTCCAGGCGTCGGCCTCGTGGCGGCAGGCGTCGGCCTCCACCGAGTCCGACGCCGCGGCCGCGTCGACCGCCGACCGCCGCCACGTGAGGTGCTGCTCCTCGCTGGTGTTGATGAAGGAGAGGATGTCGGCCTGGTTGTAGCGGCAGATCTTCGCGACCTCGCGGGCACTGAGCGACCGCCCGTCGGGGTCGAGTTCGAGCAGGGTCTGCAGCGCGTCCGGGAGCCGGCCGCCGTTCCGCGCGGTCATCGGTGCGTCCTCACCGACCTTGGCGATGACGGACGGGGCGCAGTCGGCCAGGAACGAGAACCACTCGGCCAGGGCGGAACTGAGGTTGTGCGGGTGGAAGACGGCGCATTCCACGGTCAGCGTCGCGAAGACCTCGTCCTCGAGGAGGTGCACCCGCACCGCCGAACCCATGGTCGGCTGGGCGGCGACGATGTCGGCGGCGCGGCGACGGTCGGTGATGTCGCCGGCCAGGCGCGCGAAGAACTCGAGACGCGGTGCGTCGCTGCGCGGACTCAGCCAGGACGAGACGGGCTTGGTGGGCAGGGCGATGTCGCCGTCGGCGTCGGTCTGGATGCGGCAGCCGGTGAGGTCCTCGAGCGAGCCGACGAGCAACGCACGCAGATGGTCGGCGTCGAAGGGCTGGACCGCGACCTCGATCTGGGGTTCGGGGCGCGCGGCGGGGGAATGGTCGAGGAACGCGGGGTGCACGACCTCCCAGACCTGACGAAGCGTCTGCACCGTCACGTGCGCGAGCTGGTCCACGCGGCGGCGGCCGACCTCGAAGATGTGGGTGCCGTTGCGCAGGCGGCGCCATCCGAGGGAGGCGAGCAGTGCCAGGTGCTCGGCGAAGTACTCGGCGGTCGGATGCAGGTCGGTGTCGTCGATGGTGCAGCGCAACCGACGTGACCCGGTGATCGTGAACCGCAGCGTCCCGTGCGGACCCTCCGGGATCATCGGGTCCTGCTGGATCGTGAGGGTTTGGCCCGGCTCGAGATGCGACAGCCGATCACCGACGTGCAAGGCGAACGTGCGCCAGGCGTCGTCGATGTTCGAGTCCACGGTGAAGTCGGTCATGTCGACTCCCTTCCTCGTGCGCTGACGTGCATGCGCATTGTGCAGCGATGTCAGGATCGGGAGTACGCTCCACCGAGCTTCTTCGACGGCCGGCCCCGAACCCGCCTTCGGAGATCAGGTTAGGTGACTCGGCCGACAGACTTGGTCGGTTGAACAGACCCACGACGAACTCCTGTCCGAACCGTACCCCTCGGTCGGTGACCTGGCTGTGTCAGGCAGGGGTTGTGAACCGACAACGAGCGCCTGTGTCCCCAGCGCTGGGGACATGCTCGCGGAGGTGGGCCTCAGACGCCGAGCCGCTCGTGCCAGCGCAGTGTCACCGAGGTCCCGTCCGGCCCGCTGGTGACGTCCGACGCGTCGCTGAGCGCCGAGATCAGGGCGAGTCCGCGCCCGCGGTACGGCGACGACGAGGCATCGGATTTCCAGCGCCCTCCGTCCGTGACGGTGACCTCCAGCGACTCCTCACGCGTCAGGCGTGCCCGTACCTCGATGGCACCGGGTCGTGTGCCCGACGGCTGCGTGCTCGAAGACTGCGTGCCGGCGGCGTACGCGTGCTCGGCCGCATTGGCCACCGCCTCGTAGACCGCGAGGACGATGTCGCTGCGACGTTCTGCGTCCACGCTGACCGTCGCGTCCAGCCACTGCGCGAAGTGCTGCCGGAAGCGGAAGGCGGCCTCGGGGGTGGCCGTGACCGAGAGCGCGAGGCCACCGTCCGGGTCTGCGGGGCGGTGGGCCGACGAAATCCACACCATCGGGGTCTATCCAGCCGGACGGTCGGCCAGCCCCTCTGTGGTGGTCATGGCCGTGACCGCGTCGTCCAGTGTCGGGTAGAGCACCATCGTCTGATCGAGCCCCATCACGGTGAGGGGACGGGTGGTCGCCGGTCCGGCGGCCACGACCCCGAACATGCCCCTGGGCGCGATGGCCTCGTGTGCGGCGACGAGCGCCGCCATCCCGGCCGAGGCCAGGAACTCGGTGGTGGTCAGGTCGATGATGAGACCGTCCGGTTGACCGCTCAGCGCCTCGGACACCGCCTCGGACAACTGCGGAGCGGTGAGGACGTCGATGCTGCCCTCGACGGTCAGGATCACCAGTTGCTCGTGTGCTGCCGACACCACCGTCATCAGGGCGCGGCCGGCGCTCAGGCCGGAGTCGTCGACGATCACAGCGTCAGGATGTTCTGCCTGCATCGGTTGATGGCCCTCTCCACGGGGGACGCGGCAGGCCGACACGCGGCCGCCCGTCCCGGCAAATGTGTGACGGCAGCTGCTCAACCGGTGCTGTCCATCGTGCCACGAGACGACGCCGCGTCGGAACCGGGGTGCGCGAGAATTTCGGCGGAGTCGATGAGCGGCTACTTGCCGAACAGCCGGTTGAGGAACGGGATTGTGTCGGCCTGCGAACGGACCAGGGTGCCACTGTGGTCACTCGGATACATCCGGAAGGTCACCGGCTGGCCGTTGGCCGTCAGCGTCGCCGCGTACGCAGCGGTGGTGGCATACGGCACGTCCGTGTCCAGCAGGCCGTGGCCCATGAAAAACGGCTTGTCGAAACCCTTTTCGGGCATCGCAAGGTAATCGGCGAGGGTTGCGGAGAACCTCGGGAGGCTGTTCAGCGGGGCGGTGAAGTAGTCGCCGACGGAGACTCCCCGGAGTTGTTCCTCGAAGTCGCCGACGCACCGGGTCTCGGCGAGCGCCACGTACTTGCGGCCCGTCGGGGTGAGGATGCGGTCGATGCCGAGTTCGGGATGTGCGTACCGGAGGCCGGCGGTGATGTAGCTGAGGTAGGCGGTCAGTGCCGGCGTGATCGCCACCGGGGGTACGCCCGGGCCGGCGATCTGGACGAGCCGTTCGATGTAGGCCGGCGTGCCGGTGCCCACGGCGCCCCGGTAGGCGAGTTCGGGACCGCCGAACTCGGTGGCGTGGCGCGCGGTGTAGATCGCCGCCCCGCCACCCTGGGACTGTCCAACCGCCGCCCATGAGCGCGACAACCGTTGTGTGACAGGGAGAGTCGCGGAGAACTCCCGACCCGCGCGCACCATGTCGACGACGTTGTGGGCCGTCGTCCGGCCGTCGAGGTAGGCGTGCAGACCGGGGGTGCCCAGCCCGGCGTAGTCGCTCGCGACGATGGCGTAGCCCTGCTGCATCCACTTCGCCAGGTACGGCAGGTCGCGCTCGGGTAGGCCCGGTCCCCGGACCGAGGGTGCGCAGTCGTCGCCGAGCCCGGAGGTCCCGTGGGCCCACGAGATCACCGGCCAGCCGCCGGCCGGGGCGGTGCCCCGAGGGATGAAGACGGTCCCGGTGCTCAGCGCCCTGTTGCCGAACGTGTCGGTGGTGACGTAGGTCAGGACGGAGGCGTCGGCGGAACCGGGCACCCAGTACTGCGGCGGCAGCGGTCTCGACGAGACGACGGAACCCGCTTCGCCGGCGGGCGACGGTGAGCCGGTCGCCGGACCGGTGGCGAGGGTGCCGGCCGCACCGGAACTCCCGAGCACGACCGCCGCACATGCGGCGAGTGTCAGAACCTTGCGATGCCATCGGGTCACGGTCCACACCGTACTGCGAACGCGTCCTGGTCTTCGATCCGCTCACATATCCCGTTCCCGCTCAGACGCATTCGGTGTTCGGAAACGGATCCGGTGAGCGCGGCGGGTGGCCCCGGCAATACGCTGGCGGCGTGCGGGTCCGGACAATCCGGACAGAGAGGTGTCAGGCCATGGCGTTGCAGACGGTCGAGCTGCCGGCTCCCGCGGAGATGAGACCGAGGTGGGCTGCCTACGCGGCCCTACTGGCGGTGCGAGGCGAGCGCTGGGCGCAGGGCGCGCGTGCGACCCCTGACGGGTGGCACTACGACGACGGCGGCGGCAACTGGGCCGACATGGTGCTGGTCGGTGACGACCGGGCGGTGCTCGTCGGGCATGACCACGAGTACTCCGAGACCTACTTCCGGGAGGGCGCGGCGTACTTCGGCGAGCCGGAGACCGACCTGCTCGACGGCGCGCCACCGTGGTGGGAGCCGGCCATCGCGCCCCACCTCGAGAGGCAGCGCACCGAGGGGATGTGGATCGGGTTCGTCTACGGCTTCGGCGGCCGGTGGACCCGGTCCGGCTACGACCTCGAGGACGGCTTCACCGGTGTCGGTCTGCCGTTCGTCGACAGCCAGAAGACCGTCGACGCGCTGGTAGATCTGCTGGGGAACTGGTTCGGCGAGCTGCGACTCCCGCCTCCTGCCGATCTGGCTACCCAGGTACGGGCGATGATCGAACCCGCAGGTGAGGTGACCGAGGCCGGTTTGCGGCGGATACTCGGCCCGGCGGCCGCCCATGCCGACATCGCCGGAGCGGTGACCGCCGCGCAACGGTTCGAGCACGAAGGGCGTCAGTGACCGGACCCGGACGAGTCGGGCCCGGGACACACCAACGCCACCCGCGGCGGTTCGTCGCGTCAGGGCCAGAAGATGGTGCCGTTCAAGAAGTCCTGTGCGAACCGGCCCCCGGTGCGGTACTCCCCGCCGAGCGGAACCCCGAAGTACCCGCCGGCACCGCCGGTATTCTCCCACTTCTGCCGGATCTGACCCCAGACGATCTGTGCCCCACCGGTTTTGGACCACGTGACCACGCCGCCCTGGAAGTCGTTGCTCCGGCCGCTGCCCGATTTGTACTCGTTGCTGACCGGGTATCCCAGCGCGCCGCGCTCGGCCCCGGCCTTCTGCCAGCGGCTCCGGATGGCGCCGCCGACCTGATGCGCGGTGCCACCGTCGGCGGCGGGATGCCAGTAGAACGACGTGTCGCGTGAGAACGACTGGAAGCGGCCGCGCTTGGCGGCCGCGCGTTCGGGACCGGTCGGAACGCCCCACTTGAAGAAGCCACCCGTCGCGGAGTAGGCCTCTCCGATCTTCCCGCCCACCAGATGCCCGTTGATGATGCGGTCGGCCTGCGCGCTCGGCGCGAGCATCACCAGCGACGTCAGCGCAGCCACGACCGCGACGCTCGCCAGACGCACCCGGACACGTCTGCGGACGGATTCCGGACGGAGGTCACCAGAGGGGCGTCGCGTCGACGTCGTCAGAACAGACATGCGCGCGATGGTACGGACGTGCCAGGGTGCTTGCTGTTGGACAGCTCACAATCGCGGACGTGTCACGGCGTTCCCGCAGGTGCCTCCGGTTCGGCGGGCGCTTCCGGGGCAGGTGGGTTCTCCGTGGTCGTCGTCGTGGTCGTGTCGACGGCGGCTTCCTCGGTGGGCGGCGCGGCATCTGTGGAGACGTCGGGTGCCGGCGGCTCGGACGCCGGGGCCGCGGGCGGCACGACGATCCAGTTGGCCGATCGGACGGTCACCGTCTGCGACGCACCGACCGCCGTCAGCGTCAGCGTCCACACACCGGTGCCGGTGGTGGAACCCGACACCGAGCTGCGTTGCAGGGCCGAGCCGGCGACCGACCTCGTCACGCCGTCGGTGCACGACAGCGCGACGGTGCCGAGTTCCGGGGTGTGGGGAACCGTGCAGCCCACCGACAACCCGGCGTCGTCGAAGCTGAAACTGCCGACGACCTCGCCCGAGCCGCTGAACGATGTCGGCGTCGCGGGGGCCTCGGCCGGGGTCTCCGGTCCGGGCACACCGGGTGCACCGGGTTCAGACGCCGGTCCGGGGACCTCGGAACCGGGTGCCTCGTAACCGGGCTCCTCCGGCGCGGGGGCGTCGGAAGCCGGCACCGATGCGTCCGGGGCGGGCGCGTCCGAGCCCGGATCGGGGGTATCGGGTCCGGCTGAGTCCGGTGCTGATGAGTCCGGAGCCGGGGAGTCCGTGGACGGCGCGCCTTCCGGCAGACCGTCGTGTTCCTCGGCGCGCTTCTCCAATGCGGGCGCGGCCGCGGGATCGCCCGGGGCGAGGAGGCCGTTGCGCTCGGCGTCTTCGTCGGTGCCCGCCTCGAACGGGGTGTTCAACGCGGCCGGAGTGGGCAGGGGACCGGACGGCGGCGGGAATCCGCTCAGATCGAGCAGTCCGCCCGCGGGTTGGGAAAAGAGCTGTCCGGTAAGGAAATTCAGCAACTCGAGGATGTCTCCGGCGGGTGTGCCCGGTTGCGGCGCAGGCGGCGCGGGAACGATGGTCGTCGACTTGCCGACCGCGGTGACGTGCTGGTTGCTGTACGCGATCCGGGCAACCGATCGACTCTTGTACCCCTCCCAGGGCCGACCCTCGAGTCGATATCCACCAAGGGGTGCGGCGGTCGGCGGGGCGAGCGGATTGCCGCACGAGCACATCGCGCGCGGGACACCGGCGGAATCGACGTAGACCGCGGTCCCGCGTTGCAGGACCGACTGGAACGGCACGGCCCGGCCGGACGTGTACGAGTGATTGGTGACCCAGGTGTCGGTCGTCAGCACCACCGGGGTGAGGGTGTTCAGATAGTGCGGGATGTCGGCGGTGCTGATGCCGTAGACACTCGCCCAGGCGCGGGCCGCCGGGGGATCGGCGAGCAGCCGGTTGCTGAGTGCGGCGGTGTCGCAGGCCGCGGCGTCGCCCGAGCCGTACAACCCGGCGTCGGTGCCGTTCACCGCGCGGCCGCCGAGGTCGGCGGCCCCCGCAGTGCCGGTGAGGGCCACGTTCTCCGGCAGGTCGCCCGATCCGGCCACGAGGACGGGATCGGTGAACGGGTCGATTCCCGGGTCGTTGGCCGCGGTGAGGGTGAGCCCGGGAACGTAGATGTCCCCGTCGCGCGCCTTGGCCACGAAGACGATGCCCGCGGCGAGGATCAGCGCGAGGACGACGACGATCGCGCCCAGCACGAGGGTGAGCGCGCGCCGGCTGTCGGACTGCGGCGGAATCGGGCCGTACGGGGTTGGCGGGTGAGTCGGGGGACCGGGCGGATAGGTCATCTCGCAGCTCCTACTGGTCCACTCCCGCTGGGTCACATGGTGGGGAGCGGCGCCCCGCGGGGGCGGGGCGGATTCAGCGAGACGGCTGGCTCGCCGAGCCCAGTATCGGCGCGGCGGAGAGCGAGGAGCAAGGCTTGACCAGCAATTTTACGATGGTGTGGCGAAATCTCGACCGTTTGGACCACACCGGCGTAACGCCATGGGCGGGGAGGCCGACACCTACCTCGGCCCGGTTCCGCGAAAGTCAGACCCTGCCGAACACCATCGAGTCCTCGACCTTGTTGATCCGGTGATCGATGGCGTCGCGGTAGTAGTTGTGCCGCACCTGCCAGTGACCTCGGGTGCCCGACTTCGGCAACGCCTCCGGGGACCGCTCGACGTAGCCCGCCTTGAGGTCCCACACGGGTCGCGAACCCATGACCTCCGAACCGAGATGCGGATAGGCATGGGTGTAGCCGTGCGTGCGCATGTACTTCACCAGCTCGGCGACGGCACGGGCGGTCATGTCCGCGCGGAGGGTCCACGAGGCGTTCGTGTACCCGACCGACCAGGCGAGGTTCGGGACGTCCTCGATGAGGTAGCTCTTGAAGACGAAGCGGTCGTGTGGTTTCACCTCCGCACCGTCGACGCGCAGCCGGGTGCCGCCGAAGCCGAGCAGCTGTAGCCCGGTCGCGGTCACGATGATGTCGGCGTCGAGGTGCCGACCCGAGGTGAGGGTGACCCCCGACGCGTCGAATCGATCGATGTGGTCGGTGACCATCTCGACCGTGCCCTCGGCGATGTCGGTGAACAGATCGGCATCGGGGACCATGCACATGCGCTGGTCCCACGGGTTGTACGTCGGGTTGAAGTGGAGGTCGACGGGATAGTCCGCCGGCAGGTTCGCCACGACGTTGTTCCGGATCATCTTGCGTCCGAGTTTCGGAAAACGATGGGTGAGATGGACGATCGCGGCGGTCTGCGCCGCATATCGCGTGCGGATGACCTTGTGCGCGGCCGGTGGCGGGAGCAGCTTCTGCACCAGCGGCGCGAGGTACTGCTTCTGTTTGGACGAGAAGATGTACGACGGCGAGCGCTGCAGCATCGTGACGTGTTCGGCCTTCTCGGCCAGACTCGGGATGAGGCTCACCGCGGTTGCGCCACTTCCGATCACCACGATCCGCTTGCCCCGGTAGTCGAGGTCCTCCGGCCAGTGCTGAGGGTGCACGATCTGGCCGGTGAAGTCGTCGGCGCCGGTGAACCGTGGCGTGTACGGATTGTCGTAGTCGTAGTAGCCGGTCGCGAAGATGACGAACCTGGCGCGGTGGGTCTCGTGGCGCCGGTTCTCGCCGACCTCGACCCCGAGCGTCCAGGTGTCGGTCGCCGAATCCCAGTCGGCGGTCAGGACGTGCCGGCCGAACCGGATGTGTTCGGCGATGGCGAACTTGTGGGCGGTGTCCTCGATGTACTCCCGGATGTCGTCCCCGTGGGCCAGCGCACGTGGCTTGCGCCATGGCTCGAACGGGTAGCTCAGCGAGTAGATGTCGCTGTCGGAGCGCACGCCGGGATACCGGAACAGGTCCCACGTCCCGCCCATGCGCTCACGGCGCTCGAGGATCAGGTAGTCGGCGTCGGGGTTCTGCTCCTTCAGTCGGTAGGCGCAGTCGATGCCGGACAGACCGGCGCCGATGATGATCACGTCGCGCACGGATGACTGCGTGGCGCCGGTGTCGCTGTCGGTCACAGGGACCTCCTCGCTGGGGATGCCTCAGGTGCTGTCATCATGCAACACTTGTCCTCAGATGTGAACGGAATCACACCGAACCGCAGGCCGGCCCGTCTGCGGAACATCATTGCGCGAGGTCGAGGGGACGCACCGATGCCGATGGACAAGCACACCTATTGCCGTATCTGCGAGCCGCTGTGCGGCATGATCGCGACCGTCGAGGACGATCGGCTGGTCTCGCTGCGGCCCGACAAGGAGCATCCGCTGTCGCGGGGTTTCGCGTGTCCGAAGGGGATCGCGTTCACCGAGATCGTCAACGACCCCGACCGTCTCCGGCACCCGCTCCGCCGGCGCCCCGACGGTGAGTTCGAACAGGTGTCGTGGGACACCGCGCTCGACGAGATCGGGCGGCGGCTGGTCGAGGTGTACAAGTCGTCCGGCAGCGACTCGATCGGCTGGTACTTCGGGAACCCGGCGACGTTCTCGACCGGGCACGTGCTCTGGACCGCGATCTTCATGAACCTGCTCGGGACGCCGCACGTGTACTCGGCGGGGTCGCAGGACGTGAACAACAGGTTCGTCGCCAGTCACTTCCTGTACGGCAACCCGCTGACCGCGCCGATCCCCGACATCAACCGGGTCGACTACCTGGTGATCATCGGCGCGAACCCGGTCGTGTCGCACGGCAGTGTGATGAGCTCGCCGCGTATCCGCGAGGGCCTGAACGCGATCACGGCACGCGGTGGGTCCGTCGTCGTCGTCGACCCTCGCCACACCGAGACCGCCCGGGAGTTCGACTGGCTGCCGATCACGCCCGACACCGACGCCTTGTTCCTGTTGTCGCTGCTTCACGTGCTCTTCGACGCGAACCTCGCCGACCGTGATCGGCTCCGGCGGCAGGCGCGCGGGGTGGCCGAGCTCGAGACGCTCGTCGCGGCATATGCACCGGAGGTGACCGCGGCCCGCACGGACATAGACCCCGAGCGGGTGCGCGAGGTCGCGCGGTCACTCGCGCGGACGGATCGGGCCGCGGTGTACGGCCGGGTGGGTACGTCGTTGGGGCGCACGGGCACGTTGACGACCGCCCTCCTGGACATGGTCAACCTCGTCGCAGGGAACCTGGACGTGCCCGGTGGCTCGATGTTCGGCGATCTGGGAATTCCCGGACAGCGCCTGGGTGTGACTGCCCTGCAACGGGTGTCGAGCTTCCGCTGGGCCGGACGCCGGAGTCGTGTCGGCAATCTGCCGCAGGTCCTCGGGACGGCGCCGGCGTCGTTGATGGCCAAGGAGATCACCACACCCGGACGTGGCCGGCTCCGCGCGCTGTTCGTCAGTGCCGGCAATCCGGTGCTGTCGGTCCCGAACGGTGACGAACTGCGCTCGGCGCTCGACGAACTCGATCTCATGGTGTCCCTGGACATCTACCGCAACGAGACCAACGCCCGGGCCGACTACATCTTGCCGGCCACCACGATGTACGAGCGCGAAGACTTCCTGCTCCCGTTCCAGGCGCTGTTCACGACCCCGTTCAAACAGGCCACCGAGGCCGTGATCCCACCGCAGGGCGAGGCCCGCGAGGAGTGGACGGTGATCAACGAGCTCATCGGCTTCCTGGCGCCGGAGAATCTGCTGATCCGGTCACTGCACGCCGGCAACCGGTTGGCACGACGCCTCGGGCGTCCGGTCACCCCGCGCGGCATCTCCGACCTGGTGATCCGAATGGGGTTGGGCGGAGACCGATTCGGTCTGCGCCGCGGCGGATTGACCTACCGGCGCCTGGTCGAGGACCATCCGCACGGGGTCGTGGTCGCCGACGATCTCGCACCCGGGCAGCTCGGGAAGAACATCACCTACCTCGACAGCAAGATCCGGTTGGCGGCACCGGAACTGATGTCCGAGATAGAACGACTGGCGGTCGAGGACGACACGGGTTACCCGTTGCGGCTCATCGGCATGCGCGAGATCCGTTCGGAGAACAGCTGGCAGCACAACGCACCGATGTTGTTGCGCGGAGGACGATCTCACGCAGCCAGAATGCATCCCGACGATGCCACGGCGCGCGGGCTGGCCGAGGGCGATCTCGCGACGGTGGCGTCCCGACACGGACGGATCTCGTTGCCCGTCACCATCACCGAGGACATCAAGCCCGGTGTGGTCGCGATCCCGCATGGGTGGGGGCACAACGGATCCGGCGGGTGGACGCAGGCGAACGCGGCCGCGGAGAACGACCTCGGCGCCGGTGGCGTGAACGTCAATGCCCTCATCTCGTCGGATCCGGCCGACCTCGAGCGGCTCGCCGGGATGGCCAACATGACCGGGGTTCCGATCCAGGTGGCGGCTCTGACCGACACCCACGTGCGGCCCGGCGAGGCAGTGCCGTCGGCGCGGATCTGACGAGGATCACACGCCCGGCCCCGCACAGCACGATTCCCACCGGCGGATTTCGCCGGTGGGGATCGCGGAAAAGCGTTGTCACACTGTGCTACCGGGCAATCACTCGCCGGCCGGGGGCATCAGCACCGTGTCGATCAGGTAGACCTGGGCGTTCGACGTGGTGACGCCGCCGCAGACGACGCCGGACTCGTTGACCTTGAGGTCGTCGCCGGATCCGGTCACGGTGACCTGCTGGCCCTCGAGCGTGGTGTGCTCACCGACGATCTGGTCGGGGGCGGTCTGACCCTCGACCACGTGGTAGGTCAGGATCTTGTTCAGGAGGGGGGCGTCGGTCTTGAGCTGCTCGATGGTCTCCGGCGGCAGCTTCGCGAACGCATCGTCTGTCGGTGCGAACACGGTGAATTCACCTTCGTTCAGCGTCTTCACGAGGTTGACCTCGGGATTCAGCTGGCCCGAGAGGGCCTGGGTCAGCGTGGTGAGTTCGGGATTGGTGGCAGCCGCGGTGGCGACCGGGACGGTGGACATCCCGTTGACCGACGCCGGGCCCGAGGGGTTGGCCTCGGCATATGCGGCACAGCCGGGTCCGACGAGGTTCGCGGCCGGGTCCGCCATCGCGCTCTCGCTCATCATGGCGCTGGATTCGGTTGCAGCGCCGGTCGTTTCGCTCGAGGTGTCGGAGTCGTCACTGGAACAGCCGGCCATCACGCCGACAGCGAGGACCAGTCCTGTCAACGCACCTGCTACACGGGGAACTCGCTTGATCATCGTCGATCCAATCTGTGGGGTCGGTGTCGACTGCGTCTGATCGGCAGCCTCACAACGTCTTCGGTGCCGGGGGGCCCGCGGATTGGTCGAAGGCGAGACTGATCGTCGAATGCCGGCCGTTCCCTACCGCGACCTGGGCATCACTGGGCCCACTCGGCGTCGGCCCAGTCCTGCCCTTCGGACACCGCGCCCATGGTGGTCTGGCCGTCGAGTGCTTCGCGGATGATGTCGGCGTGGCCGGAGTGATGGGCGGTCTCGCGGAGCAGATGGGCGATCATCGTGCGGATAGAAACCCACTCCCGCTCGGGTGCCCAGGGCGCGGTGGGCTGGGGGATGAGTTCGTCGAGACTCGCCGCGCCGGCGATCACGCGATCGAGTTCTGCCGCCGCGCGATCGTAGGCGTCCAGCCAGCCGGCCAGGGTCTCGTCGTTGCCCATCTCGTACTCGGTCATGGCCTGACTCATGTCGAACTCGGCGTTCTCGTCCCGTTCGGTGATGACGCGCGCAGCGTTCTCCTCGCCGTGTGCGAGGTGCTTGATGAGAGCGCCGATCGTGAGGGTGCTGACCGTCGACTGCTTTCGGGCGTCGTCGTCGGAGAGGTTGCGCGCCGTGATCCTCAGCATGTTGCGCTGGTCCTGCAGGACGGTCAGCAGTTCCTTCTTCTCGCCGGTGACCTCGACGCTGAGTTCTGCGGGGGTGTAGGTGCTCATGGTGTGTCCTCTCGATGTGTGTGAGGACCACGCTATGAGCGATAGAGGACAGTTTTGGTCCTCGTTGGTCAGGCCTGGTGAAAACCACCCCACAGAAGAGGGCCGGCGACGATATCGGGCTGT
>NZ_LIYC01000035.1:0-50449 GCF_001418765.1 Gordonia sp. HS-NH1
ATTTTGCAACAGCCCGATATATGTCGACGGCCTGGGTCCTGAGGGCGGTTGTCAGGGGCGGATTTCAGGCGCTGCCGCGCACGCTCAGATGACCAGGCCGAGGGCGAGCACCACGATCAGTCCGGACACCGAGAGGACCGTCTCCATCATCGACCAGGTCTTGAAGGTCTGTCCGACGGTCATCCCGAAGTACTCCTTCACCAGCCAGAAACCGGCGTCGTTGACGTGGGACAGGAACACCGAACCGGCGCCGATCGCCAGTACGACCAGTGAGAGCTCTCCCGAACCCATCCCATCGACCAGCCCCAGGATCAACGACGACGCGGTGATGGTCGCAACGGTCGCCGACCCGGTTGCCAGGCGGATCAGTGCCGCGAGGGTCCACGCGAGCAGGAGCACCGAGACGTTCGCGCCGGTCGCCCAGTCCGCCAGCAGTGTGCCGATCCCCGTGTCGACGAGAACCTCTTTGAAGCCGCCGCCCGCGGAGACGATGAGCAGGATTCCCGCGATGGCGGGCAGGGCCGCGCCCGTGCACTTCGAGATCGTCTCGCGGTCCATGCCGGAACCCCGTCCGAGAGTGAACATCGCGACGATGACGGCGATCAGAAGCGCGATGAGCGGCGTGCCGAGGATGTCGAGGACCTTGCGCACGGGCTGATCCTCGTCGGCGATGAATATCTCGGCCAATGCTTTGCCCAGCATCAGCACGACGGGCAGCAGGACGCTGAACATGGTGATCGCGAACGAGGGGCGCTTCGTCGTCGGACCGTCGGCCGGATCGACGTCGAAGGTCGTCGGTGCCTCGACCGTCACCCACCGGCCCGCGAGCACCCCGAACAGGGGCCCGGAGACGATGATGGTCGGAATGGCCACCAGCACACCGAGTCCGAGTGTCGTGCCCAGGTCCGCACCGAGGGCGTCGATCGCCACGAGCGGGCCCGGGTGCGGCGGGACGAAGCCGTGCATCGCCGAGAGACCGGCCAGCGCGGGTATGCCGATCGGGATCAGACCGAGACCCGAGCGCCGGGCCACCAGGTAGATCACCGGCATCAACAGCACGAGACCGATCTCGAAGAACATCGGCAGCCCGATGATGGCGCCGACGAGGGCCATCGCCCACGGCAGCATCCGGGGTGACGCATGACCGACGATCGTGTCGACGATCTCGTCGGCACCGCCCGAATCCGCGAGGAGTTTGGCGAACATGGCGCCGAGTGCGATCAGGATGCCGACACCTGCTGCGGTGGTGCCGAATCCGGCGGTGAACGACTCGAGGACGGTCGGGATGGACTCACCCGCGACGATGCCGACGGTCGCGCCGCCGCCAACCAGCGCGAGGAAGGGGTGGACCTTCGCGATCGTGATCGCGACGACGATGACGGCGATACCGGCCAGCGCCGCGACGATGAGTTGCCAGCCGGGGGCAACGGGTTCGGGTAGATCCGCGCCGGCGGCCAGGATCGTGGTGGTCGGCAACATCGTCAGTTCTCCTCGCCGTCAGGGTGCGGGTCGTTCGAGTTGGGATCGTCCGGGAGGGACGCGACCAGCTCGTCGACGATGGCGTCGACGCTCTGGTCCACGTCGACGGTCAGGCCGCGTTCGTCTCCGGTCAGCTGTTCCAGGGTCTCGAACTGCGACGCGAGGAGCGCCGGCGGCATGAAGTGCCCCGGCCGCGATGCCTGGCGTCGAGCGATGACGTCGACCGAGCCGGCCAGATGCGCGAACAGTGTCGTCGGCGCGTGCTCACGAAGACGGTCACGGTAGTGCCGTTTGAGGGCTGAACAGCTCATGACCCCGCCGTCGCCGTGCTCGGCAAGCCACTCGCCGATCGATTCGAGCCAGGGTCGACGATCGTCGTCGTCGAGCGGCTGTCCCGCCGACATCTTGGCGATGTTCGCTGCGGGGTGGAAGTCGTCGGCGTCGGCGAACGGCACTCTCAGGCGCTGTGCCAGCGCGGCTCCGACCGTCGACTTCCCGGACCCCGACACCCCCATGACGACTACGGGCGATCGCATGTTCACTCCTCACGACACTGTGCTGCTGATCACGTAGGCTGCCTCAATGATCATACTTTTGCAAGCCCGGTCGTCATTAAGTACGCAGATTCAGCAAGACCTCGACGAATGAGAAGATGAAACAGTGAGTCAGGGCACACGGAACGCGGGCGAGCGGCACGATGGGATCCTCGCCGCCATCGGTAGACGCATCGTCTCGGGAGCACAGCCGGCCGGGAGCGTACTGACCCTCGAGTCCATCAGCGCCGAACACGGCGTCTCCCGGACGGTGTCACGCGAGGTGATCCGGGTTCTCGAGTCGATGGGGCTCGTCGAGTCCAGACGTCGCGTCGGCATCACCATCCAGCCGCGGGCCCGCTGGAGCGTGTTCGACCCCCGGCTGATCCGGTGGCGCCTCGACGGCGCCGACCGCGCCGAGTTCCTGGCGACTCTGTCAGAGTTGCGGCGAGGCTTCGAACCGGTGGCGGCGGCACTGGCGGCCGAGCGGGCCGACGAACATCATTGCCGCATTCTCGCGGCGGCGGTGTCGGACATGTCGGTACACGGACGCGATGGTGACCTGGAGTCGTACCTGTTGGCCGACAAAGTCTTCCACCGAACACTGCTCGAGGCGAGCGGCAACGAGATGTTCCGCTCACTCACCGGTGTGGTGAACGAGATCCTGGCCGGACGCACCCATCACGGGATGATGCCGGCGACCCCCAACCCGGCCGCCATCGCGCTGCACGACGACGTGGCCAGAGCAATACGCCTCCGCGACCCGGAGGTCGCGGAGGCGTCGATGCGAGCGATCATCACCGAGGCGGCGGCGGCCGTCTCCGAGGAGCCCCCCTGGCCGCCTGAGGTGCGAGCGTAGCGAGCCACCCCTGTGCTGCCTGAGGTGCGAGCGTAGCGAGCCACGAAGGCCACCCGGCTGAGCTCCTCTAGACGAGCAGTTCGGCGATCTGGATCGTGTTGAGGGCGGCACCCTTTCGGAGGTTGTCCCCTGAGACGAACAGCGCGAGGCCGCGCCCCTCGGGAACGCCCGGGTCCTGCCGGATCCGGCCGACCAGCGAGGCATCCCGGCCCGCGGCCGCGAGCGGCGTCGGCACGTCGGTGAGCTCCACACCGGCTGCCGCAGAGAGGATCTCCTGCGCCCGGGCCACCGACAGCGGGTTCGCGAACTCGGCGTTGATCGACAGGGAGTGACCCGTGAAGACCGGCACGCGCACGCAGGTTCCGCTGACGAGCAACTCGGGGAGACCGAGGATCTTGCGCGACTCGTTGCGCAGCTTCTGATCCTCGTCGGTCTCGCCCGACCCGTCGTCGACGAGCGACCCGGCGAGCGCGATGACGTTGAACGCGATCGGGGCGACGTACTTGTTCGGAGCGGGGAAGTCCACTGCCGAACCGTCGTGGACGAGCTTCTCGGCATCGTCGGCGACCGCCCGCACCTGGCCGGCGAGTTCCTCCACGCCCGCGAGCCCGCTGCCCGAGACCGCCTGGTAGCTGGAGACGATGAGGCGCTGCAGGCCGGCCTCGTCGTGCAGCGGCTTGAGCACCGGCATGGCGGCCATGGTGGTGCAGTTCGGGTTGGCGATGATGCCCTTCGGCGGGTTCTTCGCGAGCTCGCCGTTGACCTCCGAGACCACCAGTGGCACATCGGGGTCCTTACGCCACGCCGAGGAGTTGTCGATGACGGTCACGCCCGCCTCGGCGAACCGGGGTGCCTGCTCGCGCGACATCGTGGCGCCCGCCGAGAAGAGGGCGATGTCGAGCCCTGACGGGTCCGCCGTCGAGGCGTCCTCGACAACGATCTCGCCGTCGCCCCAGGGCAGCTTCTTGCCCGCCGAGCGCGACGATGCGAAGAACCGCACCTCGTCGGCGGGGAAGTTGCGCTCCGCCAACAGGGTTCGCATGACGGCGCCGACCTGACCGGTCGCACCCACGACTCCGATACGTACACCCATCCTCATCGCCCCGTTCCGGCGTAGACGACGGCTTCTTCTTCGCCGCCGAGATCGAAGGCGGCGTGCAGAGCGCGCACCGCGTCGTCGAGTTCGGTGTCGCGGCACAGCACCGAGATGCGGATCTCCGAGGTGGAGATCAGCTCGATGTTGACGCCGGCCTCGCTCAGGGCCTCACAGAACGTGGCCGTGACGCCGGGGTGCGACTTCATGCCCGCGCCGACGAGCGACACCTTGCCGATGTGATCGTCGTAGAGCAGGTCGGTGAAGCCGATCTCCTCCTGGAGCTTGGTGAGCTTCTCCACCCCGAGCGGTCCGAGCTCACGCGGGAGGGTGAAGGTGATGTCGGTCTTGCCGGTGTCGATCTTCGAGACGTTCTGGAGCACCATGTCGATGTTGATCTCGGCGTCGGCGACGGCGCGGAACACCCGCGCCGCGTAACCGGGCTTGTCGTCGAGTCCGACAACGGTGATCTTGGCCTCGCTGCGGTCATGTGCGACGCCGGTGAGAATGGCTTCTTCCACGGGGATGTCCTCCATCGATCCGGTCACCACGGTGCCGGGTTTGGTCGAGTACGACGAGCGCACGTGAACGGGAACGTTGTAGCGGCGGGCGTATTCGACGCAGCGCAGCATCAGCACCTTGGCGCCGCAGGCGGCCAGTTCGAGCATCTCCTCGAAACTGACGGTGTCGAGGCGCCGGGCGTCGGGCACGATCCGCGGGTCCGCCGAGTAGACGCCGTCGACGTCGGTGTAGATCTCGCAGACGTCGGCCTCGAGGGCCGCCGCCAGCGCGACCGCGGTGGTGTCGGAGCCACCACGGCCCAGCGTCGTGACGTCCTTGGTGTCCTGCGAGACGCCCTGGAAGCCGGCGACCAGCACGATCTTGCCCTCGTCGAGGGCGCTGCGGACGCGTCCGGGCGTGACGTCGATGATCTTGGCCTTGCCGTGGCTGCTCGTCGTGATGACGCCGGCCTGGGAACCGGTGAACGACTGCGCCTGCGCGCCCATCGAGCTGATCGCCATGGCCACCAGTGAGTTCGAGATGCGCTCACCGGAGGTCAGCAGCATGTCCATCTCACGGGCCGGTGGCGCCGGATTGACCTGCTGGGCGAGGTCGAGCAGTTCGTCGGTGGTGTCGCCCATCGCCGACACGACCACGACGACGTCGTTGCCCTGCTTCTTGGTCTCGACGATGCGCTCGGCGACGCGACGGATGCGTTCGGCCGTTGCGACCGAGGATCCGCCGTACTTCTGCACCACGAGGGCCACGTCGAGTTACCTCCCGCCGGCCAGAGTGCCGGTCGATAGACGTCAACTTGCCGGGACAACCTTACCGGGGAGTCTGAGGATGCCCTGACCTGGTCTCTGTCTGCCCCGTCCGGGCCGCGGCGATCCGATCCGCTCTAGGATCTCTCGCGTGGCCTCCCCTACCGACGTCGGCGATACCGGAGGCGGCGCCGATGGTCGGACCGGACGCCGCACCGACGACGACGTGGCGACAGCCGGAGGCGTGTCCGCCGGGACGGGTCGTCGGCTGAGGGCGGCGACCACCGCGTTCTTCGGTCCGCTGAGCTCGTCGCCCGCCGGACTCCGTCGGTACCGCTGGTGGCTCGACGCACTCGTCGTCTTCCTCGTCATCCGGGCCGTCGGCATCCTGGTCCTGGCCCGGTTCGCCGACCTCCGGGGCACCACGCTGGGCGATTCCCTGGCGGTGTGGGACGGACAGTGGATGATCGCGATCGCGACCCACGGCTACGACGGCGTGCCCTACGCCCTGACGGACGCGCGGGGTCTGCACACGGCCGACACCGCGTACGCGTTCTTTCCCGGCTACCCGTATCTGGTCGGTCTGATCGCGAAGTTGCCGGGCCTGAGCCCCTTCGGTGCCGCGGTCACGGTGAACCTGGTCCTCGGGTGCGTGGCCGCGGTCGGCGCGGCACGGCTGGGCATGGTGTGCGCGCGGCTCATGGCGCGCCGGTCACCGATCGGCCCGGCGCCCGAGCGCGGAACCGGTTTGTTCCTGGTGGCGCTCTTCGCGGCGACGCCGATGTCGATCGTGCTGAACATGGCCTACACCGAGGCCCTGTTCTGTGCGCTCGCGGTGTGGGCGCTGGTCGGGGTGCTGGAGAAACGCTGGCTCCTCGCCGGCACCGTGGCGGCGATCTGCGGGCTGTGCCGTCCGACGGCAGCGGTCCTGATCGGGGTCGTGATGCTCGCGGCCGTGGTGTTCCTGTGGCAGGCACGCGGGACCGCCGTGCCGAGAGAGGTGCGGGTCCGCGCGATCGTCGCCATCGCGATCAGCCCACTCGGCTACCTCGCCTACCTGAGTGTGGTGTGGGCGCACACCGGATCACCGACCGGGTGGTTCCGGATCCAGACCGACGGTTGGGACACCCAATTCGACTGGGGCGCGGCCGCGTTCCACTTCGTCAACGAGATGCTCGTGCATTCGGCGGAGATCGCACCGGTGGCCACATCGTGGATCGTCCTGAGCACGCTGGTGATGCTGGGCGTCGCGGTGTGGTCTCGGATGCCGTGGCCGGTCCTGCTGTACGGTTCGCTGCTCGTCGCGCAGATCGTGCTGTCGAGCGGGCTGATGATGAGCCGGCCGCGACTGCTCCTACCCGCGTTCGTCTTGCTGATCCCACTGGCGATGGCGCTCGCCCGGATGCGACCGGTTGCCGCGGGCCTAGTCGTCGTGCCCATCGTGGTGGGTAGCTCGTGGTTCGGCGCGCACATGCTGACGGTCTTCCCGCATGCCATGTGACCCCTCAGCTCCCTGACGTGCGAGGAGCGCGCCCCCAGCTCCCTGAGGTGCGAAGCGCGCCCCCCTGCTCCCTGAGGTGCGAAGCGCGCCCCCCTGCTCCCTGAGGTGCGAAGCGCGCCCCCCTGCGCCCTGAGGTGCGAGGAGCGATAGCGACGAGCCTCGAAGGGCCTGGTGAGATGCCTCGCTTCGCGCGCACCCCAGGGGCGGTTGATTCACACCGCCGACGCCGCGAATCCCAGACAGAGATAATCGATTCCGGCGTCGAGCCGCGCGCGGGGATCGAGGAGCCGGCCGGCGTCGCGCCGGCCGGCCAGACGAGCGAGGTGCGACGGGACCTCGACCTCGGACTCGCCCGAGATCACCTCCGCGAGCCCGGCGGACGGCAGCAGCGAATCGTCTTGGAGCAGTTGATCGCTCACCGCGACGAGTGCGACACCGTGGACGAAACTCCAGACGGACAGCGCCATGTCGGTGGCTCGTTCGATGCCGACACCGAGTTCCAGGAACCCGGCCGCGAGCCAGTCGAGGCACGCCAGTGAATCCTCGCCGTAGCTGTGCCGTGGCGACGAGTAGGCCAGGACGACCCATGGGTGCCGGGTGTAGAGCTCCCAGTCGACGTCGACGGCGACCTGCACCCGTGCGCGCCATCCGGGCTGGGTGTCCACGGGATACGGGAACCGGCGTCCCACCTCGGTCGACATCGCCTGCAACAGGGCGTCCTTGTCCGCGACGTGGCGATACAGCGACATCGCCCCGACCCCCAGTTTCTCGGCGACCCGCCGCATCGACAGCGAGCCGATTCCGTCGTCGTCGGCGACGGCGATCGCGGCGTCCACGATCGTCGCGGTCGACAGTTTCGAGGTGTCGGACGTCACTGCGCGGTTCCTCCTGCTCAGAGCGGGAATAAAGCGATTGCGTACAGCGTACCCATCCCCGTACGCTGATCCGCGTACACCGTACGCGTAGGTAGCAGTCGTCTACCGCGAAGGAGGCAATGATGTCCGCCCAGCTCGACCCGTCGACCCGGCTCCACCCGACCACCCCGGGTGCCGCCGACCGACGAACGTGGCTGGGACTGGCCGTGCTGACCCTCCCGGTGTTCCTGGTCTCGATGGACGTCTCGGTGCTGTACCTCGCGATCCCGTCGATCACCGACGCGCTCGCGCCGTCCGCGGCCCAGCAGTTGTGGATTCTCGACATCTACGGGTTCCTCATCGCCGGACTGCTCATCACTATGGGCAATGTCGGTGACCGGATCGGTCGTCGTCGCATCCTGCTCGCCGGCGCCGGCCTGTTCGGCGTCGCCTCGGTCATCGCCGCCTTCGCACCCACGGCCGGGATCCTGATCGCGGCGCGTGCCCTGATGGGCATCGGCGGGGCGACCCTGCTGCCGTCGAGCCTGTCGCTCATCGCCAACATGTTCTCCGACGCCCGTCAGCGCGGTCGCGCGATCGGCGTGTGGACCTCGGCGTTCGCCGGCGGCAGCGCGGTCGGCCCGGTCATCGGAGGCGTTCTGCTGCACGACTTCTGGTGGGGCGTCGTCTTCCTCATCAACGTGCCGGTGCTCGTCCTGCTGTTCGTCTTCGGGCCGCGCCTGATCCCCGAGTACCGGGCCGCGACCAACGATCCCTTCGACGTCGTCGGCGTCGTGCTCTCGATGGCCGGAATCCTCCCGCTCGTCTACGCGATCAAGACGGTGGCGAGCGACGGTGCCACGACAGCCGTGATCCTCGCCGGGGTGGTGGGCGCCGCGCTGCTCATCACGTTCCTGCTCCACCAGCGGCGAATCGCGTCACCGCTGCTCGATCTCACCTTGTTCCGGAACGCGCAGTTCAGCAGCGCGGTCGCCGTCGCACTCATCGGGATGATGGCACTCGGCGGCATGTCGTACCTGACCGGCGTGTACCTCCAGTCGGTCATGGGCCACGACGTCCTGGCCGCGGCGATCGCCGGCCTCCCGATGGCCGTCGCGGTGGCGGTGTTCTCCATCGGCGCGACCAAGGTCGCCTCGTTCCTGGGCACCCGGCTGGCCTTCGTCGGTTCCGTCGGCCTCGCCGCCGCCGGCAACCTCGGCATGCTGACCCTCGGCACCTCGTCGCCGGTCTGGGTGTACGTGCTGTGCACGACGATCGCGGGCGTCGGCTACGGCATCCAGTTCAGCCTCGTGTCGGTCGTGGTCGTCGGCTCGGTGCCACCGGAACGGTCGGGTGCCGCGTCCGGCATCTCGGAGACGAGCTTCGAGCTCGGTACCGCGATGGGGCTGGCCCTGCTCGGATCGCTGGCCACCCTCGTCTTCCGGGACGGCGACCAGGGCTGGGCGTTCGGCGACACCCTCGGCGAGACGCTGCACCGCTCGACCGACATGGGCCCCGCCGGTGAGGCTCTTGCCGCCGCCGCGAAACAGTCGTTCGTCGACGGTATGCACGCCGCGTCGCTCGCGAGCGGTCTCGCACTCCTCGTCCTGGGCGTCATCCTGCTCATCGTCATGCGCGACGAGCCCGCCGATCCGCAGGCCGAGGTCGCCGACGTCCGGCTCCCCGACTCCGAGCTCTCGACGTCGGCACGCGCCGAGTAGGACCACGCGACACCGCTACCCTCGGGCGGATGCACGAACTGATCTCGGGGCGCTGGAGTGCCCGCGGCTACGACCCGTCCGCGACCGTCTCCGTCGAGGACATCACCACGATCGTCGACGCCGGACGCTGGGCGCCCACCTGGGGCCGGGTACAACCGGTGCGATTCATCGTGGGCCTGCGCGACGACCTGACCTTCGCAGCCCTCTGCGGCGTCCTGACCCGGGGGAACTCGGGGTGGGCGCCGCGCTCGGCGGCGCTCGTCCTGGTCTGCACCACCGATGATCCCGACGACGCGAAGGCCCACACCTACGGGGCGGTCGACTGCGGGCTCGCGGTGGCGCAGATGATCCTGCAGGCCGAGGCCCTCGGATTCAACGCGCACCCGATGGCCGGTTTCGACCCCGTGGCCGCCCGCGACAGCTTCGGCATCCCGGCGGACAAGCGGCCGCTGGTGTTGCTCGGCATCGGCGTACTCGCCGCCGACCCGACGTCGCTTCCCGAGGAGATCCGTGCCCGCGACGAGAAGCCCAGGTCACGGCTGCCGCTCGGCGAGGTGGCCTTCGCCGGCCACTGGGGACGTGCAGCGTTTTCCGAACCCCCGAAGGCTTGACCGGGGAATGTGACGAACGAGGCATATGAGGCAGAAGTTACTTGTGGTACTTCTTCTCCATGACTGTCTCACCTCCACGACGAGGATTCTTCCGTCGGCTGGGATCGCACGTCGCTCCCGTCGCCGCCGTCACGGCGCTGTCGGCCGCGGCAGCACTGTCCCTGCCGGCCACCGCCCACGCCGACGAGCCGTTCAGCCTCGAGTTCAACGGCGCGGCCGGCACGTTGCCGTCGGCACTGCAACACGAGACCGGCGCAGGCGGCTGGGGCAACAACGAGGTGCAGAACTACACCGCCGACCGTCTCAACTCGCGCCTGGACGGCAACGGCAACCTGCTCATCGAGGCTCGACGCGCCGCGACGGGCGGCTGGACATCGGCCCGGCTGACCACCAAGGACAGCTTCGAATTCACCTACGGGACGATCTCCGCGCGCATCTCCCTACCGCAAGGCCGCGGGCTGCACCCGGCGTTCTGGTTGCTGGGGAGCGACATCGACTCCGTCGGTTATCCGGCGGCCGGCGAAGTCGACATCGCGGAGACGATCAACACCTCCGACTGGGTGCACGTGGGCGTACACGGGCCGACGGCCCTCGGAACCGCCACCGGGTCCCTCGACATCTCGCTGACCGATCTCCTCCCCGGACTCCCGCTGCCGGGCCCCCTCGCCGGCCGCTGGGAGCGGGGCCACGATCTCACCGGCGTCGACCCCGGCGACTTCCACGAGTACGCGGTGACCAAGACGTCGTCGCAGATCCGCTTCACCATCGACGGCAACGCGGTCTACACGATCAACCGGTCCTCGCTCACCGGCGATGAACGATGGGTCTTCGACAAGCCGATGTACGCACTGCTCAACGTCGCCGTCGGTGGCCTCTGGCCCGGCCCGCCGTCGTCGACGACCCCGAGCCCGGCGACGATGACCGTCGACTGGCTGCGCTACACCCCGTGAGCCGCCGGCGCGCCTGATCCGAAGGGACCGCAGACCCACCGCTCCCTGAGGAGCGCCCGGAGCTTGCGGAGGGCGCGTCACGAAGGGTCCGGCCGCTGCCTCATCACGACTCCGCCCCGAGCCAACCGGCTCGGGGCGGAGTGGTGTGTGGGGTTGTGGGACAGTCGTTTACGCTCGTCGTCGGGAGCCGACGCCCGCATCGTCTTGTCCTTGGTCTCGACGATCATGATCGTGCACACCACGCTGAGTGCCGACAGACCGGCGAGCAGGACACCGACCCAGATCGCACCGGGACCGGCGATCAGCGGGGCGGCGATCAGCGGCGGGATCGCCCCGCCGAGGATGCCGGCCAGGTTGTAGCCCATCCCCGCACCGGTGTAGCGATACCGGGCCTCGAACAGCTCGGGCAGGAGCGCACCGGCGGGTCCGTAGGCGATGCCGAAGATGAGCAGCGTGCCGAGGAGCCCGACGACGAATGCGAGACCGCCGCCGATCTCGAGGATCGGGAACAGCACCAGCGACCACGGGATCGCGACGGCGCACGAGGTGAGGATGACGCGTCGACGACCGACCCGGTCCGACCACACCGCCGACGCCGCGGTCGACAGTCCGAACACCACGGCCGCACCCATGCCCGCGGTCAGCACGAAGGTCCGGGACAGCTCCAGCGACTTCGTGCCGTAGTTCGTGAGGAACGCCGTGCCCATGTAGAACAGCGAGAACAGGCTCGCCAGCGCGCCGCCGGCGACGAGGATCTCGCGCCACTGGTGGCGGAAGGCATCGAGGAACGGCAGGGCGGGGCCGTCGGCCGCGGCGTCGCCGGTCGCCTTGCGCTGCTGAGCCTCCCGGAACACCGGGGTCTCCGCGACCGCGAGTCGGACCCACAGCCCGACCGCGACCAGCGCGAAGGACAGGATGAACGGGATACGCCAGCCGTAATCGAGGAAGGCCGAACTGGTCTCGCCGAGGGTCAGGCTCGCGATGAGGAACGTGAGGCTCGACAGGAAGAAGGCGAAGGCGGGGCCGAGTTGCGGGAACATCGCGTAGAGCCCGCGCTTGCCGGGCGGGGCGTACTCGGCGGTGAGGAGTGTCGCGCCCGCCCACTCGCCGCCGACGGCGAAGCCCTGCAGGAACCGCAGGAACACCAGCGCGATCGGTGCGGCGATGCCGATACCGGATTCGGCGAAGCCGAAGACGCCGGTCTCGTACCCGGGCAGGAGCCCGATCGCGACCGTCGCCAGCCCCATGATCAACAGGGTCCAGACCAGGGTGCGCTTGCGGCCGATCCGGTCGCCGAAATGCCCGAAGAGCATCGCGCCGACCGGCCGTGCGAAGAAGGCCACGGCGAAGGTCGCGAAGGAGGCGATCGTCCCGGTGACCTCGTCGGCGGATGGGAAGAACACCGTCGGGAAGACCAGGGCGGCGGCGGTGCCGTAGATGAAGAAGTCGTAGAACTCGATCGTCGTACCGATGGAACTCGCGGCGGCCACTCGTCGAAGGCTCGTACGCTTGCCCTCTGGCGGATCGGTCACCGGGGGCTCGGCGGGGATGGTCGTCACTGGCGTTCGTCCCTTTCTGCTGACGGCCGCGTCGGGGTGGGCGGCACGTATCCCGGACGGCGAGACCTCCGGGTCGCCCCTGTCGGCCGCCTGGATGAATTGGGTCACTCCGGCTACCGACTGAGAGGCATGTCATAGTCTGGGACGTGGTCGGACGAGGCGGCACCCTCCGAAGAGGGGGAGCCGTTTTCCGTCTTCACCTGCAGCTTTGGCCGCTTCGTCGCCGGGGAGTACAGTCAAGCGCATGCAGCGCGCACTCCTCCTCGGTTGCCGCGGCGGGGTCTGAACCGACCGGCCCTCCGTCGCGGGGCCCGATCACGCGCCGGTCACTTTCCTTCCACACACGGAGAATGACCACCGATGGCACCAGCAGACACCTTCACATCCGGCGCGAGCCGAATCGTCGAGCCCGCGGGCCCGATTCCCGCCGGACAGCCCGTATGGAACCCGCAGCGCAGTTCGGCGATGCCGGTTCACCGTTACCGCCAGTTCGCCGACGAGGTCGAGACGATCTCGGTTCCCGACCGCACCTGGCCCGACAAGGTGATCACCACCGCCCCGATGTGGTGCGCGGTCGACCTGCGAGACGGTAACCAGGCACTGATCGACCCGATGAGCCCGGCTCGCAAGCGCCGCATGTTCGACCTCCTGGTCCGGATGGGCTACAAGGAGATCGAGGTCGGCTTCCCGTCGGCCAGTCAGACCGACTACGACTTCGTCCGCGAGATCATCGAGGACGGCGCCATCCCCGACGACGTGACGATCCAGGTGCTGACCCAGTGCCGCGACGAGCTGATCGAGCGCACCTTCGACGCCTGCCGCGGCGCGGCCAACGTCATCGTGCACTTCTACAACTCGACATCGGTCCTGCAGCGTCGGGTCGTGTTCCGCGCGGACAAGGCGGCCATCACCAAGATCGCCACCGACGCCGCGCACAAGGTCCTCGAGGTCCAGCAGAACTACCCCGACACCAACTGGCGTTACGAGTACTCCCCGGAGTCCTACACGGGCACCGAGCTGAGCTTCGCCAAGGAGGTGTGCGACGCGGTCACCGAGATCATCGCTCCCACACCCGAACGGCCCATGATCCTCAACCTGCCGGCCACCGTCGAGATGGCCACCCCGAACGTCTACGCCGACTCGATCGAGTGGATGCACCGCAACCTGGCCCGCCGCGATTCGGTCATCCTGAGCCTGCATCCCCACAACGATCGCGGAACCGCCGTCGCGGCAGCCGAACTCGGTTATCAGGCGGGCGCCGACCGGATCGAGGGGTGCCTGTTCGGCAACGGCGAGCGCACCGGCAACGTCTGTCTGGTGACCCTGGGCATGAACATGTTCAGCCGCGGCGTCGACCCCCAGATCAGCTTCTCCGACATCGACGAGATCCGGCGCACGGTCGAGTACTGCAACCAGCTCAACGTGCCCGAGCGTCACCCCTACGGCGGCGACCTGGTCTACACGGCGTTCTCGGGCAGCCATCAGGACGCCATCAACAAGGGCCTCGACCAGATGAAGGTCGACGCGGACAGCGCCGATGCCGACGTCGACGACATCACTTGGGCCGTACCGTATCTGCCGATCGATCCCAAGGACGTGGGCCGCAGCTACGAAGCGGTCATCCGGGTGAACAGCCAGTCCGGCAAGGGCGGCGTGGCCTACATCATGAAGGCCGACCACGGCATGAACCTGCCGCGTCGTCTGCAGATCGAGTTCAGTCGCGAGATCCAGAAGATCACCGACGGCGAGGGCGGCGAGGTCAATCCGAAGGAGATGTGGGATGTCTTCGCGGAGAACTACCTGCACCCGATCTGGCCGCTGGAGCGGATTCGCCAGAAGGTCGATGCCGCCGAGGTCGACGGCGGCGACGACCACATCACCGCGGTGGTGAAGGTCGAGGGCACCGAGCGGGAGATCTCCGGTTCGGGCAACGGTCCGCTGGCGGCGTTCGTCGACGCGCTGAGCAACGTCGGTTACGAGGTCCGGGTCCTCGACTACAGCGAGCACGCACTGACCGCGGGCGGCGACGCCAGCGCCGCGGCGTACGTGGAGACCGAGGTCAACGGCGAGACGGTGTGGGGTGTCGGGATCGCCTCGTCGATCACCACCGCAAGCCTGCGCGCGGTCGTGTCGGCGGTCAACCGCGCGTACCGGGTCACCTCGACGCCGGTTGCCGAGGACGAGGCCGCCCCGCGGACCTGGGCTCCGTGAAACGGACCTGACCCGCAACGTCCGAAGCGGCGCCGGGACCGTCCGAGTACCGGACGGTCCCGGCGCCGTTTCCACGTCGGCGTCGACGCCGCGCACGCACCGACCAATGTCGTCACCGATTCCACAGACATGCGAGGAACCTTGCCCGCCAGACGACAGCGACGATTGAGCACCGACCGCGCTCGCGGGCAAGAGATCTCGGGTTCTCATCGAGCAGATCCGGTCGATCATCGCCGACGAGACGTCGTACGCCGACAAGCTGGTGGCCGGCCTGATCGAGCTCGTGGACCGCGGCCGTCGCGATCCGATTCTGCGATCCCTCATCTCCAGCAACACGTGTTGCTGGGGGCGGCCGGATAGTCGGCCGATGCCGCCCATCCCTCGCGGGTGCTGCGCCGACCTTCGGCGCAGCACCCGCGCGTTTCGTGCCTACTGCCTTATTTTACTGTAAATTAAACACTGCGGTGCGCTCGCGCCGCCGATGCGGAGCCACGTCCTGCGTCGATGAGAACCACCTGGACGGTGCGCATGTCAGAACCATCCGTCGGTCGCGGCGACACGATGCCGACGTCATGACTCTCGAATCTCCCACGCGCAAGAGCTTGCGCGTCTCCGACAAGGAGTCGAAGTCCGTCCGGACACGCACCCGAATCCTCGACGCCGCCGCCCGCGTACTCAGCACGAAGGGTTACGCCGGCACCCGCCTGTCCGACGTCGCGAAGGCCGCCGACCTGCGCGCCCCGGCGATCTACTACTACTTCGATTCACGGGAGACCCTGATCGAAGAGGTGATGTGGTCCGGCGTGGCCGACATGCGCCACCGCCTCGAACACGCACTCGACGAGATCTCCCCCGACCTGACGTCCATGGACCGGATCATGCTCGCCGTCGACGTGCACCTGCGGCACGAACTCGAGGTGTCGGATTACACCACGGCATCCATCCGCAATGCCGGTCAGATCCCCGAACGCATCCGCACACGCCGGATCGAAGAGGAGAAACAGTACGGCGAGATCTGGCGACGACTCGTCCAGGCCGCCGCCGACGATGGCGAGATCCGCACCGACCTCGACCTGTTCATCGCGCGGATGATGGTCCTCGGGGCTCTCAACTGGGCTGCGGAATGGTGGACCCCGCGTCGCGGGAGCATCGACAAGGTGGTGGCGACCGCTCAGGCCGCGATCCGGCAGGGCCTGGCTCCACGCGGTCGTGAATGACCCGGTCACGGCCGCCGAATGCCACGATCGTGCGTGGCCTTGGGCACACGTGGCCGTGCCGGTGCTCGCGCGTGTGCAATACAGATTAAAATCCGCAGAATGGCGCCACGTAATCCACGCTCATCGGCAGCGACCAAGAACGGCACGATCCGGGCGGGCGGCGGTGCGCCGAAGTCGGAACGCACCCGCGAGCGCATCCTCGACGCCGCGGCGCAGGTCCTGAGCCGCAAGGGGTACGCCGGACTCCGCCTGACCGATGTCGCCGAGGTCGCCGAACTCCAGGCACCGGCCATCTACTACTACTTCGACTCGCGTGACGCACTCGTCGAAGAAGTGATGTGGTTCGGTCTTGCCGACATGCGTCAGCACCTCGTCGCGGCTCTCGACGCCCTCCCGGACGGCACCGACCCGCTGGAGAAGATCCTCGTCGCCGTCGAGGCACACCTGCGGCACGAGCTCGAGATCTCCGCCTACACCACCGCATCCATCCGCAACGCGGGGCAGCTGCCCGACAAGATCAGCAAGCGCGCATCGGCCGAGGAGGCGAAGTACGGCAAGGTGTGGAAGTCGCTGATCGTCACCGCTCACGAAGAGGGCGCCATCAGGCAGGATCTCGACCTCTACATGATGCAGATGCTCGTTCTCGGATCGCTGAACTGGGCGGCGGAATGGTGGACACCCCGGCGCGGCAACATCGACAAGATCGTCGCCAACGCCCAGGCCTTCGTGCGGGACGCGATCGCGCCCCAGAAGTAGCCCGGACAGCGGTACTACAAACGGAGGCTCTACAGAGCTGCTGCCTTCGCCTTCGTCCTCTTCTTCTCCGCGAACTCGAGCGCGTCGGCCCAACCGGCGCCCTTCCCGATCATCACCCGGTACTTCATGATGACCGCCTGACCGTTGACGGCCAGTGCACCGATCAGACGATCACCCCGTCGATAGAGCGCCACCCATCGATCGACGCTGTTCCCGCCCGTGGGGTCCCCGTCGACGACCACAACCTCGTCCGCATCGGGCGAGCCGACGAACTGGATCCGCACGTCATACCAGTCCGACCAGAAATACGGCACTGTCCCATAGGGTTTCGCGTTCGCAGGGTCGAGCGCATTGCGCGCCGCGGCTGCACCCTGCTCGGCCGCGGCGGTCCAGTTCTCCATGCGTTGCCGCTCGCCGAGTACCGGGTTGAACCAGTTGGCGACGTCGCCGGCGGCGTAGACGCCGGGAACCCCGGTCCACAAGGTCTCGCCACAGACGACACCGTTGTCGAGTTCGACGCCGCTGCCCTCCAGCCACGCGACTGCCGGGACGACCCCGATCCCGACGACGACGAGATCTGCCTCGACCACCGTCCCGTCGGCCAGGACGACTCGTTCAACCCGTCCGTCACCCTCGACGGCCGCCACGCCGGTGCCGCACCGCAGTGCCGTCCCGTTGCGTTCGTGCAGAGACGCGATGGCCTGGCCCATGGCCTCGCCGGTCGCTCGCACCAACGGTGTGGGCAACGCTTCGACAACGGTCACTTCGACGCCGCGCTTCTGAGCTCCCGAGGCCACCTCGGAACCGATGAAGCCGGCCCCGATCACCACGGTGCGGGCACCCCCGCTCAGTGCATCGCGTACGGCGATCGCGTCGTCGAGAGTCCGCAGGGCGTGAACCCCGGCGATCTCCTCGGTGCCCGGAATCGTCCGTGGCGTCGATCCGGTGGCGATGATCAGGGCGTCGTAGGGAACCCGGTCGTCGCCGACGATCACCTCACGACTCTCGATGTCGAGTCCGGTTGCCGGACTCCCGAGTCGGAGCGTCACACCCAGTTCGTCACGAAGCAGTTCTTCGGTCCGGAAGTAGGGCGCCTCGACGGCATCGTCACCGGGTTCGAGAAACGCCTTGGACAGCGGCGGGCGATCGTAGGGCAGGTGGTCCTCCGCCCCGATCAACGTGATCGAACCCGTGAAACCGGCTTTACGTGCGGCTTCGACGGCCCGCAACCCGGCGAGGGAGGCGCCGACGACGACAATTCTTCCAATGGCCATGAGGGACTCAGGATTCCGTTCTGTGGGTCGCGGTCAGTCGTTCACGATGCGCAGCGCCTCGGTCGGGCAGCCGGCGACGGCTTCCTCGACGGCCTGCAGTTCATCGGGGTCGATGTCCTCCTTGAGCAGAACGAGTTCGCCGCTGTCGTTCACCTCGAAGAAGTCCGGAGCGAGGGACTCACAGATCCCGAGGCCGGTGCATTTTCCGAAATCGACGGTGACCTTCATGCCGTCACCCACCTTTCATGTCCGGGACCGTTGCTGGTCCGAGTGTTTGTGTCATGCCCGCGGAAAAGCGGACGCGATCTCGTCGACGACGAGTTGCGCGGTCTCGGCACACGCCGTGGTACCGCCGTTGGCGTACTCCTTCACCGCATCCCCGACATTCCACAATCCGGTGACTTCGGTGGTGTGGGGCAGGTCGAACCCGGCGACGGCACGCTGCGGGGGCCAGCCGTCGCGGGTGATCGTCGTGCTCAGAACGCGGGCCTTCTCGTCGAAGCCGTCGATGTTGTCGCGCAGCTCCTGGAAGAGCAGCGCCGTCTCGGCGGCCTCGTCGAAATCGCCGATCGCCGGTTCCGGTACGGACGTGCCGACGTACAGGTGCCAACCGGGTGGTGCCATCTCCGGGCAGGTCCCGGTGAAGTTCGCGAGATAGGCCAGACGGGAGGTCTGGGCGAAGCTGAGCATGCCCGGCGCCTCGATCAGCGGCTCCTCGCTCGCGAAGTTCACCGCGATCATGGCGCACGGACGATTTCGCTGCTCGACGAGAGCCACGTACTCGTCGTCGAAGGCGTCGCGTCCGGCCAGATCCAGTGTCGCGAACGGGCCGATGTCGCTCACCACGATCGGCGCGGTGACGGTCTGCCGGTTGCCCGCGCGGGTGAGGGTCACCCCCGTGACCGCGCCGCCCTCGACATGAATCTGCTCCACCTCACTCGACAACCACAGATCCCCACCGTGTCCGACGAATGCCTCGGCGAGCGCATTCCACAGGCCGACGGTCCCGTCCGGGTGGAAGCCGAATCGCTTGAAGGCGCTCTTGCGAGTGAAGTAGGTGAGGAACACGCGCGCCGGCAGCTCTTCCGAGCCGACCGCGAACACCGACGCACACATGTTACGGAAGATGCCGTGTACCCCTTCGTTTTTGGTGTACTTGCGCACCCAGTCCGCGGTGGACAGTTCATCTTCGGGCAGTCCCGAATCGTTGCGTGCGGCACCGATGCCCTTGACGAGTTTTGCACCCTGGCGGGTGAGTTTTCCGAGCAGGAAGCCCCAGCCGCCACCCGTGACGTCGACGTCCTTGCCGCCGATGCGGTAGAGGATCGGCGGCGACGGCTCCCGGATCTCGAACTTGGCGCCCACCTCTTCGCACGTCTGCTGGGTGATGCCACCCACTTCGATGACGATGGCGCCGTCGTTCACCTTGAAACCGTCGATCTCGGTGGTGGAGGCGCGCCCGCCCACCTTGTCGAGTCGCTCGACGACGAGGGTCCGATATCCCCTGTGTGCCAGGCGAGCCGCGGTGAACAGACCGCCGGCACCCGCGCCGATGACGATCGCGTCGTAGTCGTGAGTGGTTGTCATTCTGCCTCCGTGATGCGTTGGTGCCGTGGTGGTGTGGGGTGTGGTGCCTGATTCGCCAGCGACCTCAGTACGAGCGCGGCAGGCCGAGCGAGGTCTGGGCGACGAAGTTGAGGACCATCTCCCGGCTGACCGGCGCCGTGCGCATCAAACGCGTGACGAACCACAGGTCCGACAGGCCGTACTCCTCGGAGAGCCCGTTGCCGCCGTGGGTCTGGATGGCCTGGTCGAGCGCCCGCAGAGCGGCCTCGGACGCCGCGAATTTCGCGATGTTGGCGGCCTCGCCGACGGCGTCGGATTCCTGATCGGCGAGTTCGGCCGCATGCTTGGTCGCCAAGCGTGAGACCTCCACGTCGATATGGGACTCGGCCAGTGGGTGGGCGACGCCCTGGTGGCCACCGATGGGTGCCGACCACACGGTGCGCGTGCGCGCGTAGTCGGTGGCGCGGTCCACTGCGTAGCGGCCGATGCCGCCGCAGATGGCGCCGACCAGAATCCGCTCCGGGTTGAGTCCGCTGAAGACCTGCCGCATGCCGCTACCCGCCGTGCCGACCAGGGCTTCGGGTCCGACGCGCACCTCGTCGAGGAACACCATGAACTGCTTGTCGGGCGAGACGATCGACGTCGGGATCTGTGTGAAGGTGAGTCCGGGTGTGTCCGTGGGGATCACGAAGATCGACAACGCCTTGCGGTCGGCTGTCGTGTGGTCGGCGTCCCGCGCGATCAGCAACACGGCGTCACTCTGGTCGATGGCCGAGATGTAGTACTTCTGCCCCGAGATGACCCAGCCGTCGCCATCGCGGCGCGCGGTGGTCTTGATGTCGTGGCTGTTCGACCCGGCATCGGGTTCGGTCAGGCCGAAGGCCATCTTGCGGGAACCGTCGGCGAGGGCCGGGAGCCACTCCCGTTTCATCTCCTCGCTGCCGTGGTCGGCGAGGATGCTGCCACAGATCGCCGGCGAGATGACCCAGATGAGCAGCGGCATCCCGTGGGCGGAGAGCTCCTCGACGACGACGACCGCCTCGGCCATCCCTCCCCCACCGCCGCCGTACTCCTCGGGCAGATGAACACCGAGCAGCCCTGCGTCGCCGAGGTCTCCCCAGAGTTCTTCGATGTGCCCATTGCTGCGAGCTCGGTCGAGGAAGTACTGCCCGCCATAGCGTTTCGCGATCCCGCGGACGCTTTCGCGAACCGCGCGGTGCTCGTCGGAGTCGATGATCAGTCCGGACACGTGTTACCTGCCTTCGAAGGTGGGTCGGGTCCCGGCGCGGAAGGCCGCAACCGCATTCTGTGCGTCATGCGTGGCACCGGTGACGGCGAGTGCGTCGGTCTCCACGCGGAGTTGCTCGGAGAGGGTGGAGTCCCACGAATCGCGGAGCAGCGCACGCTGACGCCCGAACGCCCGGGTGGGGCCGGCGGCGAGCCGGGTGGCTGTCGCGAGCGCCCGTTGACGTACTTCTGCGTCCGGCACCACCTCGGAGACCAGTCCCCAGCTCTCCGCGCGAGCCGCGTCGACCCGCAGGTTCTCCAGGTACATGCGACGAGCGCGCGCCTCGCCGACCAGCCGCGGCAGGTGCCACGTGCCGCCTCCGTCGCCGGACAGTCCGATCCCACTGAAGGCGGTCGTGAACACCGATCCTTGGGCGGCGATCACGATGTCAGCGATGTAGACGAAGCCCAGGCCGCCGCCGGCGACGGCACCATGAGCGGCCGTGACGATCGGGGCGTCGATGCGGTCGAGGATGCGGAACGCCTCGTGGAACGGCTCGGTCATCCGGGCGGTCAGTGCGCCGAGCGCCACCGGCGGCGCGGAGTCGAAGTACGCGATGTCGCCGCCGACGGTCAGGGCGGGCCCGTTTCCGGCGATGAGCACGGCACGGACCCGGGCGTCGGCGGCGATTGCCCGTGCCACCGCCAAGATCTCCTCGGCCAGCCGCAGGTCGATGGCGTTGCGGGCGTCGGGCCGGTCGAGGATGACCTGTGCCACCCCGTCTGCCACCGAGTAGTCGATCGTTTCGAGATCACCGATCGCGGGCCCCGGATACGGTGGCGTCGCGACGCATGATCCGTCGAGCGCCGCCTGCCAGGCTGCGGAATCGGTCAGCTGGTCGAGGCGGGAGATCCGCTCACCGGCGAAGGTGACCGTGTGGATGAACTGCGCATCGACGGTGCGCCCGGTCGCCCGGGCGGTTCCCCGATAACGCCCGTGGACCTGGACCCGGTCGTTGTCGAGCGGGTGAAAGGCGTCCGGTTCCGCGTGAACACGAAAGGCCGAACCGAGCCGCCACCAGAAGTCACGTTGCATCGACTCCGCGCCGACATACTCGCCACCGAGACCCAACGGCATTCCGGGTGTGACCCTGCCGACGAAGGCGGGATCGAGGAGTTCGCCGACGCGGGACGAATCACCCTCCGCCAGAGCGGCGTACAGGGACCTCATGATCCCCGTGCGCGCATCCGCCAGCCCTGAATCCATGGTTTTAATTTAACATAAAATCGAAGCCGCGCAAGATGTCGGCACGTGCTTCACCCGCGCTCCCGGCCGACGATGGAGACGAACGAGACGCACGCTCCGGGCCGGCCGCCGAGGTTGTGGGTGAGGGCGGTGTGCGGGTCGGTCAACTGTCGATCCCCGGCCTCACCGCGCAACTGGAGCCAGGCTTCGAAGAGCATGCGGAGACCGCTGGCACCGACCGGATGACCGAACGACTTGAGCCCGCCGTCGATGTTGACCGGCAGGGTGCCGTCCGCGTCGAACCCCCCGGCCAGCACGTCTTTCCAGGCCTGTCCGGGCGAGGAGAATCCGAGGTCCTCCATCAGGACGATCTCGGTGGGCGTGAAACAGTCGTGCACCTCGGCCAGGGACACGGCGGCGCGCGGGTCGGAGATGCCGGCCTGTGCGTAGGCCTCGCGTGCGGATCGGACGACCTCGGGGAAACTGGTGAAGTCGTATCCGGGGTCCATGGCACCACGGCCGGGGCCTGCCGCCAGCGCCAGCGCCTTCACGAAGACCGGCCGGTCGGTGTATTCGTAGGCGTCCTCGGCCCGGACGATGACGGCGCACGCCGCGCCGTCGGACACACCCGAGCAGTCGAAGACACCCAGCCGCCCCGCGACCTTGGGCGCTTTCGCGATCTTCTCCTTCGACACCTCGGACCGGAACTGTGCGCGCGGGTTCTGGGCACCGTTGACGTGGTTCTTCCAGGCGACGTGCGTCATCGAATCCCGCATGAGACCGGGTTCGACGCCGTACTTGGCGCAATAGGCCGGATCGAGCATGGAGAACGCGGCGGGTGCGGTCACCGACAGCTCCGGCGCGGTGCCGTCGCCGGGCGGGTCCCCTCGCAGGAGGCCGGAGAACCCCGAGTCCTTGAGTTTCTCCACACCTACGGCCATCACCCGGTCGTACGCTCCGGACGCAACCGCGTAACACGCATTGCGGAACGCCTCCGACCCTGACGCACAGTAGTTCTCGACGCGGGTCACGGGCTTGTGGTCGGTGCCGAGAGCACGGCTCAGGGCCAGACCCGACTGCCCCGAGCCCAGGGTGCCCAGCCAGTAGGCGTCGATGTCGGCGATGGCGAGCGACGTGCCGGTGAGTGCCTGTTGCGTCGCGTCGACCAGCATGTCCTCGGTCGAGGTCTCCCACAACTCACCGAAGCGGGTGCAACCCATCGCCACGATCGCGACCTTGTCCGAGATCCCATGCGATGCCATCAGTGGTCCTCCCCCCGGGGTGTGGTGCTCTGGGCCGGCCGGATCTGCCGGGCCTTCCAGAAGTAGTTGTGCACACCGCCGGCGCTGTTCAGACGCCGGAAGGTGAGCTCGACGGGCGCGCCGACCTCGAGGAGATCCGGCTGCGCATCGGCGACCTCGAACGTCGTCCGGCCGCCCCCGGTGAAGTCCGCTCCGCGTCCGGCCTCGAAGTCCACCACCGCGTCGACGACCGGCGGCGAGGGCGAGTAGGCCAGATGGTCCACGGTGTAGGTGGCGATCCGGCCGGTGAGACCGGCAACGGACACCGGACTCGATTCACCGACGGACCCGCACTCCCGGCACACGGAACCGGGCGGGAGATGCAGGAATCCGCAGGCGTCACAGCGCGACCCGGTGAGACCGAACTTCCAGTCGCGGGACCGCGCCGACGGCGGGGCGGCCGCCCGGTCGGGTTCCGGGCGTCGCGGTGGTTCGAACTCCAGGAGTCCTCGCCAGGAGAGGTACCTCGGATAGGGCACCACCTGCCGGTCGGCGAGTTGCTCGACGAGCGGGATCGCCTGGCGACGGGAGGGCAGGGCGCCGGTCGTGCGAACCAGCAGGGCATCGACCCCGTCGGCCGCGGCCAGCAGCAGGATGCTCTCCCCCGGGCCGGCGACATCGAGGACAGCGCCCAGCGCGATCAGTGGGTCGGCCGCACCGGTGAAGCCGACCGGCGAACCCCCGGTGGAGACGGCCCCCTTGACCAGGGTGGCCGCCCGCTTGGTCACGGCCGTGTTCCCGCTGACCACGACGACGTGATCGGCCTGCGCCAGGCCGGCGTCGTCGAGTGTTCGCGCCGCGACCTCGCGGATCATCCGTGCGTAGTGTTCGAAGCCGAAGCGCTCCTCCCAGGTCGACCCCCACGGGGCGGTCGGCGGGCGCCAGCGATCGAGCACCTCCTCGGTCACCGAGGCCTCTGCGAGAACCTCGGCGAGGGCTGGCCTGCGCTCCGTCGGCAGACCCACGAGAATCGCCGCCGCCGCGTCCGCGCCGCCGCGTTCGTCGGCCGAACCCGGTTGTCCGGTGCGGACATCCGCCGCGGTGAGCAGACCGCCGGAACGCAACGCCGATCGCACCGCGGCCATGGTCGATCGGGTGGTGCCGATGGCATCGTGGGCCGCACTCCTCCGGTCGAGTCCGAGCGCCGTGTGGACGATGGTCGCGTTGGTCTTGTCCAGATAGGCGGGGGTGCTCGTGACGAACACCGTCGAGGGCACCTGACGCAGGTCGCCGATGAGTGCCCGGCGACCCGCGGCCACCGCCATGGTGACAGCGTCCTCGTCGAACGAGGCGACGACACGGGCCGCGCGGCCGCTGCCGGCCGGGTCCACCCGCCAGGTCGGGATGTACGTGGCATATCCGAGGATCGAGTGGTTCATGCCCCCGTGGTTCTTGTCTGGTTCGCTCATGAGTGGACTCCCCGGAATGCCGCCGCGATACCCTGGCCGCCGCCGATACACATCGTCTCGACCGCGACGGAACCCTCACGTCGGTTCAGTTCGTGCAGAAGGGTGGTCAGGATCCGGACGCCCGTCGCGCCGATCGGGTGGCCGAGCGAGATTCCCGAACCGTTCACGTTGAGCCGGTCCTCGACCTCGTCGAGCCCGACACCCCAGCCTTTCAGCACCGCGAGCACCTGAACGGCGAAGGCCTCGTTGATCTCGAGGAGGTCGAGGTCGTCGAACGTGAGTCCGGTGCGCTCGAAGAGCCGGCGCACGGCGGCGACCGGCCCGATCCCCATCATCGACGGCTCACACCCGGCGGCCGCCCAGCCCTCGAACCATCCCGCCGGTGTCAGCCCGAGTTCGTCCAGTTTGTCCTCGGCGACGACGAGACAGGCTGCGGCCGCGTCGTTCTGCTGTGCCGCGTTGCCCGCTGTCACTGTTCCGTCGGGCATGATCGGTCGCAGCCGTGCGAGGCTCTCGGCAGTCGAATCACCGCGAATCCCTTCGTCGACGGCGAACTCGAGGGGGTCCCCTCGGCGCTGCGGGACCTCGACCGGGACCACCTCGTCGTCGAAGCGGCCGGACTCCCAGGCGGCCGCCGCACGACGCTGGCTGCGGAGTGCGAACGCATCCGACTCCTCGCGGCCGATACCGTAGTGCTTTGCCAGGTTCTCGGCGGTCTCGATCATCCCGCTGATCGCGCCGAATCGCCATTCCGGTTGGGCCCGTTCGCGACCCCGGTCCAGACGGTCGTAGAGAACCTGGTTCCCGGTGCGCGAACCCCAACGTGCGGTCGTCGTGTAGTGCTCGATGTTGCTCATCGATTCGACGCCGCCGGCCACCACCACATCGGCGGCCCCGGTCTGGACCATCATCGACGCCGTGATCACCCCCTGCAGTCCGCCACCACAACGCCGATCGATCTGGAATCCGGGCACCTCGACCGGTAGCCCGGCATGCAATGCCGCCCAGCGTCCGATGCACGGCGCCTCGGAATTGGCGTACGACTGCGCAATACACACGTCGTCGATGCGGGCCGGGTCGATCGACGCGCGCTCGACCAGCGCTTTCAGGACCCCCGCGGCGAGGTCGTGCGCGTGCACCGGCCGTAGCGTCCCCCCGAAAGTGCCGACGCCCGTGCGTACCGGCGCGACGATGGCCACGCGTCTCATGCGATCTCCTCAGTGTGTGGCACGTCGGGGCACGGAGCAGCCTTCACGTGCCGTCCGACGGGGGAATGTGGTTGCGGGTGCGGTCCTCGAAGAGGACCGCACCGTCTAACTGCGGTCTCGCCAGCGATCCGAGGACGGATCGAGCAGAGTGGTCAGGTGACCGTCGTCGAGCCAGATGATGGTCTCGATCTCGAGCGCGTCGAGATAGCGCACCCGGCCCGTGCGTAGATCCTCGAGTCGCAACCGCTGCGAATTGCCCTGCGAGTCGATGTTGACCGAGACCTCGGCGAACTCACTGCCCACCACCGGTCCGATCCCCGGGATGTCGTGTGGCCCGCGGTCATTCATCTCCATGGACATGGAAACCTCCTCAGTGGGAAAGGCGGCCGGATCGCCGAACATCGGTCAGATCAGAAAGGCCAGGGTGGGGATGGGCTTGTCGTTGTCCACCAGGACGACCTTCTTGTAGGCCAACCGGATCTCGCCGTCGACCCGACGCAACCGGTAGGTGGTGCGGCCACCCCACAGCTGATTTTCTCGTTGCCGTGACTCGTAGGCGATGAAATTGGCGCCTATCTCGAGATCCACACCACCAAAGGGATTCTCGCGGCCTGCGAGGAACTCGATATTGCCGATGATGCGGCGGAGGTCGGACGGCGGCGCCTGCGCGTAGCGTTTGCCGGTCTTCACCTGTTTCATGCGGGTCGAGATCCGGCTGCGGTTGTCATAGATGATCGCGACGTTGGCGCGGGGGTCGAGATCGGCACCTCCGGAGGGAACCCAATAGAGCGCGTCATCGGTCCAGAGCGCTTCCCAGCCGTCGTAGTCGTTCTCATCGGCCAGTCGCGCTTCCCGGTACAGGAACTGAGCGACCTCGTCGTAGGACCAGCCCTCCGGGATCGGACCCGATCGCCCCTCCTCGGCTGCAGGTTCGGGTCTTGTCGCCGGACTCGTCGTCATCTCAAGCCTCCATCAGAGTGCGGTAGTGCTTCCAGAAGCCCCGCATGCCGGTCTCGTCGGTGGCGGCTCCGATCGTGAAGCCGTTCTCGTCGACGCTCTCGCGCTGCAGACCGCGTCGTACATCGAGCCACTCGGGGTCGAGCATCTCGACGCCGCGTTGATTGCGCTCGTACATCTCGGTGTCGTCGGCGAGCAACATGCCGGCCGGACCGACCGATCCGATCGACTGGGAGATCATGCGGCGGTTCAGTTCCTCGCCGCCGCGCAGCTGGACCGCGGTCGCGTACTGGATGCACTCCCCGACGGCCACGGGCTGGATGTTGAACACCTGGATCTCGGCGATGAACAGGTTCGGGAAGATCATGACGTGCGGCGCACCCTCGATCATCCGGCGCTGCGCGTCGTCCCCGTAGGCCTCGTTCATCGCGGCCACGTAGTTCGGCACCCGCTCGGGCGTCGTCCCGAACCACCGCATCGGCTCGGCGAAGTTGCGGAACTCGGGCCGCAGATCGTTCTCGCTGTGCCCGTTGCCCAGCGCGCGGGTCACGGCCGTGGAGGCGTCGCTGTAGAGCGCACCGATCGGACTGCCGGTCACCCCGAAGATCGATCCGTGCACGAACTGCGGGTGGTAGCCGTCGGTCTCGTTCTCCGCGAGAAACTTCCAGTTCGAGCGGGTCTTGTGCGCGAGCCATCCGGCGTCGAGCGCGACCTCGCCGTGCGGCGACAACCCGGCCAGCCGGTCGATCTCACCGGCCGCGGCACCGAGGTGTTCGAGAAGAGTGGGCCCGTCCTCGGCCATCGACCCGAAGACGAATCCCCGGTACGACGCGACACGCGGCACCTTGCCCATGCCGAGTTCGAGCTTTCCCTTGCCGCCGTATCCCTTGTTGTACGGGTAGCCGAGGAGCTCTCCGGTGTTGCGGTACGTCCACCCGTGGTACGGGCAGCGGAAGGAGCTCGAGTTGCCGCTGGAGTCGTCGCAGACCTGGAGCCCGCGGTGCGCACAGCGGTTGATCAGCAGGTGCACCTCGCCCTCGCGGTCGCGGGTCATGATGACGTCCTGGGTCGCGAGTCGCTTGCGGACGTAGTCGTTGGGCTCGGGGACCTCGCTCTCATGCCCGATGAAAACCCATGTGGTGAACCAGATCTTCTTCAGCTCCTCGGCGAAGATCGCAGGATCGGTGTAGATCGAACCATGCACCTTATCAGGGCGGATCAGGCGGTCGACGACACTCTTCATGTCAAGCCCGCTGGGTGCAAGCGAGGTCATGAGGAGCTCCTTTCGTGGTCGGGTTCCGGTGCGGAGGAGGTTCCGGAAATGCTCTTCGAGACCATCTCGACGAGCCGGAACTTCTGGATCTTTCCGGTGGGGGTGGTGGGAAGGGCTGTCACATCGAGGAATTCGACGCGTTTGGGGACCTTGAACCTGGCGAGTCGTTCACGGCAGTGCTCGAGGATCTCGGCCGCGGTGATGTCATGGCCCGGTGCACGCACGACGACGAGGGCACCGATCTCGCCCCACCGGTCGTCTACGACACCGACCGCGAACACCTGGCTGACCGCATCCAATGCACCGACGATGTCCTCGATCTCCTTGGGCATCACCAGTTCTCCGCCGCTCTTGTAGAGCTCCTTGCTACGGCCGGTGACCTCGAGGTAGCCGTCCGGACGGACCCGGCCCAGGTCTCCCGAGCGGAGCAATCCATCGGTGCCGAGCGCCGCCGCCGTCTCCGCGGGCTTGTTCCAGTAGCCGATCATGGTGGTCGGCCCGTGGGACACGAGCTCGCCGACCTCACCGGGAGGCAGCGCCTCGCCGGTCGCGGGATCGATCGTCGAGTAGACGCACAGCTCGTCGGTACCCGGAACTCCCGCGGCGCCGGCCAACTTCGGCCGTCCTACGGTGGTCGAGGTGAGGATCAGTTCGTCCTCCGGTCGGGTGAGCGTCATCGCCCCGCCGCACTCGGTCATCCCGTAACCGGTGACGATCTCGCTGACCCCGAACACGCCTTCGACCTGTTCCCACAACCAGATCGGTGCGGGCGCCGACCCACAGAGGATGGCACTCAGCGAGGACAGGTCGTGGCTGTCACGTGTCGGCGACTCCACCATGGCGACGGCCATCGTCGGCACACAGAGGATGTCGTCGGCCCGGTGACGCTCGATCCCCGCCAGATACCCCTCCGCCGAGAAGGACGTCTGCAGGATCACCGCGCCACCGACGACCATCGCCGACAGTATTCCCTCGACATACCCGAACATGTGATAACACGGCAGCGAGAACAGGATCCGCCGGCCGTCGTCGTAGGCGCGCGTCAGCGCGGAGGCGTACCCGGTGCGCAGCACGGCGTCATGCGTGACAGTCACCCCCTTGGGCGATCCGGTGCTCCCGGAGGTGTAGAGCATGTCGCCGATGTCGGTCGGTTCGTGGACGGCCCCCGACGCGGCGCCGGGGTTCGCCCGGCCGCGCTCGACGAGACCGTCGAGCGTCAGGGCACCGTCGCGGTGCCCGCCTTCGGTGGACAGGGTGATCACGTTCCGCAGATGCTTCCACGTGGCACCCCGGTCCCAATCGGGTGCGATGACATCGAGCATAGCCAGGTAGTCGAGGCCGCCGAAGCCGGTCATCGTCAGCAGGACCGAACATTCCGATTGCTCGAGGACGTAACCCAGTTCGTCTGCGCGATACAGGTAGTTGAACGGGATCGCGATGGCGCCCGTGCGGGCGATCGCGAACTTGAACACGACGAATTCCGGGTAGTTGGCCATGAGCATGCCGACCCGATCGCCCGGGCGGACGCCCAGCGACACCAGGCCGTCGGCCAGGACCCGCGACTGTTTCGCCACCTCCGCGTAGGTGAGGACGACGTCGTCGGTGATGACCAGCGGCCGGTCACCGTAACGTTGGGCGCAGTCATCGAGCCACCCGTCGAGAGTGCGTGGCGTCCAGACCTCGAAACGCTTCCGCAGGTCGTGCCTGCGATCGTCAACGCTTCGCACACCGGTGCTACTCATGCGGTCGCCTCCAACTCGGTCAATCGCCCTGCGGCGATCTGGTCGCGCAACTGGAACTTCCGGATCTTGCCGGTCGGCGTGAGTGGCATCCCGTCGGTGATGAACCACCGTGTGGGGACCTTGTACCTGGCCATCCGCTGTCGGGCGAACTTGGTGAGCTGCGCACCGAGATCCGCTGCGGGCGGGCCGTTCAGGACGAGGACCGCGGCGACGGTCTCCCCCAGCCGTTCATCGGGGATCCCCACGACGGTCACGGACTCGATCGCCGGATGGCCCAGCAACGTCTCCTCGATCGCGGCGGGGGCGATGTTCTCGCCACCGCGGATGATGATCTCTTTCAGCCGGCCGGTGACCTTCAGATAGCCGCGCTCGTCCATGGTCCCGAGGTCACCGGTATGGACAAAGCCCTCGGCGTCGACTGTCGCGGCGGTGGCAGCCGGATCGTGGAGGTAACAGATGAGCTGCTGGTACCCGCGGGCGCAGATCTCGCCCTCGACGCCGACCGGCTGGATCTCGCCGATGAACGGGTCGACGATCTTGCAATCCACCTGCGGTAGTGGACGACCGACGGTGTGCAGCTGGTCCTCGCGACGGTCACCGGGACGGGTGGCGCTGAGCACCGGGGCGAGTTCGGTCTGCCCGAACAGGTTGATGACGCTCGCGCCGAACGTCGACTCCGCAGCCTCGATCATCGCCGCGGGAACATTGGCGGCGCCACCCATCACTATCTCGAACTGCGGGGCGGCGGCGTCCGAGGACGCCTGGGCCGTCAGGAGCGCCCCCAGGATTGCCGGGACGTAGAACAGGATCGACACGTCAGCGGAGCGGGCCACCGCGAGAACCTCACCCGGGGCGAACTTCTCGATCAGGAACTGCGTACCACCGAGCCACAAAGGTCCGAGGGTGCCGATCACACAGGCCGCGGTGTGGAACATGGGCAGCGGATTGATCGCTCCCGCACCCGGCCGGGCCTCGACCGCCTCCATGGTCAGCTTTGCCACGTTGACCATCGAACGATGCGACAGCAGAACCCCTTTGGGATTCCCGGTGGTGCCGGAGGTGTACTGCAACATCGCCGCTGCGGTCGGGTCTGTGGGAGCCGCGGCGATCACGTCCGGGTCGGCGGCCGGTGCGGACCAGCGGTCGGTCTCGCTCAGGCTGATCGTCACGAGGTCGGGGTGGGCACCCGCGACCTCGGCGACGACTGCGGCCACGTCCCGGTCACCTGCTCGGTCAGCATGGATGAGCACTGCACTTCGCGAGTGGGTGAGGGCGTAGTCGAGTTCGTCGCGCTGCAGCGCGGGATTGATCGCCACAAGGACCACACCCGCCAGCGCCGCACCGTATTCGATGATGGGCCATTCGACGACGTTCGGCGCCCAGAGCGCGACGAACGATCCCGGCCGGGTCGAGGCCGCGATCGCCGTGGCGACCCGCGAGGCCTCGTCGAGCAACTCGGCATAGGTGAGCCGAACCCGTTCGCCGGTCCCGTGCCTGGTGCCCACCAACGCCGGGGCATCCGGTCGTTCGGCGGCGCGTTGGGTGAGGAGACCTCCGATGGTGATGTCGATCAGCGGGACCGTGGCGTCCGCCGGTCGCGATGACGTCGTAAGTGCACCCGTGGGCGCGTCGACCGAACTCATGATGCCTCCCGTTATCCGTTCTCGTGGACGATCGATCCGGCTGCCGCGCTGAACACGGGGCGACGCTTCTCGCCGAATGCGCTCACGCCCTCGGCGAAGTCCTCGCTGTCGAACAGCCGAACCTGGTGTGCCACCTCTCGGTCGAGGACGTCCGGGGTCAGCCCACCCGCCTGCGCGAGCATCGACTTGATCGTGGCGTAGGCCTGTCCGGGTCCGGCCGCGAGTGTCGTGGCGTCGGCGAGTGCCTCGTCGAGTGAACGACCGGCCGGGACGAGCCGGTCGATCAGGCCGATCGTCAGCCCGTCGGCGGCCTCGATGACCTGCGGCATGAGCAAGAACTGACGGGCCCGCGGGGCACCGACGCGCGCCGGCAGGCTGGCGAAGATCCCCATGTCACCGGCCAGCCCGACGCCGGTGAAGGCCGTCGAGAAGCGGGTGCCCTCCTCGGCGATCACGCGGTCGCACGCGAGCGCGAGCGATGCACCTGCGCCGTAGGCCGCGCCCGCGACCGCGGCCACGACCGGCTTGCCGGTCGCCCAGATCGCGCGGATCACGCGTTGCGCGGCCTGCGCCCGCGGCCGCGCCTCCTCGGGAGGCATCCGCTTCATGGTCGAGACGTCACCGCCCGAGCAGAAGACACCGCCCGCACCGGTGAGGACGATCGCGCGTACCGATTTGTCGTCGGCGGCCGCCTCGAGTGCTTCGGCCAGTGCGTACCGGAGGGGTAGGTCGATGGCGTTGCGTCGTTCCGGCCTGTTCAGGGTGATGACCCGAACCGCGCCGTGGTCGGCGACCAGCACCGGCTCCGGTGTCGCGTCGATGCTCATGCGCCGATGAACTTCGGTGTCCGGCGTTCGATGACCGCGGCGAGCCCCTCCAGCGAGTCGGCGGTACCCGACAACGCCGACACGACCCGGGCCTCCTCGCCGAGGCGTGACTCGACGGGTGAACCGATCCCGTCCCAGACGAGCCGCTTGGTGGCGGCGACCGCCAGCGGCGGCAGTGTGGTGATCGTCGTCGCCAGTTCTGTGACACGCGTGTCGAGTTCGGCGTCGTCGACGACCTCGTTGACGAGTCCGATCTCGCGGGCCTCGGCCGCGGTCAGGGTCGGGTTGGTCAGCAGGATCTCGAGGGCCTTGCGAACTCCGACGATCTGCGCGAGGGTCACCGTCGCGCCGCCGTCAGGGGCCATCCCGACGCGTACCGCGCCGGAGAAGATGCGCGCTGATCGTGCGGCGATCACGAAGTCAGCCGCACACAGAAGGCCCAGTCCGCCACCGCCGGCGGCGAATCCCTGGACGCCGACGATGACCGGACACTTGAGCCGGAGCAGCGATGCCGTGGCGATCTGCAGCCAGGCCGTGGCCTCGCGCAGATAGTCGGGCAGTGCATCACCCTTGGACGCGAAGGTCTTGACATCGCCACCGGCACAGAAGTTCTTGCCCTCGCCGGTGAGGACGACGACCTTGACCCGCGCGTCGCCGTGACACGTCAGCACCGCGTCGTTGAGCGCGCGCAGCAACTCCGTGTCCATACCGTTCGCCGCGTCGGGCCGGTTCAGCCGAATCCGGCCGATCCCGTCATCGGTGATCGAACACAGCACCACGGGTTGAGCTCCATCTGACATGTCCTACTGCCTCCTCGTAGCGAAGGTCGCGACACCGCTGCTCCCGGCGTCACCACTGATATGACCGACCACCGCGTCCAGCTCCAGGTCGAGGCCGTCGTCGACCGATTTTGACAGCCCCTGGTGGACGAGGCTCTTGATCTTCGTGACCGCCGACCGGTCGCGGCCGGCCAGCTTCGAGACGAAAGCGGCTGCTTCGCTGTCGAATTCCGCCGCGGGCCAGCTGCGGTAGGCCAGCCCGAGGCGCTGCGCGTCCAGCCCGGACAGGCGGTCGCCGCCCAGGAGCAGGCCCAGGGCCTGCTGACGGCCCACGAGTCGCGGGAGACGCTGCGTGCTCCCGCCGCCCGGGATCTGCCCGAACCGGATGTGGTTGTCGGAGATCCGGGCGTCATCGCTGACGAGTACGACGTCGGCCGCCTGCATCAGCTCGAATCCGCCGGCCATCGCGACGCCCTCGACGAGGGCCACGACCGGCACCGGGCAGGTCGACACGGCGCCGCACGCGTCCCGGAAGTTCTCGAACAGCGGACGCAGGGCGTCGGGACCGTCCGCGCGAAGCCGTTCGACCTCGGCGAAATCGCCTCCGGCGCAGAAGTTCCCACCTGCGCCGCGGATGACGATCACGTTGACGTCGGCGTTGTCGCCGAGCGCACCGATCGCCTCGGCGAGTTCCCGACCGAGTTCGGCGGTGACCGCATTCATCTGTTGCGGCCGGTTCAGCGTGGCATACCCGATCCCGTCGGAGACCGCGACGTCGACGACGCTCACATCCCTCGCCCCCCGCCGACCTCGATCACCGATCCGGTGACGTAACTCGACAGGTCCGAGGCAAGGAAGACGACGGCACCGGCGACCTCCTCCGGTTCCCCGGCGCGCTTCATCGGGATCGTGGCCTCCGTGGCGGCGAATGCCTCGGCCGACATCGCGGCGGTCATCGGGGTCTTGATCAGGCCGGGCTGCACAGCGTTCACGCGCACGCCGTGGTGGGCGAGTTCCTTGGCCGCCGCCTTGGTCAGTCCGACGATCCCCGCCTTGGCAGCGCTGTAGTTGGTCTGGCCCGGATTGCCGATCTTGCCCGACATGGAGGAGATGTTGACGATCGAGCCACCGCCGTTGTCGCGCATGATCGCGGAGGCCTCCTTCACCCCGAGCCAGGTGCCGCGCAGATGGACGCCGATGACGAGATCGAAGTCCTCGACGGTCATCCGGCGCAGCGAGGCGTCCCTGGTGACGCCGGCGTTGTTGACCCAGATGTCGACTCCGCCCCACTGCTTCACCACGATCTCGACCGCGCCGCGCACGTCGTCCGGGGACGTCACGTCGCACCGCACCCCGAACGAGTCACCGGGGAGCGCTGCCGCGGCGGTCGCGGCCCGGGCCTCGTCGAGGTCCGCCAGCGCCACCACCGCGCCATGGCGCGACAGTTCCCGGGCGATGGCCAGGCCGATGCCCTGACCTGCGCCGGTGACGACCGCACGGCGGCCGGCCAGCAGGCCGGTGAGCTCTCGCTCCTCACCCTCGACGAGTTCTTCGAGATCACGCACGACTCTCAACACGACTCCGATTCGCTGGACGACTGAGTTGAATTGAAGATAGATTAAAACCGGATGCCGGGCAACCGTTTCTGGCCGGTCACCGAGGGTTCGCGGCAATATCACCGAAACCTTGTTTTTCGAACCAAACATAAATTATTCTGCGTCGCAGCCGGCAGCCGCGGCCGCACGATCGTCGACGCAGCGAGAGGACACACGATGGATCTTGGTCTCGCCGACGCACGCGTACTCGTCACCGGGGGCGCGTCGAACATCGGCCGGGGGATCGTGCACGGATTCGCACGCGAGGGCGCGCGCATCGTCCTGAGCGACATCGACGGCGAGCAGGCCGAGAAGGTCGCGGCCGAGGCCACTGCCGCCGGTGCCGCCGAGGTGCGGCTCGCGATCGCCGACCTGACCGAGCCCGACGCCCCCGAGCAGGCCGTCGCCGCCGCTGTCGACGCCTGGGGCGGGCTGGACTGCCTGGTCAACAACGCGGGGTGGAGCGTCCCGGGCTTCCTGGCCGAGGACACCGACCGCGACCGGTGGCAACGCCTCGTCGAGGTGAACCTGTACGCCTCGATTGCGACCACTCAGGCGGCCATGGAACCGATGTGCGCAAACGGGTGCGGGTCGATCGTCTTCGTCTCCAGCGACGCCGCCTTCGGCCAGATCCGGCAGGCGGTCTACGGTGCCACCAAGGCGGCAGCGGTCGCACTGGCGCGTACAACCGCAAAAGAATTCGGCCGCAGGGGTATCCGATCGAACATCGTGTGCCCGGGACTGGTGGTACCCGACGGCCCGGAAGCCATCGGCGCCCAGAGCCTCTGGGCGGGCGGGACAGGCGCCGTCTTCGACGACAAGCAGACCGAATTCATGACCAAGGGCACTCCGTTACGGCGCCTGACCACTGCGGAGGATGTGGCCAACTCCGTGGTCTGGCTGTCCTCCGAGCGCGCCGCCCGACAGGTGACCGGCCAGATGTTCTCCGTGTCCGGCGGATACACGATGCCATGAGCCCGACACCCACCGAGACCACACCGCCGGCGAAGTCCGCACCGGACGGGGCGGCACCCGGCACCCGCGAACGTATCCTCAGCGCGGCCGCACGGGTCCTGAGTGAACGAGGCTACGCGGCTACCCGACTCTCGGACATCGCCCTACGGGCCGGCGTGCACGCCCCGGGCGTGTACCACTACTTCTCGTCCCGCGACGATCTGGTCATGCAGGTCCTGCGGGAGGGACAGCGCCGCGTTCTCCAACACGTGACCGCGGCGCTCGAGCAGGGCGGCGCGGGGACCTCACCCCGCGACCGCATCATGATTGCGATCGACGCCCATCTGCGCCTCGAGCTGGAGCTGTCCGAGTTCGCCACCGCGGTGACCCGCAATCTCGGCCATGTCCCGGTGACGATCCGCGAGGCCTTGCACCCTGACAGCGAGGCGTATCACTCCCTCTGGCGCGACCTGCTCACCGATGCCGTCGACGACGGCGCCATCAGCCCCTCCGTCGATCTCCGCGTGGCCCGCATGATGGTGATCGGCGCGCTCAACTGGGCACCGGAATGGTGGCACGACGACCTCGCCCCGGTCGGGGTGGTCGTCGCAACGACACAGAGCATCGTCGGCGACGGGCTGTTCGCGTGCACGGCCCCTCGCGATGCGGCTCGACCCGAGACCACCACCGCTCCGACAGCCCTGGCATGACACCTGGTCAGAACGACGTCACCCGTCGACACACGATCGAGCGGTACGCAGATGGGCGGCACACTGCCCGGCACCACGGTGCAGGGCTTTCGATACGGTTGCGGCATGGCAGCCACCGCAACCCGCGACGCGTACCTCGAAACCGGCCTGGTCATCCTGGCGGACGCGGGCTACGGGGCGCTGAAGCTCTCCGAGGTCTGCGGCCGGCTCGGAGTCACCAGCGGCTCGTTCTACCACTTCTTCAAGAACTGGTCGGACTACACGACACAGCTCATCGCGCACTGGTACGCCTCGCGGACCGAGATCGAGATGTCCGCGGCGCGGTTCGAACCCAACGCACAGCAGCGCATCGACGGACTCATCGACTTCGGCCTGAGCCTGCCTCACGGCGCGGAGGCGGCGATCCGTACCTGGGCAGCGATAGATCCGGACGTTCGCAAGGTCCAGGAAGAGGCCGACCGCGCTCGCTACGACGCCGTCTTCGAAGCGGTCCTCGAACTCCTCGACGACCGGGCCGCCGCCCACCGGTACGCGAGCTGGGCGCTCTATCTGCTGACCGGATACGAGCAGACCACGCTCCCCCACGACGTGGAGGCCCTGAAATGGGCTGCTATGCAGCTCACCACGGCCCTGGCCCGCGATGTCCGCCGGCATCGCAGCGAACTACGCAAGTCGACCGCCGAGCGATCGCGCACGTCGAGGAACACCCGCGACTGACGGTGCGCGTCGCCCGTCGGCACGTGACCTGAGGAGCCGACACCCATGACGACCGACACCACCGAACCCGCCATCGGGACCGAAGCCCACGAGTTGCCCGAAATCTTCGAACGTGTGCGCGCCGCACGAGATTCGGTCCTCGACGCCGCTCGTCCCGACGAGGTCGCACGGCAACACGACCGCGGCCGGTCGACCGCGCGGGAGCGCGTGGAGATACTCACCGCCGGAGGATGTTTCACCGAGTTCGGCGCGCTGGCGATCCCCGACACGAGTGAGGGTTCGCGTGCCCCGGCAGACGGAGTGGTGACCGGTGTCGGCGAGATCGACGGTCGTCCGAGCGCGATCGCCGCGTTCGACTTCACCGTTCTCGGCGGCAGCAACGGCACCGTCGGGATGATGAAGATCGAGCGTTGCGTGGATGTCGCGCTGCGCGACCGCATCCCGCTGGTACTGCTGTGCGACGGCGGCGGCCATCGGATCCAGGAGGGCCTCGACTCACGGCTGGCGGCCTTCGGATCACCGATGCTTCAGCGTCTCGTCGACCTGTCCGGACTGGTGCCCACGATCGCCGTGATGCTCGGTCCCGGGTTCGGGCTCGCCACCAACCTCGCGGCGCTGTGTGACTTCGTCGTGATGGTTCGTGAGATCTCGACCATGGGGATGTCGGCGGCCCCGTTCGTGCTGGCCGGAACCGGGGAGCAGCTCACCAACGAGGAGATCGGCGGCGCCGACGTCCAGACCGCCCATGGGATCGCGGACCTCGCGGCCGATGACGAGCACGAGGCACTCGACGCCGTCCGTGCATATCTCAGCTACCTACCTGCACATGCCGACGGAACCGGTCCGCGCGGTTCGGGCCGACGCCCGGTGGACGCCGACCGGATCGACCAGATCGTGCCGGCCTCGATGCGGCGCGCCTATGACGTCCGGGACATGCTCGACGCTCTGGCCGACGAGGATTCGGTGTTCGAGATCCGTGCTGCAGCAGCACCGAACATCGTGACCTCGTTCATCCGCATCGATGGTCACGCGCTGGGTGTGGTCGCCAATCAGTCCACCCATCTCGGCGGCGCCCTGGACAGTCCTGCCTGCGAGAAGGCCGCACACTTCATCGCCGTGTGCGACGCCTTCGGTGTGCCGCTGCTGCTTCTCGTCGACCTACCCGGGTTCCTCATCGGCTCCGCCGCCGAGGCTTCCCAGCTGGGCAGGCGGAGCGGCCGTCTCGCCTACGAGTTGGCGGTGGCCACCGTGCCGAGGTTCGTCGTGGTGATGCGAAAGGCCTATGGCGCCGCGTATGTCGCGATGGGCGGCGGCCGAAGCATCGACGCCGATCTCGTCGTCGCATGGCCGACCGCCGAGATCTGCGCCATGCCGATCGAGAGCGCCGTCGACATCGCGTACCGCCGTGACATCGCCGCCGCCGACGATCCCGAACGGCGCCGGCGCGAGGTCATCTGTTCCTTGCGTACCGCCGTCGATCCGGTGCGCGCTGCGCAGGGTTTCGGAATCGACGACGTGGTGATGCCGAGTGACACCCGTGGTCTGCTGTCGGCGGCCCTGAACCGATCTGCGTCCAACGGCTCCGGGGGCCGCCGCGATGCCCGGGTGCCCGGCAAGCGGCGGTCGATCTCGCCGATCTGATCGGGTTCCCCGACGGGCTCGGCGGGATCGCAACGACCCCGCCGAGCCCTTCGTCGACGTCTCAGCCCGGCAGCAGGTAGCTGGGCAGGTCCGCGACCGAGTTCCCGATCAGGCCCAGCCAGTTGAACGGCAGGTGGTACACGAAGACCAGTGTGACCATGCAGAACCCGAGTACGGCGAAGTTGCGGACCCACTCACGCAGCGCGGGACGCCAGTGCACGAGGCCTGCCTCGATCGGCGACAGACCCTCCGGGTGATCTTGCGCCTCCATCCGCATCCAGGTGAACACACAGCCGACCCCGGCCACGAGAATGGACTCGTAGATGGGGAACTGATGCACTGTTCCGGCCCAGAGAGTCAGCGGTTCATAGGTTTTGGCGAACGAGTAGGCGTGCGTTGTCCGGATCACCACGTTCTCCACGATGAAGTCGAACAGGAACTCGCCGATGAAGATGTAGGTGAACAGCGTCACCTTGCTCATGTGGGGCCAACGACGGCGTGCCTTGTTCGCGTGATGACACGCGACGATCGCGACGCCCGCGCAGAAGTACACGTACATCGGAGGTCCCCAGATCAGGGACTCGGCATATCGACTCGGCGCGTCGGGGTTGTGGAACGGCAAGAACTTCACCCACACACCCATGTTGATGTTCTCGCTGTTCCACGCGAACAGGTACTCCTGCACGTTGAGGAACGCATCGGCGACGAAGCAGATCAAACCGCCGATCACGAATCGTCCGTCGAGGCTGAGCTTTTCGGTACGCCGGATCGGTTGCACGACCGAGAACCAGATGAACGCGGCCAGCACGAGAAGGCTGATCACCTCGAAGACCCGCAGCGCGATGAGCCGCCAGTCGGCCATCTCGTCGGGTCCGATCTTCAGCGCCGGGGAGAACTCGGTGTCGGAGGTGACCCAGCGAGCGATTGTGTTGACACACACCAGGAACCACACGAGCCCAACGGCTGCGAGGAAGGTTGTCGAGCCGCGCCGTGGCAGTGGCGGCACAGCGGTGTCCCCCGCCTGTTTCGCCGCACTGTCGATCGCCATCACATCTCTCCCGTTCTGTTTGTTGTCCGACCCGTTGTCGGACTCTGCCCGCATCACGATTCCGCCGCCACGGATTCGGCCCGTGGCTCGGCGGCCTTGACGAGGATCTCGACCGTCCCGGACGCGCCGTCGACGCGGACCCGGTCACCTGTGGTCAGCGTGGTGGTGCCCGTCCTGGTGTTCATGACACACGGAACACCCATTTCCCGTGCGACGACGGCCGCGTGACTCATCATTCCGCCGATGTCGACGACGAGCGCCTCGGACAGGAACATGAGGGACACCCATGACGGATCAGTGGTGTGCGCGATCAGGATGTCGCCGTCGGAGACCTCGGCGTCGGCAGGTTCGGTCACCACGACGGCCCGGCCCTCGACGGTCCCCGGGGATGCGCCGACCCCGGACAAGATGGTTCCGGCCTGCCCGGACTCGGCGCCGGGTTCTGGCGCGCGCTCGGGTTCGGGGTTGCCGACCCATGCGGCGGGCAGTTTCAGCGACTGGTACTCCAGGCGCCGCGCCCGACGATCGCCGACGATCGACCGGACGCCGTCCGGCAGCGCTTTCGCCAGTTCCTCCGCGGTCAGATAGAAGGCGTCGTCAGGCGTGTCGAGGACGCCGTCGGTGACGGCGTCGGCTCCCAGACGGCGCGCGCAGACCCGGATCACGTCGAGACTCTGCAAGTAACTCACCTTTCCGACCCCGCGCAGCGGGATGAACAGGCGAGCCAGCCGCAGCGTCAGTCGAGTTCTCATCCGCCCCACCCCGCTACCGGCGAACAACGTGCGCTCGGCGGCGGCACCCGCCCGTTCGAGCGCGGCGGCGCGCTCCTGCGGGCTCTCGCTGTCCGGCATGCCGGCGAATGAGGTGATCAGTCGTTCGACGGGCGCCGGGTCCTCGCGCCAGCTGGTCGATGCCGTCTCGCCCTCGCCCGCACAGTGATACCCGTGCCGGACGAGGAATTCCGCGAGCGAGATCTCACCTCGCGACACGTTCCACATGTCGGCGAGAACGACCGACTCCTCGTGCGAACCGTGTCCGCGGAGCAGGTCGGTGATGTCCACGCCCGCCCTCTCGGCCAGCGTGGTGATCTGCTCCTGGACGGGTTGGATGGCGCCGGCACTCACGATCGCCTGCAGCTCCAGTGCGTGGGTGAACCGTTCGACCGCTTCGGTGAGAAGGGACCTGACCTGGTCCTGGCCGAGGGTGCCGATCGTGGCGATCGATCGCCGCCACCAGGCGTCGATGTCGGTTCGATCCTGCCGCATTCGCCGCACGATCGTGCCCAGCATCCGCGGATAGCTGACCGCGATGGCGGGCAGGCGACGCATCGACGGCGAACTCACGAAGTCATCGGGAACAAAGCCGAAGAAGTCCCGGGCCAACGCGTCACCCGACTGGCCAGGGATGAGATCCCCCATCCGACAGAGGAAGTCGACACGCACCGCCATCCGGCCGAAGAAGGCGCCGGTGATCCGCTCCAGCGGATCACCGGGAATCCCGGCATCGCTCGCCTTCAGCACGCCGATGGCATGGAAGGGCGACCGGAGACCCATCTCGCTGGCAGGTACCCACACGCTGGCGGTCAGAGGGGTCATCACGCCGGGCACCGCCTCGGCGAGGTTGATCGAGCTCCAGGAGGCCCCTGGCGGGGACTGCGCGTTGAGGACGTCCATTCATCCACTCCTTGTGGCCGGAGGCGCGGCGAGTGTGCCGTGGGCCACACTATAAACCAACTTATGGTACTTTTCTAACACAAAATAAATCTTCTGGTCCGAGGAGAACACCATGACCGCCCCCGTGACGACCGACGGAATCGACTCTCCCGTAAGTGAGGTCGGGCAGTGGCTGGCAACCGGCCTCACCTTCGCGCTCGCCCTCGCGGCCATCGCCTACGTGGTGCGCATCTGCGTGCGCGACAGAATCGTCTGGCCCGCCATCCTGCTCGCAAGCGGCGGACTGACCTGCCTGATGGAGCCCCTCTTCGATCACCTGTACGGGTTGTGGTTCTACGAAGAAGGGCAGTGGCACCTGTACACGACGTTCGGGAGCAACCAGCCGATATGGGTACCGGCGGCGTACATCGCCTTCTACGGCGGCGCGACGGTGTTGATCTCCCGCACACTCGCCCGACGCCCCCAGATGCGGACGGTGTGGTCGCTGTACGCGTCGATCGTCGCCATGGCCGTGATCGCCGAGATCACCTACATCAGCATCCTCGAGGTGTACTGCTACCAGGACCGCCAGCCGTTCGTCGTGCTCGGCTATCCGATCTTCCTCGGTTTCACCAACGCCATGAGTGCCGTGGTCAGCGGGATCGTCGCCTATCGACTCGTACCGCTCCTCCGCGGAGCGGCTCAGTTGTACCTGATCACCCTGGTTCCCGGCGCATTCGCCATGGGCCTGTTCGGGACCGGCATCCTTTATCTTTCGGTGCGCCACTCCGAGAACCCGTCGATGATCCTCGTATCCCTTGCCGCACTGACCGTCGCGGGCGGGATCGCCTGGACGATCCGGATGCTGGGACGGCACCTGGTGGACGGCCGGAACCCGGCAGATCCGGCCTTGCGGCCGGCGACGCACACCGCCGATGACGAGCGCCGCACGCCGGTCGCCTAGGCGCCCCGCCGGGACACCCGGACCCGGCACGATTTTCCACCCGTACAAGTTTTGATTCTATGTTAGATTATGTCGGCAGGCATGGGTGAGAGATCGATCCGCTCCACGCGCCCCCAACCGGGGCGCCCACGTGCCCCAGTGATGCGCCGATGCCGCTGAGCATCGATCAAGACCAAGGAGAACAGATGGCCGAGGCATATATCGTCGACGCGACCCGTACGGCGGTCGGCAAACGAGGAGGCGGGTTCGCCGACCGGCACCCCGCGGACATGGCGGCCCACGTCATCGCCACCATCACCGGTCGGCACGAGTTCGACCCGGCCGCGATCGACGACGTCATCCTCGGCTGCCTGGACAACCTCGGTTCGCAGGCCGGCGACATCGCCCGCACCTCCGCACTCGCCGCGGGCCTGCCCGAGTCCGTTCCGGGCGTCACCATCGACCGTCAGTGCGGTTCGGCGCAGCAGGCGGTCCACTTCGCCGCGCAGGCCGTGATGAGCGGCACCAGCGACGTGATCATCGCCGGTGGCGTACAGAAGATGAGCCAGTACCCGATCCTCTGCGCCTTCGGGGCGGGTGAGCCGTACGGCTCGTCCGACCCCTGGGCCGATTGCGAGGGATGGGAGAAACGCTATGGGACGCAAGAGGTCTCGCAGTTCCGCGCCGCCGAGATGATCGCGGACAAGTGGGGCATCAGCCGCGAGGAGTGCGAGGAGTACGCATTCCGCAGCCACCAGCGCGCACTGGCCGCGATCGACGCGGGCCACTTCACCCGTGAGATCACCGAGTACGCCGGCATCGCCACCGACGAGGGCCCGCGCCGCGACACCAACCTGGAGAAGCTCGCCGGGTTGAAGCCGCTCTCCGAGGGCGGCAAGGTCACCGCCGGTGTCGCCAGCCAGATCTCCGACGCCTCTGCCGCGCTGCTCATCGCCTCCGAGGACGCCGTCAACCGCTTCGGATTCACCCCGCGTGCCCGAATCCATCACATGTCGGTGCGTGGTGCAGACCCGATCATGATGCTCACCGCCCCCATCCCGGCCACCGAACACGCGCTCAAGCGCACCGGGCTGAGCATCGACGACATCGACACCTTCGAGGTCAACGAGGCCTTCGCGCCGGTCGCACTCGCCTGGATCGCGGACACCGGCGCCGACCCCGCGAAGGTCAACCCCAACGGCGGTGCCATCGCTCTCGGCCACCCCATCGGTTGCACCGGCGCGCGGCTCATGACCACGATGCTCCACGAACTCGAACGCACCGGCGGCCGCTACGGCCTGCAGACCATGTGCGAGGGCGGCGGCCAGGCCAACGTCACCATCATCGAACGGCTGGGATCATGAAACGCACCCTGTACACCGCGGACCACGAGGCGTACCGCGAGACCGTCCGCGAGTTCCTGAGGCGAGAGGTCGAACCCCACAAAGAGCAGTGGGACCGCGACCGCTGGATCGACCGCGGCGTGTTCGCACGCGCGGCCAAGGCCGGCATCTATGCGTTGCAGATCGGCGAGGAGTATGGCGGTGCCGCCGAATCCGATTACCGCTACCGCATGGTCGTGTGCGAGGAAACCGCGCGCATCAATGCGCTCTCGTTCAACACGACGATCAGTCTGCAGGACGACCTGGTTCTGCACTACCTCCTCGATCTCACCGACGACGAGCAGAAGAGGCGGTGGCTCCCGGGGTTCGCGGCCGGGGACATCATCGGCGCGCTGGCCATGACCGAACCGGGTGCCGGTAGCGATCTGCGCGGCATCAAGACCTCGGCGCGGCGCGACGGCGACAATTGGATCCTGAACGGCCAGAAGACGTTCATCTCCAGCGGCATCATGGCCGACCTGGTCGTGGTGGCTGCCCAGACCGATCCGGAGGCGGGTTCCCGCGGGTTCAGCCTGTTCGTCGTCGAGGCCGACACCCCCGGCTTCGAGCGCGGCCGCAAGCTCGACAAGATCGGCCTGCCCGCCCAGGACACCGCCGAGCTCTTCTTCAGTGATGCGATTGTGCCCCACTCAAATCTGCTGGGTGAGGAGGGCAAAGGCCTGCCGTACCTCATGAGCCACCTGCCGCGTGAGCGTCTCGGTGTGACCGCGAAGGCCTTCGCGGTCACACGTGCGATCCATGAGAAGACCGTCGAGTACTGCCGCGACCGCAAGGCCTTCGGCGGTTCGCTGACCGACCTGCAGCATGTCCGGTTCGAGCTCGCCGAGATGAAGACCGAGATCGACATCGTCGAGGCCTATGTCGACAAGTCGGTACACGCCTACAACGCAGGCGAGCTGACACCGATCGATGCCGCCGAGGGCAAATGGTTCGTCAGTGAACTGCAGAAGCGGGTCATCGACCGCTGCCTCCAGCTCCACGGCGGCTACGGCTACATGACCGAGTACGACGTGGGCCGCGCCTACGTGGACACCCGCGTCCAGACGATCTACGGCGGTACCACCGAGATCATGAAGGAGATCATCGGGCGCGATCTGGTCGCGCCTCGAGGATGAGAGTCCCCCCTGATCCTCACCGGACAGGGGGGCTCGCGGCTCCGCGTCACGGCGGACCGCATTCCGGCAGTGGGAGGACGAGCATGCGAGAACAATTGGCCATGGCTTCCGCGGTGATGCGGGTCGCGATGACCTCGGCCGGCGAGCGGCTGCACGGTCGCGAGCCGGTCACCACCGCAGACGAGGTCCCTGCCGGCGTCGATCAGCTCACGCCCGAATGGTTGTCCGCGGTGCTGGGCCGCGCTGAGCCCACCGCCCGGGTCACCGGCCTCGAGCTCGGTTCCGGCTCGGACGGGACCAGCTCGCGCCGAGCGCTGACCGTCGAGTGGAACGACGCCGGAGTCGCAGCGGGACTGCCCACAGCCATCTACTCGAAGTCGACCCCCTCCCTGCTCAACAGGCTGCTGGTGGGGGTGACGGGTGCCGCCGGGGCAGAAGCGCTCTTCTACGGCAGTATCCGGCCCGAGCTCGACATCGGCGCCCCGGCCGGGTACCACGGCGCCTGGGATCCCGGTACCTGCCGCTCGATGGTCTTGACCGAGGACATCGCGGTCGCGCGCGGTGCGACGTTCGCCGACGCGACGTCGTTGCGGGTCGATCGCGCGGCGGCCGAGTCCATGGTCACCGAGTTGGCCTGCTATCACGGAGCCATGTGGGAGGACCCGCGCCTGGACGGCACCTGGGGTCTGTTGCGCTCCGACGACTGGCAACGGATGTTCAATGCGCGCATCGGATTCGATCGCGGTGCGGTGGTGGCGATGCGCCTCCTGCCCGATGAGATCCCGGCGGAACTCCGGGGCCGGGGACAGGAGATCCGCCGCGGCCTCATGCGGTCGCTCGAACTCAACGCGGGTGGCCCGCTCACACTTCTCCATCAGGATGTTCACCCCGGCAACTGGTTCACGTTGCCCGACGGATCACTCAACCTCTACGACTGGCAGGGAATCGGCCGCGGCGGTTGGTCACTCGACGTCAGCTATGCACTCAGCGCTGCACTCGACATCGAGGACCGCCGCAACTGGGAGCGTGAGCTCATCGAGCTGTACGTGGACCGGCTCAGAGAGTTCGGCGGGCGGCCGCCATCGGTGGACCAGGCCTTCCTCGCCTACCGCCAGCAGATGTTCCGCGGCTTCATCTTCTGGACCTACACCTACCTGGTCGGCCGGGTCTCGAAGCTGCAGACCGACGATCACGTGCGCCGCGTGGTCCGGCGGACCGGCCAGGCGATCGTCGACCTGGAGTCGCTCGACAGCCTCGATCGCGCACCTCGCTGGTAGCCGGATGAACCTCGATGCCACGCATTCCAGCTGCCACGGCAGTTCCACCTGAGTACGGAGAGTGATCCGGTTGTCGGTCGAAGCGAAGTTGAGTCTGGTGGGCCAGGCCACCCGCGTAGTGCTCCACCGCGGCGCGGAGGTGGTCGCACGATCCCGCCCCGCCCGTGTCGGCGAAGTGCCGATCCGTGTCGAGAACCTGACTGCCGAATGGTTGTCCGCGGCATTGTGTTCGCGGGTTCCGGGCGCCGCGGTGACCGGCTTCGAACTCGGGGCAGGATCGAGCGGTACCAGTGACCGTCGGGGTCTGACGGTGGAATACAACAACGTCGGCACCGCCGCGGGCTGCCGCGTGAGCTGTTCACCAAGACCACCCCGGACATCAAGACCCGGTTGTTCACCGGCCTGACCAACCTGTTCGTCGGCGAATCGCAGTTCTACAACCGATTGCGCCCCGAACTGGACATCGAGAGTCCGCACGGATACTTCGCCTCCTACGACCTCCGATCGTGCCGATCCATCATCATCATGGAGGACATCTCCCGCACTCGTGGTGCCGAATTCGGTTCTCCCCAAACGCTTCGTGTCACCCGAGCGCAGGCACACGACATGGTGGCCCTGATGGCGTCGTGTCATGCCGCCTTCTGGGACGATCCTCGTCTGGACCGCGAGTTCGGGTTCCTGCAGACGAGTTCGGATTGGCAACGTCATCTCGACGCGATGATCAACACCGAGGCGATGGTGCGCCGTGGCCTGGCGAGGGCAGCGGAGGTGTTACCGGAGTCGCTTCTCCGGGAGCGGGATCGCATCTGGCCGGCCTTCGTGGCATCGCTCGAGCTCAAGGCCCGCCGGCCGCTCACCCTCCTGCACCACGACGTCCATTCGAAGAACTGGTACGTGGACCGGGACGGCCGGATGGGCCTCTACGACTGGCAGACGGTGGTCAAGGGGACGTGGGCGATCGACTTCGGCTACGCCCTCAACTGCGGGCTCGACATCACCGATCGTCGGACGTGGCTCGACGAACTGCTCACCCACTATCTGGAGGCACTCGCTGACGGGGGCGCGACTCCCCCGTCGAGATCTGACGCTGTACGCGCCTATCGGGAGCAGTCCATCCATGGCCTGATCTTCTGGCTGGCGACGATCGGCGCCGGGCGAATGCAGCCGGACCTCCACGACGAGAAGGACTGCCTGATCAATATCGAGCGACTGGCGCAGGCAGTGGTCGACGCCGACACCCTGACCGCTTTGCCCTGACCGCTCTCCGGTGGCCTCAATGAGGGTGGCCGTAGAGTGCGCCGCTCCACAGCGCCACCAGCGGTTCGACGGCCGCATCCTCGTCGGGGAGGTCGGGGTCCATGCCGAGTCCGGCGATGTGCAGCACCCTCTCGGTACCCCAGAACAGTGTTGCCGCAAGCTGGCGACTCGGGACCGTCGAGACCATGACGCCGGTCTCCCGCTCGCGTTCGATCTCGGTGGCTCCGGCCTCGATGAAACGGCCGGTGATCTCCAACCACAGTTCCTGCAACGATGGTTCGGTCGGCCAGTGGTGGTTCACGGCCTGCAGGACGGTGCGGTGTCGGCGCCACGTCCTGGTGACCTCTGCGATACTCCGCTCGAGCGCGGCCTCGGGCGGGTCCTCGGCGCTGCGCCGAAGGAAAGGCGACACCGTCTGGAAGATGTCGTCCATCGCCTGCTCCAACAGTCCGCGCAGTACTGCGAACCGCGACGAGAAGTAGGCATAGAACGTCGCGCGGGACACCTGCGCCTCGGTCAGTATCTGGGCGACGCTGATCTCGGCGAAGGTCTTGTGCCGCATGAGTTCTCTTGTTGCCGCGTAGATCTCGGCCGGGATCTCGCCGTCGTCGTCGGCGGTCCGTTGCCGCCCGCGGGTCCGCACCACATCTGCCACGTGGCCGACACTACCCCGACGGGCAGGCCCGTCGGCCCGACACATCCCGCGGCGACCACCATGTTTTACGTCAGTTTCAAAAATAGGTATACAACGCGTCTGGCTTTTGTTAGTGTGACCGAGTACACAGCGCCCCGGTCGGGGACGAAGCCCATCACAGGAAGGCGTTCGCCGTGAGTTCTGTTCTGAATCTGGCCAGTAGCTGGCCACTCGTGACCGAGGAGGGTTGGCCTCCGAACATGGCACCGAGCCCCGGCGACTTCTCTGCCGGCGCGACGTCTGAGATCACGTTCTTCTTCATCGCGGGCGCGGCGGTCGTCATCTTCGCCCTGCCCTGGGCCATCGGCGCAGCCGTCCGCAGCCGGAACTTCGTCCCCTTGCTGGTCATGGGCAGCGGACTGATCTGCAGCCTCCTCGAGCCGATGCTCGACCTGCTGGGCCACCTGCACTGGGCAGAGGATCTGGTGCCCGCGTTCACCAACTTCGGCATCACGGTGCCGGCGTTGATCCCGCTGTGTTACGTCGCGTTCCTCGGTCTCGAGGCGTACTTCTGCTACTTCGTGATCCGTAACGGCGCGCACAAGTGGCACTTCGTGATGCTGCTCGGCATGGGCATCATGACCGACGCGGTCATGGAGACCATCGGCATCAACCTGAATGTCTACGAGTACTACGGCGTCCAGCCGTTCGAGTTCCTCGGCTTCCCGTACTGGTGGGGCTTCATCAACGGCGGCTCGTTCGTCACGGTGGGTGCGATCCTCGCCTACGCGGTGCCGCGCCTAAAGGGTGCGCAGCAGTTGCTGCTGCTGCTCGCGGCCCCGGCCGGCATGATGGTCGCCTACTTCGGCGTCGGCTGGGTTCACATCCTCGCCCACAACTCCGAGCTCCCGACCTGGGCACGCTACATCGCGACCATCACCATGATGGCGATGATGGTGGGCTGGATGTTCATCCTGCATCACCTGGTGGGCCGCAAGGAGTCCGAGCCGGCGCCGCGCTGGACCCTCCCGCGGATGTTCATGTACTCGTGGGTCCTGTTCACCCACGCCAGCCGTCAGCGCCTGTGGGACCGCATGGTCGAGGAGGGCGGCGCGGGTGCACGCGAGGCCCTCGCGACAAACCCGGAGGACCCTGCCCAGGCGGTCTTCGGACCGCCCGCCAAGCGGGTTCCAGAGACGGTCTGACCGACACCGCCCTTTCACGAGAACAGCACCCGGCCGATTGGCCGGGTGCTGTTCTCGTGGGATACGTTTTGAAAATGAATTCGACTTCTCTCGCCGACGAGTCCGTGAACGGCCTGCGCCTTCCCGTCTTCGACGCGGACAACTCCACCGCTGCGATGGGCGTGCGACTCGAATCGATCCATGACACCTATGCGGAATTCACCCAACGCATCCAGGACTGGCAGCGGGGACCCGACGGCGCGATCTCGCTTGCGGCCATCGGTCCCATGCTCGACGCGGCCGTCGGGTCCGGCGCCTACCTCGCCACCGGTGGCAAACGGAACTTCGTGATGTCGACGCTGTCGGCGACCTTCGTCGCGGGGATCGCCGACCGGGACACCGTGCATGCACGGTCACGCTGTGTGGAGTCCGATCGGCGCACCGACACCGTGGCCTCGGTGGGCGAGATCCGCGGCGATGCCGGCCTCATCGCCGTCGTGACCTGTCGCGCCGTACCCGTGGAACGTGTCCTTCGGGAGCCGGCCGCTGCGGCAGCTCGCGACGCGTCGACCCTGGGGCTTCCACTGATCCCCGCACACATCGAGGATGCGAACGGAGTCGAGTTCGCATCTGTTCTCGGGCTTGATGTCTCGCAATCGACCGGGAAATCGCTCTCCGGCATATGGACCACAGCGACGTGGATGCTGAATCCGTTCGACACCGTGCAAGGCGGAATCGTCTTCGCGGTGGTCACCGAGGCCGCGCATCTCGCCCTGGCCCACATCTCGAATCCGGACGAGAGCATCGGGCTGACGGAGATCTCGGTCGATCTGCTGCGTTCACCCGCGGCCGCGACGAGCTACGAGTGGACCGTGTCGTATCTCCGAATCGGACGCCGCATGGTCAACATGGTCGTGACCGTCACCGGCACCGACGGCCGTGAACAGGCACGGGCCACATGCACAGCATTCCGGGTGCGCCGCGACTGATCGCGACACACCCGGAACGTGTTGGGGCACAACCTCGGCGCTGTCCCGCGCCAGGACGACCGGTAGACGGGGGCCAGAGAAACGGCTCCGCGCGCTAAACCCCGGACGCGAATTCGACCCGCGCCAGGTCCTCCTCGTGGAGGCTGCGGCGAATCGTCTCCTGCGCCCGGGGCGGCAAGGTCGGTAACAGCTCCAGCACCCGCTGACGATGCCGGGCCACCGCCTTGCGCTCGGGCATACCCGGATTCGGCTGCACCTGCGGGATGATC
>NZ_LIYC01000036.1:0-50149 GCF_001418765.1 Gordonia sp. HS-NH1
ACAGCCCGATATCGTCGCCGGTCGGTTCCTAGAGGGCGGATTTCAGGGGCGTTGTGCGTCAACCCCCGCAGCAACCGATGGAGCCGCGTACGTCGCGGGTGACCGTGTTGCGTGCGGCGAGTTCGTCGTCGGCGGGATAGTCGACGCCGACCAGGCACAGCCCGCGGGCCTCGGCGACGGGCACCTGACTGCTGCGTTCGCGCTCCTCGAGAAGCCCACGGCACCAGGCGATGTCGCGCCGGCCGTCGCCGACACTCGCGACCGCCCCCACCAGCGAACGCACCATCGACCAGCAGAACGCATCGGCGCTGACCTCACCGACGAGCACACCGTCGGCGTCGCGGGCCCAGGCGAACCGTTGCAGATCCCGGATGGTCGTCGCCCCCTCGCGCCGACGACAGAAGGCCGCGAAGTCGTTGAGTCCCAACAACTCCGACGACGCGGCGTTCAGTGCGTCGACATCGAGCGGCCGGCGCCAGGTGGCGGTCGTGCGTGCGACCACCGGCTCGGCACCCCACCGCGCATCGGTCAGCCGGTAGCGATAGTGCCGACGTAACGCCGAGAACCGGGCGTCGAAATCCGTCGGGACAACGCGCACCGCCCTCACCCGGACATCGTCGGGACACATCTTCGCGAGACGCCCGACGAGCGTCGCGGGGTCGCCGGCGATCGATCTCGTCTCCAGCGCCGACCGCGGGACGTCGGCGTGTGCGACCTGCCCCGACGCATGGACACCGGCGTCGGTGCGGCCCGCCACGGTCAACCGCACCGGTACCCGCAGCACCGTCGACAAACGGGTCTCGAGCTCCTCGCAGACGCTGCGCTGACCGATCTGCCGTGCCCACCCGGCGAAGTCGGTTCCGTCGTAGGAGATGTCGAAGCGGAGACGACAGAACCCGCCGGCACCGGGATCCGGGCCGACGGGTTCGGTCTGCGATTCTCGAGTCAGTCGACTACTTCTTGTCACCGTCGACGTCGGCTCCGGCTGCCTCGGCATCGGGAGCGGTAGCCGCGGTCGACTCGTCGTCGACAGCCTCGGCCACGGCCTCGGCATTGGCGACCTCGGCATCGGTGGCGTCGGCCTCGACGGCCTCCACCACGTTCTCCGAGCCGTCGGTGGCCGCTGCGGTGTCGTCGCCGACGACCTCTTCGGTGGCGTCGAGCTTGTCCTCGGCGGCCTTCTTGGAGGCGGCGACGCGGGTCGCGCGGCTTGCCTCGCTCGACGCGGTGGTCTCGCGCACCAGCTCGATCACGGCCATGGGGGCATTGTCGCCCTTGCGCGGCAGCGTCTTGATGATGCGGGTGTAGCCACCGGGACGATCGGCGAAGAACGGGCCGATCTCGTCGAACAGCGTGTGGACGACGTCCTTGTCACGGATGTCCTTCAGCACCTCACGACGGTTGGCCAGCTTGCCGGCCTTGGCGTGGGTGATGATCTTCTCCGCGTACGGACGCAGGCGCTTGGCCTTGGCTTCCGTGGTGGTGATGCGGCCGTGCTCGAAGAGCGAGGTGGCGAGATTCGCCAGCATCGCCTTCTGGTGGCTGGCCGACCCGCCGAGGCGGGCACCCTTGGTGGGCTTGGGCATTGTCTTCTCCTAGGAGGACCCCGCATCACTCGATGCGGAAGTCAGGGTTGGGCAGTGACAGCTACCGCCGCGTCGAAGCGACTACAGCTGCTCGGTCTCCGCGAAATCCTCACCGGAATCGGCGTCGAACGACGCGTCTTCCGACCACGTGCCGGTGGCCGGGTCGTAACCCGCGACCTGCGACGGATCGAAGCTGGCCGGGCTGTCCTTGAGGGACAGACCGAGCGCGTGCAGCTTGACCTTGACCTCGTCGATCGACTTCTGGCCGAAGTTGCGGATGTCGAGCAGATCCGACTCGGTCCGGGCAACCAGCTCGCCGACGGTGTGCACACCCTCGCGCTTGAGGCAGTTGTAGGAACGAACGGTCAGCTCGAGATCCTCGATCGGCAGGCTGAACGACGCGATGTGGTCGGCCTCCGCCGGCGACGGTCCGATCTCGATGCCCTCGGCCTCGACGTTGAGCTCCCGGGCGAGCCCGAACAGCTCCACCAGGGTCTTGCCCGCCGATGCCAGCGCGTCACGCGCACTGATCGAGTTCTTGGTCTCCACGTCGAGCACCAGACGATCGAAGTCGGTGCGCTGCTCGACACGGGTGGCCTCGACCTTGTAGGTCACCTTGAGCACCGGCGAGTAGATCGAGTCGACCGGGATGCGGCCGATCTCGGCACCCGACGCCTTGTTCTGCACGGCCGGCACGTAGCCGCGGCCCCGCTCGACGACGAGCTCGATCTCGAGCTTGCCCTTGTCGTTCAGGGTGGCGATGTGCAGATCGGGGTTGTGCACGGTGACACCGGCCGGGGGCACGATGTCGGCTCCGGTGACGGTGCCCGGACCCTGCTTGCGCACGTACATGGTGACCGGCTCGTCCTCATCCGAGCTGACCACGAGGCCCTTGAGGTTCAGGATGATGTCGGTGACGTCTTCCTTGACCCCGGCCACGGTGGTGAACTCGTGGAGCACACCGTCGATGCGGATGCTGGTGATGGCAGCACCCGGGATCGAGCTGAGCAGGGTACGACGCAGCGAGTTGCCGAGGGTGTAGCCGAAGCCCGGCTCGAGCGGCTCGATGACGAACTTCGAGCGGTTCTCGGCAAGGACGTCCTCGGTGAGGGTGGGTCGCTGTGAGATGAGCATTTCTTGGATATCTCCTTTGGCCGACCGCTATATGACGGCCTCGAGGGTGAACCGAACAGCTGTTGCTGTCGGGCGGTGTGTCTTACTTCGAGTAGAACTCGACGATGAGCTGCTCGGTCAGCGGGACATCGATCTGAGCACGCTCGGGCACGCTGTGCACGAGGATGCGCAGGGTCGACGGCACGACCTGGAGCCAACCCGGGACCGGACGATCGCCGACGAGCTCCTTGGCGATCTGGAACGGGACGGTCTGCAGCGACTTCGGGCGGACGTCGATGATGTCGTACTGGCTGACGCGGTAGCTGGGCACGTCGACCTTCACACCGTTGACGGTGAAGTGGCCGTGGCTGACCAGCTGGCGGGCCTGACGACGGGTCCGCGCGATGCCCGAGCGGTACACGACGTTGTCGAGACGGGTCTCGAGGATCTTCAGCAGTTCGTCACCGGTCTTGCCGTTGCGACGGTTCGCCTCTTCGTAGTAGCGGCGGAACTGCTTCTCCATGACGCCGTAGGTGAAGCGGGCCTTCTGCTTCTCCTGGAGCTGGAGCAGGTATTCGCTCTCCTTGATCCGCGAGCGGCCGTGCTGGCCGGGCGGGTAGGGGCGACGCTCGAATGCAGCGTCTCCACCGATCAGGTCGACGCGAAGACGACGAGACTTCTTGGTTGCGGGGCCGGTATAACGAGCCATGTTTCTCTGTTCCTCCCTTTCCCGCTAGACCCGACGCCGCTTGGGCGGACGGCAACCGTTGTGCGGCTGCGGGGTGACATCGGAAATGGTGCCGACCTCGAGGCCGGCTGCCTGCAGGGAGCGGATCGCGGTCTCACGACCCGAACCCGGTCCCTTGACGAACACGTCGACCTTCTTGACGCCGTGCTCCTGGGCCTTGCGCGCAGCGTTCTCGGCCGCGAGCTGAGCCGCGAACGGGGTGCTCTTGCGCGAGCCCTTGAAACCGACGTGGCCCGACGACGCCCAGCTGATGATGTTTCCGCTGGGGTCGCTGATCGACACGATGGTGTTGTTGAACGTCGACTTGATGTGCGCGTGGCCGTGCGGGACGTTCTTCTTATCGCGACGGCGGGTGCCCTTCTTCGGGCCTGCGCTACGTGACTTCGGAGGCATTACTTCTTCTTCCCGGCGATGGTCTTCTTCGGGCCCTTGCGAGTGCGGGCATTGGTCTTGGTGCGCTGTCCGCGGACAGGCAGGCCACGGCGGTGGCGCAGACCCTGGTAGCAGCCGATCTCGATCTTGCGACGGATGTCGGCCTGCACCTCGCGACGCAGGTCACCTTCGACCTTCACCGAGGCTTCGATGTATTCACGCAGCTTCGAGACGTCTGCGTCGGTGAGATCCTTGGCTCGCAGGTCCGGGCTGAGGCCGGTCCCCTCGAGGATCTCCTTGGAGGTGGTGCGCCCAACTCCGTAGATGTAGGTCAGTGCGATCTCCAGCCGCTTCTCGCGGGGGAGATCCACACCAGCAACACGTGCCATGTGGCGGATTTCCTTTTCGATTTCTCAGAGGTCTGCTCCCAGTCCGTCCCGCGAGCTGGTGCCGAACCGTATGTCCGGCCTCGTGGGCTCCGGCCTCTGATCCGGAGGTAGGCGGTGACGCGTCTGTCGCCGCTGGTGTTGGGAGGTCCTTGGTTATTCAGTTGTCGATCTTCAGTTGTTCTGACTCAAGCGACCCGGAGGGTGCGCGTGATCAGCCCTGACGCTGCTTGTGACGCAGGTTCTCGCAGATCACCATGACCCGACCGTTGCGGCGGATCACCTTGCACTTCTCGCAGATCGGCTTGACGCTCGGCTGAACCTTCACGTCAGTCTCTCCTGCTCGGCTCGCCCGCGCGCACGCCGAAACGGCCGTACACGTGGGTGTCGGTCTCCTCCCGAACGGATGTCCGGGAAGTCTGTCCCCGGCGGCGCCGGGAAAGTCCTACTTGTAGCGGTACACGATTCGCCCACGAGCCAGGTCGTAGGGCGAGAGTTCCACGACGACCCGGTCCTCGGGCAGGATGCGGATGTAGTGCTGCCGCATCTTGCCGCTGATGTGGGCGAGAACCTTGTGTCCGTTTTCCAGCTCAATACGAAACATCGCATTGGGCAGGGGTTCGATCACTCGACCCTCGACCTCGATGGCCCCGTCTTTCTTCGCCATGTCCTCCGCGATTCCTGGCCGCGTCCGCGACATCTGATGATGCTGCGGCGGTTGGCCGGATTGAATCAGTGTTTGTCCGTTAGGGTGTGGGCACCGGTCCGCGAGGACCTGCACCCGGTGTACGCCGGCCCGGACCCACGTGCTGACACGCTGAGGCCCGGCACGCGATGCGCACCGACGGTCCATGTTACGCGAACGAGCAGGCCAGGCCAAATGCGTGCTTCGCGCCACCGAGAGGGGCCGCCCCGGATGGGCACTGTCGACGATTATCTCGACGGCCTCGACCCCGCCGACCGTGACGTGATCGGCCGCATCTACGACGTGGCTCGCGGAACGGTCCCCGACACCGTTCAGGGCGAGGGATACGGGATGCCGGCCCTCACCTATCACGGGAGCCCGCTCCTGTCCGTGATGCGCACCAAGAAGCACATCGGGCTGTACCCGTTCAGCCCGGAGGCGGTGGACGCCGGACGGCCGCACCTCGCCGGGTTCGACGTGGAGAAGGGCACCGTGCGTTTTCAGCCCGGCACCCCGCCGCCCGACGACGCGATCCGCGCGATGATGGCGTTCCGTCGCGATCAGATCGACGGATGAACGGACGTTGCTGGCAGACTGTCCGCCATGCTTGCCTTCCTGGTGCGTACCGTGCTCACCGCGGTGGCCCTGTGGGTCGCGACGCTGATCGTTCCCGGTATCGACTTCGTGGGCGGTTCGACGACCGCCGAGAAGGTCGGAATCGCGCTGGTCGTCGCCGTGGTCTTCGGTGTCCTCAACGCGATCATCAAACCCATCGTGCAGATCATCGCCATCCCCTTCTACATTCTGACGCTCGGGTTGATCCACATCGTCATCAACGCGTTGATGCTCGAACTCACCGCATGGATCACCCGCAACACCACACACTGGGGGCTGGAGGTCGACGACTTCTTCTGGTCGGCGATCTTCGGCGCGATCGTCGTGTCGGTGGTCGGCTGGCTGCTGGCGCTGCTGATGCGGGATCCGGTCGACCGATGAACGGCGCATCTCGCGGCGCGGCACGACGCCCCGCTCTCCGGACGTTGTCGGCTCTCGCGGCCCTCGCCGCCGTGGTCTCGGTGGCTGCGGGGTGTGGCAGCGACACCGGCGGCGAACCACGATCGGTGACCGTCGTCGGGTCGGGACAGGTCAGTGGCGTACCGGACACCCTGCGTGCCGACATCGGTGTCGAGGCGAGCGCGTCCGACGTCACGACGGCGCTGAACGAGACGAGCGCCAAGGTCACCGCGGTCACCGACGCGGTCGTGGCTGCCGGGGTCGAGCGCAAGGACGTCGCCACCCAGCAGGTGTCGGTGAACCCGCAGTACTCGAGTCCCGCCCCCGGCGGCTCGAGCCAGATCAGCGGATACCTCGCCACCAACACGATCCGGGTGACCATCCGCGACATCTCGACGGCGTCGACCGTGCTGAGCGCCGCCGCGACGGCCGGCGGGGACAACACTCGCATCAACAACGTCGCCTTCGCCATCGACGACGACTCGGAGCTCCTCGAGAAGGCACGTGAGGCCGCGTTCACCGATGCGCGGGGCCGCGCCGAGCAGTACGCCGGTCTCGCCGGCGATTCCCTCGGCGATGTCCTCACGATCAAGGAGAGCACGAGCGGCCAGGAACAGCCCGTCGCGCCGGGCACGTTCGAGCGGGACGTGGCGGCGGCACCCGTTCCCGTCGAACCCGGCGAGCAGGAGCTCACCTTCACCGTCACGGTCACGTTCGCGCTCGACTGACACCGCGGCCCGTCCGGCGGTCGTGCCCTGACATCCTGGACCGATGCGTGCCGTTCTCCAGCGAGTCAGCCGAGCAAGTGTGAGCGTCGACGGCGAGATCGTGGGTGAGCTCGACATCCCGTCGGGCACGGCGGGCCTCGTCGCCCTCGTGGGTGTCACGCACGACGACACCGCCGACCACGCGCTCCGGCTCGCCGACAAGATCTGGCGGCTGCGGATCTTCGACGGCGGCGACGGGCCCGAACGAGCCGCCGCCGACCTCGACGCACCGATCCTCGTCATCAGCCAGTTCACGCTCTACGCCAACACCGCCAAGGGCCGTCGACCGTCGTGGAACGCAGCCGCGCCCGGCGCCGTCGCCGAACCGCTGGTCGAGGGGGTCGTCGAGGCATTGCGGGCTCTGGGCGCCACCGTGGCCACCGGACGCTTCGGCGCGCACATGGAGGTCGGTCTCGTCAACGACGGTCCGGTCACCCTCGTGCTCGACGTCTGAGACCGCCGGGACGGACGGTCTCACGACTATCGTCGGAGTCGTGGGACGAATCACCGCACGCCGCCGCGTCACCCGCATCCGTCGCGATGCGGATCCGACGCACCGTGCCGACACCCTGGCCGTCGAGGAACCGCTCGAGATCCGAGTCGGCGGGCGCTCACTCACGGTCACCATGCGCACGCCCGGCGACGACTTCGAACTCGTCGCCGGTTACCTCGTCTCCGAGGGCGTCGTGACCACCGGCGCGGACTTCTCCACGGCGCGCTACTGCGCAGGCACCGACGCCCAGGGCGCCAACACCTACAACGTCGTCGACGCCACGCTCGCCACCCACGTCCCGCCTCCCGGACCCGATCTGGTCCGCGTCAACACCGTCACGAGCGCATGCGGGATCTGCGGCAAGGACTCCATCGCCGCGGTGACCACCGCCTCCGTCCACGACCCCGCCGCGGACACCATGACCGTCGCCGCCGGCACCGTTCTCGACCTCCCCGACCGGTTGCGCGCCGAACAGAACGTCTTCGACAAGACCGGCGGCCTGCACGCCGCCGCGCTCTTCGGCAGCGACGGGCAGCTCCTCGCCGTGCGCGAGGACGTCGGCCGGCACAACGCGGTGGACAAGGTGATCGGCTGGGCTGTCCTCGCCGACCGGTTGCCGCTGTCGAACACGATTCTGCAGGTCTCCGGACGCGCGAGCTTCGAACTCGTCCAGAAGGCCGCGATGGCGGGAATCCCGATGCTCTGCGCGGTGTCGGCGCCCTCGTCACTCGCGGCCGACGCCGCCGACGATCTCGGCATCACCCTCGTCGGCTTCTCCCGCGGCGAGTCGATGGTGATCTACTCGCGACCCGACCGGATCTCCCACCAGACGGGCGCCGCGGTCACCGAAACGGTCGCGGTCCCCCACTGAGGTCGTCGTCGCGGCGCGGCGGCGTCAGCCTTCTCGCGACGCCGCCAATCGGACCAGTTGACCGGTCGTGGCGTCCGGCAGGTATGCCCGCGAGATGGCCACCCCGATACGTGGGAGGTCGGATTCGTCACGGAACGCCAGGTAGACCGGCTCGTACCGGGGGTTGAACTTCTTCTTGAAGGTGTGCAGCGACCGGAACCCGTAGTACGGCTCGAGTGCGGCCCCCAGCGTGTCGAGCAGTTTGTCCAACGGCTCGGCCTCGAAGTCGCCGGTCCGGGCCAGCGGGGCGCCCGACAGCGAGATGAACTGCGCACCTTCGTCTTTGAAAGCGACCGCCGACGATGCGATGAGATATTCGACGACCGGCCCGAACCCGTCGGTGCGGCGCCTCATGATGTCGAGTGTCCAGCCCGCGATGTCGCCGCCCGGAGCGAACACCGGCAACCACGAGAGCACGCCGTGTACGTTGCCCGTCGGGTCCACCGCGAGTGCAACCCTCACCGCGGGATCCATGGCCTCCTCGACACTGCCCAGGGTGAAACCCATCTCGGGTAGGCCCTTGTCCCCCACCCATTCCTCGGAGATGGCGCGCACCTGGGTCTTGACGGCGAACGACTCGTCGGCGAGCGAGACCATGCGCATCGAGATGTCCTGCTTGGCAGCCTTGTTCATCGCCGACCGCACGTGTTGCCACGGCTTGCCCTTGAACTCCAGGCCCGGCAGGTCGACGATCGTGTCCTCCGCGATCTGCACACTGAGCCACCCGCGCTCGGTGACGATCTCCGACGTCGCCGAACCGATCGAGAACCAGCAGGGTGTGGCGCCGGCACCTTCGGCGAGTTCGACGAAGGCGTCGACCGCGTCACGCAGCCGGTCGGGCGCACACACCGGGTCGGCGAGCGCCACCATCGTGCCGACATGCTTGCGGTAGGTCACCACGGACTGATCGTCGAGGTCGCGTGCGTCCCCGGTGAATTGGTAGCTGTTGCCCGGCCACGTCGTCATCCACGACATGGTGCCGCCGCCGTGCACGCGGAGCAGCTCCCCGACGCGGCCGACCGGGTCGTCGACCTCGCCGGAGGTACCGACCTGACGTACGCGCCACGGCACCGCGAAGGCGAACCGGCCGGGGATGAGGATCGCGAGGACCACCACCCACAGGAGCGTGGTCCCGAGCGTCACCGCGCCTTCCGACGACACGTCGGTGAAGACGACGAGGACCACCGCGAGCACGGTCGCGAGGACGTTGAGCGCACCGAGGACGACGGCCACCCACCATGCCCATCGCTTGCCGCGCCGCAGCTGATCGGCGATCAGCACGTTGACGACGAGGCCGATCAGCATCGTGAACAGCGAGTCGTCACCCGAGTCGGTGGGTCCCAGCGGCCCGCTGCCCGGAAACAGGAAGACCAAGAGGTTCGCGCCCGCGATGACCAACAGCGCGGCGCACCCCAGCATGCGGACCTCACGCCGCGTGCGGGGAACCCAGCCGCGCTCGTTGGTGGCGAAGAACTTCTCCCCGACGACCATCATGATGACCGTTGCGAGGACGTATTCGACCGAAGCGAGGGTCCCCTCGAACAGGAACGCGATCGAGACGATCGCCCCCAGCAGGACCCGGACGCGCAGCCGCCACGGCGAACGGACGGTCGCCGAGGCCACGGCCACCGCCGACACGACCAGCGCCCCCACGCCGGTGGCACGCGAGTCCGCCAGTTGTTCCGCCCAGCGCCAGGACGTGACCTCCGACGACAGCAACCACAACAGCAGGACCGTCAGCAGACACGAGACCAGGTGGCCGGCGACACCGACCAGAACGGCCCGCACGGTGCCCAATTGCCACTCGGCCCAACCCATTCCGACGATCACAGCCACCACAGCCAGCAGGTACAGCCAGGGCCCGGGCTCGACGAACGCGGACGTGACGGGCGTCCACCATCGCCCCTCCCGAACAGCGGGCAGCCCGAACGCGACATCCCGATACCAGGATTTGTCCGATGCCCGGCCCCACAGCGAGCCGGTCGTCGCACCGACGATCAGCAGGGCCGTCGCGAGGGCGATGGTGAACGGAAGCCGGCGCACGACGATGAGCCAGGACACGTCAGAATGCATGGTCAACGGTACGACGAGACGGCCGCGCCCACACGGTCATCGCCCATGATCAGTCACTCCGCAGGCGTCGCACACCAGCGTTCGTCATACCGGCGCCAGACGACGGGCTCGTCGTGGATGTGGAGGACACCCGGATCGAACCCCAGACCTCAACTCGACTCCCAGACCTCGATCGAAGTCTGTCGGTCGAGTTGACGTCTGCCGGTCGCGGGACCGATGGCCATCCTGCGCGTAGCGCTCAGACTCAGGCGGGGCGAGTGGTGAGGATCCGCGGGCCGTCGGCGGTGACCGCGACGGTGTGTTCCCAATGCGCGGAGCGCGATCCGTCATCGGTGACGACGGTCCAGTCGTCATCGAGGACGGTGGTCTCGGTGGTGCCGAGCGTCAGCATCGGCTCGATGGCGAGCGTGGACCCGATGACGAGCGTCGGCCCCTTACCCGGCTCACCCTCGTTGGCCAGGAACGGGTCCATGTGCATCTCGCGGCCGATCCCGTGTCCGCCATAGCCGTCCACGATGCCGAATGCCCGGCCGTACGTCTTCTCGGCGGCTCGAGTGCCGAGTTCGATGGCATGGGAGATGTCGGTGAGACGCGCACCGTCGACCATCGCCGCGATACCCGCCTCCATCGACAGGCGCGTCGCCTCGGACAGTTCCTCGTCCGCGACGGAGAGTGCCCCCACACCGAAGGTCCAGGCCGAGTCGCCGTGCCATCCGTCGAGGATCGCACCGCAGTCGATCGACACCAGATCGCCGTCGGCGAGAACGACCTCCGCAGACGGGATCCCGTGGACGACCACCTCGTTCACCGAGCTGCAGATGGAGCCGGGGAAGCCGTGGTAGCCCTTGAACGACGGCACCGCGCCGGCTCCCCGGATCACGGACTCGGCCACCTCGTCGAGATCGAGGGTGCTCACCCCCGGTTTCGCCGCATCGCGTACCGCGACCAGAGCGGCCCCGACGACCGCACCGGCGGCAGCCATGGCGTCGAGCTCGCCCGCGCTGCGGAACGGGACGACACGCTTGCGCTTACGAAACCCCATGCGTTACAGCGATTCCTCGGTTGTCAGGAAACGCGGGTCAGGAGACGCCGGCGCCGAGCGCGCTCAGGACGCGCTGGTGGACGCCCTGGATGTCGCCGACCGCGTCGATGGTCTTGACCTGGTCGCCGTAGTAGGCGAGCAGCGGCGCGGTCTCACGGGTGTAGACGTCCATCCGGTTGCGGATGACCTCTTCGGTGTCGTCGGCGCGACCACGCGCCAGCATGCGCTCCACGACGACGTCGGTGTCGACGACGAACGAGAGCACCGCGTCGAGCGAGGCGTCGAGGTTCGCCAGGATGTCGTTGAGGGCGTCGGCCTGCTCGGTCGAGCGCGGGAAGCCGTCGAGGATGAAGCCCTTCGCCGCGTCCGGCTCACCGACGCGGGCGCGGACCATGTCCACGGTGATCTCGGACGGGACGAGGTTGCCGGCGTCGAGGTACTTCTTGGCTTCCACACCCACGGCGGTGCCCTGGGAGATGTTGGCGCGGAAGAGATCGCCGGTCGAGATGTGGGGAATCCCGAGTGCTTCGCTCAAGAGTTCCGCCTGGGTGCCTTTACCTGCTCCGGGCGGGCCGAGGATGACAAGTCTCACTTCAGGAACCCTTCGTACTTGCGTTGCATCAACTGACTGTTGATCTGTTTCATCGTGTCCAGACCCACGCCGACCATGATCAACACGGCCGTACCACCGAACGGCAGGTTCTGGACGTTGCCGCTGTTGCCGATCTCGAGGAACAGGTTCGGGAGTACCGCGATGATACCGAGGTAGATCGAGCCCGGCAGAGTGATGCGACTGAGCACATACCCGAGATATTCGGCGGTCGGGGCGCCCGGTCGGATGCCCGGGATGAACCCACCGTACTTCTTCATCTCGTCGGCGCGCTCTTCTGGATTGAACGTCACAGCCACGTAGAAGTACGTGAAGAAGATGATCATCAGGAAGTACACGGCGATGTAGACGCCGTTACTGGGGTCGGTCAGATACCTGGTGACGTACTCCTGCCAGGTCGATTGCGTCCCATCGGGATTGCGCGTGAGTTCGACGATCAGCTGGGGCAGGTACAGCAGAGACGAGGCGAAGATCACCGGGATGACGCCGGCCTGGTTGACCTTCAGCGGCAGGTACGTCGACGACCCGCCGTACATCTTCCGGCCGACCATGCGCTTGGCGTACTGCACCGGGATGCGCCGCTGGCCCTGCTCGATGAAGACCACGCCGGCGATGATGATCAGCACGGCGACACACACCAGCGCGAAGACGAGTCCGCCGCGGCTGTTCAGAATGGAGCGACCCTCGGCCGGGATGCGGGCGGCGATACCGGCGAAGATCAGGAGCGACATGCCGTTGCCGATGCCGCGCTCGGTGATGAGCTCACCGAACCACATGACGACACAGGCGCCGGCGGTCATGACGAGCACGATGATCGACAGACCGAAGATGCTCGAGTCGTTGAGCACCTCGCCGCTGGTCGCACAGGACTGCGGAAGGAGCTGGCCGCGATCGGCGAGGGCCACGATGCCGGTCGACTGCAGCAATGCCAGGGCGACGGCGAGATAACGCGTGTACTGCGTCATCTTGGCCTGGCCGGCCTGGCCCTCCTTGCGGAGCTGCTCGAACCGCGGGATGACCACGGTGAGCAGCTGCACGATGATGGCCGCGGTGATGTACGGCATGATGCCGATCGCGAACACCGACAGCTGGAGCAGTGCGCCACCGGAGAACAGGTTGATCAGGGAGTAGACCGAGCTCGACTCACCCGAGGAGACCTCGTCGAGACACGCCCGCACGGCCTGGTAGTCCACGCCCGGGGACGGGACCGTCGCACCCAGCCGATACAGGACGATGATGCCGAGAACGAAGAGGATCTTCTTCCTCAGGTCCGGCGTCCGAATGGCCGCGAAGAGGGGGGAAAGCACTAACTCCTCCTAGGAACGACCACGCGAGGCGTACGTCCCGGGTCGATGCGACCCGGTCCCCGTGTGCTCGGCAATCGACGATGATCTTTCGGGATGCGGCGATCTTGCGGTGTCCGGCGGGACAACGTCTGAGACTCTAACAGTCACACCGAAACGCCCCGGTCGGGCGGCAGCGATGCTGCCGCCCGACCGCGGTGTGTGTCCGTCAGAGTTCGGTGACGCTGCCGCCGGCAGCGGCGATCTTCTCCTTGGCGGAAGCGGTGAACTTGTCGGCGGTGATGTCGACCTTGACCGAAAGGTCGCCGTCGCCGAGAACCTTCACCAGCTTGTTCTTGCGAACGGCGCCGGCCGCGACGAGCTCGTCGACGCCGATGGTGCCGCCCTGCGGGAACAGGCGCGCGATGTCGCCGACGTTGACGACCTGGTACTCGATCCGGTTGCGGTTGGTGAAGCCCTTGAGCTTCGGCAGCCGCATGTGGATCGGCATCTGGCCACCCTCGAACCCGGCGGGCACGTTCTTGCGTGCCTTGGTGCCCTTGGTGCCGCGACCGGCGGTCTTACCCTTGGACCCCTCACCGCGACCCACGCGGGTCTTGTCGGTCTTCGACCCCGGTGCGGGGCGAAGGTGATGGAGTTTGATGGTCATGCTTGAACCTCTTCGACTGTCACGAGGTGACGAACCGCGTTGATGAGGCCGCGGTTGATCGGCGTGTCCTCGCGGGTGACGGTCTGGCGGATGCCCCGGAGTCCGAGGGTCCGCAGGCTGTCACGCTGATTCTTCTTGGTACCGATGGTGCCCTTGACCTGGGTGATCTTCAGCTCTGCCATGATCAGACTCCCTGTCCTGCACGGGCGCGCAGCATACCGGCCGGAGCGACGTCCTCGATCGGCAGACCGCGGCGGGCCGCGACCTCTTCGGGACGCTGCAGCATCTTGAGTGCGGCAACGGTGGCGTGCACGACGTTGATGGCGTTGTCCGAGCCGAGGCTCTTGGCGAGGACGTCGTGGACGCCCGCGCACTCGAGCACGGCACGCACCGCGCCACCGGCGATGACACCGGTACCGGGGCTGGCCGGGCGCAGCATGACGACACCGGCGGCCGCCTCACCCTGGACCGGGTGGGTGACGGTCGCGCCGATCATCGGCACGCGGAAGAAGTTCTTGCGAGCTTCCTCGACGCCCTTCTGGATCGCCGCCGGGACTTCCTTGGCCTTGCCGTAGCCGACACCGACCATGCCCTGGCCGTCGCCGACGACCACGAGAGCGGTGAACGAGAAACGGCGTCCGCCCTTGACCACCTTCGAGACGCGGTTGATGGTCACCACGCGCTCGAGCTGGTTGCGGTCCTGGTCGCGGCCGCCGCGATCGCGACGGTCGCCGCGGCCACCGCCGCGACGGTCGTTGCCGCCGCCCTGGTTGTTCTGGTTGTTGTCGTTACCGGCGGGTCCGTTTCCGCCGTCACGCTGACGTCCGGGCATCAGAGGTTCCCTCCGGTCATGTGGGTGTAGCTGGTGAAGATGGTCATCAGAAGCTCAGGCCTCCCTCGCGGGCGGCATCGGCGAGCGCTGCGATCCGGCCGTGGTAGTCCTTGCCGCCACGGTCGAACACGACGGCGTCGACGCCGGCGGCCTTGGCGCGGGCGGCGATCAGCTCGCCGACCTTGCGGGCCTGCGCCGACTTGTCGCCGCCTGCGGCACGCACGTCGGCCTCGATCGACGATGCCGCGGCCAGCGTCTTGCCGGCCAGGTCGTCGATGAGCTGGACGTGGATGTGGCGCGAGCTGCGCTTGACCACGAGACGCGGACGGGCCGGGGTTCCGCTGACCTTCTTGCGGAGGCGGAAGTGGCGGTTGGCGGTCGCCTTGCGACGACGCGTCGACACGTCCTTGCCGACGGGCTTGCGAACTGTCTTGGTAGCTGTCTCACTCATGGCTTACTTACCCGTCTTTCCGACCTTGCGACGGATCTGCTCACCCTCGTAGCGAATGCCCTTGCCCTTGTAGGGGTCCGGACGACGCAGGCGGCGGATGACCGCCGAGATCTCGCCGACTTGCTGCTTGTCGATACCCGACACCGAGAACTTCGTCGGGGACTCCACGGCGAACGTGATGCCCGCCGGGGCCTCGATCGGCACGGGATGGCTGTAACCGAGCGCGAACTCGAGGTCGCTGCCCTTGGCCTGCACGCGGTAGCCGACACCGAAGATCTCCATCTTCTTGGTGTAGCCCTGCGTGACGCCCACGACGAGGTTGTTCACGAGTGAACGGCTCAAGCCGTGGAGCGCGCGGCTGCGACGCTCGTCGTTGGGGCGGGTCACGACGATGGAGTTGTCCTCCTTGGCGACCACGATGGGCTCGGAGACGGTGAGCGAGAGCTCACCCTTGGGGCCCTTCACGGTGACGTTCTGGCCGTCGATGGTGACGTCCACGCCCGCGGGGATCTCGATGGGGTTCTTTCCGATACGCGACATTGTGTTACCTCCCCTACCAGACGTAGGCGAGGACTTCGCCGCCCACGCCCTGGTTGGCTGCCTGGCGATCGGTGAGCAGGCCCGACGACGTGGAGATGATGGCCACGCCGAGGCCGCCCAGAACCTTGGGCAGGTTGGTGGACTTTGCATAGACCCGGAGGCCGGGCTTGGAGACGCGGCGCAGGCCGGCGATGGAGCGCTCACGACTCGGGCCGTACTTCAGGGAGACGACGAGGCTCTTGCCGACCTCCGCGTCTTCGGTGCGGTAGTCGGTGATGTAGCCCTCGCGCTTGAGGATCTCGGCGATGTTCACCTTGATCTTCGACGAGGGCAGTGTCACCTCGTCGTGGTACGCCGAGTTGGCGTTACGCAGACGCGTCAAGAAGTCTGCGATCGGGTCAGTCATGGTCATGGGTGACCGTCAACCTTTCTCGTAGCGGTTCCCATACAGCGCCGGACGCGGGGACATCCCCGTGACCTGCGGTGGGCCTTCCACGAAGTGGATAGTTGTTTCTGAAGGTTCTCGCCGCCGATGCCCTTGGCTTTTCGCCGGCACCGGAGACTATTCAGTTGTGTCCCGGACACCTGAGGTGCACAGGCAACCGGTCTAGTGTAGGGAACTCGCAGCGTAGACCCAAATCGGCGCCGGTCATCGGCCGCGGACCTCGGGCACCATCGAGGGTATGGACCGGCGTCAGCTACTCAGATCAGGACTCCTCGGGGCCGGGCTCCTCGGAGTCTCCGGCACCACGGTACTGGCCGGCTGCTCCGGCGACGAGGAGACGACCACCACACCACGCGGCGGACCGAACCGGTCCGCGGCGACGGTCCCACCGGGGGGCGTGTCGAACGTCGAGACCGTCGCGTCGGGACTGAACGTGCCCTGGGCGCTGGCCTTCCTGAACGGCGGCGACGCGCTGGTCACCCAGCGTGACGACGCGACCGTCGTGCGGGTGTCCCCTCGCGGCGAGGTGCGGACGGTCGGCGAGTTCGGCGACGCCGCGCCGCTCGGCGAGGGCGGGCTGCAGGGCATCGCGATGGCGCCGGGCGACGAGAGCGCGGTGTTCGTCTACTACACGACGGCCGCCGACAACCGGCTGGTGCGCCTGCAGTTCGACGGGACCCGGCTCACCGGCGCCCGCCCCCTGATCACCGGACTCGACGCGGCCTACAACCATCACGGCGGAGCCCTGGCCTTCGGTCCCGACGGCAGCTTGTTCGTCGCGGTCGGCGATGCCGCGGTGCCGGAGGTCGCCCAGGATCGCGCAGCGCTCAACGGCAAGATCCTGCGGGTCGACCGCGACGGCCGTCCGTGGCCGGGCAACCCGTTCGGCAACGAGGTCTATTCGTACGGGCACCGCAACGTGGAGGGTCTGGCCTTCGACGGTGCGGGGCGGCTGTGGGCGAGCGAGTTCGGACAGAACAGCCGCGACGAGCTCAATCTGATCCGCCCGGGCGGCAACTACGGGTGGCCGGAGGCCGAAGGCGACTCCGACGATCCGCGGTTCGTCGCGCCCGCCGCCACCTGGACCACGCGTGAGGCCTCCCCGGCCGGGCTCGCCATAGTCGGCGACCGCGCGTACATGGCGGCACTCCGCGGTCGGCGACTGTGGGAGATACCGCTGGCCGCCTCGCCCGAGGGCACCTCCGACGTGCCCGCGAGCCTCCTCGCCGGCGAGCCGGTCGGCCGCTTCGCCGACGAGTTCGGACGCCTGCGACTCGTGGCCGCGGCACCGGACGGCTCCCTGTGGTTCGGCACCAGCAACACCGACGGTCGGGGCAGGCCGACGGACGGCGACGATCGTCTGCTCCGCATGCGACTGGGTTGACACGACACCGCGCGGTTTCCGACGTCACGCGGAACGCATTCACGAGAACGTCTCATTCGGCATTTCGGAGAATGCCGCCCGCTGCGTTGTGGGCCTATTTCCGCAATGATTGCGTGATCTATTTCTGCCGGCCGTCCCAGGCGCGATCAAAATGGACAACGAACCGGACCCGATCCACCCGATTGCCGTATCGGCGTCGTGTCGCGATGCCATGGTGTACACGTGGATTCGACTCATCTGCCCGAACTCGTCGACCAGCTCCTCTCCTCCGCGCGTGAGGCGTCGAGCCGGCGAGCCTCTCATACGTTGCACGGCAACTCGTCTCGTCACCTGCGGCAGACGGTGATCGCACTGGTCGCGGGCGCCGCGCTGTCGGATCACGACAGTCCCACCGAGGCCACGGTGCAGGTCCTGCGCGGACGCGTCGTCCTGACCGAGGCGGATGGCGACCAGGGTGGCCGCTGGGAAGGTGCGCAGGGCGACCTGGTGACGATTCCCTCGAAACGCCATGGCCTGACCGCCGAAGAGGATTCCGCGATCCTGCTGACCGTCGCGACACGGTGACCGTGCCGATCACATTGGAGTTGTCCACATGCCACGAATGTATTCTGCGGAAACATTGTGCGCCGCATTTGATCGACTTTTCGATTCGCTAAGAAAGTTCGCCATACCGTCCGTAGGGTGACGCACATGGCCCGGTCTGACGACATCCAGGGCACCGCAGCCACAGCCCTGTTGGACATCGGAAAATTCTTCACCCGTTGGGACGAGACGGACGACCGTCGAGCGGTCTTCCGCGAGGGTGGCCGCGCAGGCGACGTGTTCTACCGCGATCGGTGGAGCCACGACAAGATCGTGCGCTCCACGCACGGGGTGAACTGCACGGGTTCCTGCTCCTGGAAGGTCTACGTCAAGGACGGCATCATCACCTGGGAGACCCAGGAGACCGACTATCCGTCGGTCGGCCCGGACCGTCCCGAGTACGAGCCGCGCGGGTGCCCGCGCGGGGCCGCCTTCTCGTGGTACACCTACTCCCCCACGCGCGTGCGGCATCCGTACGCGCGTGGTGTCCTCGTCGAGATGTACCGCGAGGCCAAGAAGCGCCTCCACGATCCCGTCGAGGCCTGGGCCGATGTGGTGGGCGATCCGCTTCGGCGGCGCTCGTATCAGCAGGCTCGCGGCAAGGGCGGACTGGTACGGGTGACCTGGGACGAGGCCATCGAGATGGCGGCCGCTGCACACGTGCACACGATCAAGACGTACGGCCCCGACCGCTGTGCGGGCTTCTCACCCATCCCGGCGATGTCGATGGTCAGCCACTGCGTCGGCACCCGGTTCATCCAGCTCATCGGCGGGGTGATGACGTCGTTCTACGACTGGTACGCCGACCTCCCGGTGGCGAGCCCGCAGGTCTTCGGCGACCAGACCGACGTTCCCGAATCCGGCGACTGGTGGGATGCGACCTACCTGATGATGTGGGGTTCCAACGTCCCCGTCACGCGGACCCCGGACGCCCACTGGATGGCCGAGGTGCGATACCGGGGCACCAAGGTGGTGACCGTCAGCCCCGACTACGCCGACAACACGAAGTTCGCCGACGAATGGCTGCCGGCCCAGGCCGGCACCGACGGCGCCCTCGCGATGGCGATGGGGCACGTCATCCTCACCGAGTTCTTCGTGCAGCGCTCGACCGGCTTCTTCGACGACTATGTGCGGCGTTACACCGACCTCCCGTTCCTGATCCATCTCGACGAGCAGGGCGACGAGCACCCGGGCCAGTTCGTCGCGGGAAAGTTCGTCACCGCCGACGAACTCGACGCGGGAGGCCGTGCACCCGCCGACGAGGACGTGTGGAAGACCGTCTTCTGGGACTCCGAGCAGGACGGACCGGTGATTCCCAACGGTTCGATGGGCTTCCGGTATGCCGAGTCGGGCAAGGGGCGGTGGAACCTCGATCTGGAGGGCGCGCGTCCGGCGCTGACCCTGCTCGGCGATGCCGCCGAGCCAGTCACCGTGGCCTTCCCCCTGTTCGACGCGCCCGACGGCAGCGGCTCGGTGGTCCGGCGCGGCGTTCCCGCGCGGCGCATCGGCGGTCGGCTCGTCACCACCGTCTACGACCTGATGCTCGCCCAGTACGGCGTCGCCCGCGACGGACTCCCCGGCGAGTGGCCCACCGGTTACGACGACGTCTCGGCGCCCTACACCCCGGCATGGCAGGCCGAGATCACCGGCGTCCCGGCGGCCGCCGCGATTCGCGTCGCGCGGGAGTTCGCCGCGAATGCCGAGGAGTCACAGGGCCGGTCGATGATCATCATGGGGGCCGGTATCTGCCAGTGGTTCCACGGCGACGCGACCTACCGCGCGATCCTGTCCCTGCTGATTCTCACCGGGTGCATGGGCCGCAACGGCGGAGGCTGGGCACACTACGTCGGACAGGAGAAATGCCGCCCGATCACCGGGTGGATCTCGCTGGCGAACGCCCTGGACTGGACGCGTCCGCCACGCACGATGACCGGTACGTCCTACTGGTACATGCACACCGGTCAGTGGCGGAACGACGGGTATTCGACGGCCTCACTCGCCTCTCCCCTCGCCCGCGGCACGATGGACCACGAACACACCGCCGACGCCATCGCACAGTCGGCACGACTCGGGTGGATGCCCTTCTATCCCCAGTTCTCCGCCAACCCGCTCGACGTCGGCGAGGCCGCGGCGGCTGCGATCGACGACGGTACGGCCACCGATGTCGCCGGCTACGTCGCCGAACGTCTGCAGAGCGGTGACCTGACCCCGGCGATCTCCGACGTCGACGCCCCGGAGAACTGGCCGCGGACGCTGGTGCTCTGGCGGTCGAACCTGCTCGGCTCGTCGGCCAAGGGCAACGAGTACTTCCTCCGCACGCTGCTCGGCACCCACCACAACGTCCTCGGCACGGAGAATCCCGACACACCGCGTCCCGCCGAGATCCGTTGGCGCGACGACATTCCCGAGGGCAAACTCGATCTGCTGCTGTCCGCGGACTTCCGGATGACCTCGACGACGCTGCTGTCCGACATCGTGCTCCCCGCGGCCACGTGGTACGAGAAGTACGACCTGTCGTCGACGGACATGCACCCGTTCGTCCACGCCTTCACCCCGGCGATCGACCCGCCGTGGGAGGCGAAGTCCGATTTCGAGTTGTTCCATCGGCTCGCACGCCGACTGTCCGAGATGGCCCGCACCCACCTGGGGACGCGCCACGACCTGGTGAGCGTGCCGCTGCAGCACGACACCCCCGGCGAGACGGCTCAACCGCACGGTCGGGTGGTCGACTGGCAGCGGGACGGAGCTCGCGGGCAGCCGGGCCGCAACATGCCCAATTTCAGTGTCGTCGAACGGGATTACACGACGATCGCGGACAAGCTGGCGACCGTCGGTCCACTGGCCGACTCGCTCGGTTTCACCGTCAAGAACGTCACCTACCCACTCGAGGAGCAGACGCGGCGACTCGCCGAATCCAACGGGGTGATGCTGGGCGGGGCCGGCGACGGCCGGCCGGCCATCGACACCGACGAGAAACTCGCCGAGGCCATCCTCACGCTGTCGGGTACCACGAACGGCGAACTCGCGGTTGCCGGTTTCGAGCAACTCCAGGAACGTGTCGGCGTGCGGCTCGACGATCTCGCACGCGGTTCCGAGGAGAAGCGGATCAGTTTCGCCGACACCCAGAAGGCACCGGTGCCGGTGATCACCTCCCCCGAGTGGTCGGGGTCGGAGACCGGCGGGCGCCGGTATGCGCCGTTCACCGTGAACATCGAACGCCTCAAGCCTTTTCACACCCTCACCGGACGGATGCACTTCTACCTCGATCACGACTGGATGATCGACATGGGCGAGTCGTTCCCCATCTACCTGCCGCCGCTGGACATGCACAGGCTGTTCGGCGAACCCAAACTCGGCCCCGACGGCTCCCGGGAGATCACGGTCCGCTACCTCACCCCGCACTCCAAATGGTCCATTCACAGTGAATACCAGGACAACCTGTTCATGCTGTCGCTGTCGCGGGGCGGCCCGACCGCGTGGCTCAGCCCCCAGGACGCGGCCTCGATCGAGGTGTCCGACAACGACTGGATCGAATGCGTCAACGCCAATGGGGTGTTCGTCTGCCGGGCGATCGTCAGTCACCGCATGCCGGCCGGGGTCTGCTACGTCCACCACGCGCAGGAACGCACCATCGACGTACCGAAGTCGGAGGCGACGGGACGCCGTGGCGGCATCCACAATTCACCGACGCGGTTGCTGGTGAAACCGACGCACCTCATCGGCGGGTACGCCCAGTTGTCCTACGCCTTCAACTATCTCGGTCCCACCGGCAATCAGCGCGACATGGTGTCGACGATCCGCAAACGCGCGCAGGAGGTGACGTACTGATGCGAGTGATGGCTCAGGTCGGGATGGTGATGAATCTCGACAAGTGCATCGGTTGCCACACCTGCTCGGTGACCTGCAAACAGGCGTGGACCAATCGATCGGGTACGGAGTACGTCTGGTTCAACAATGTCGAAACCCGCCCGGGACAGGGCTATCCGCGCCGTTACGAGGACCAGGACACGTGGCGTGGCGGTTGGCGGCTCAACCGCAACGGCAAGTTGCGACTCCGAGCCGGCGGACGACTGCAGAAACTGCTGACGCTCTTCGCGAGTCCGGTCCAACCCACCATCGACGACTATTACGAACCGTGGACGTATGACTACCAGACCCTGATCGACGCCCCGCTCGGCGACGACTTCCCCGTCGCCCGGCCCAAATCCTTGCTGACGGGCAAGGACACGAAGGTGACCTGGTCGGCGAACTGGGACGACAACCTCGGTGGCGGACCGGAACTCGCACCGCACGATCCCGTCGTCGAGAAGCTGCGACGCGAGTCCGAGGACGCCGTCAAGTTCGGCTTCGAGCAGACGTTCATGTTCTATCTGCCGCGGATCTGCGAGCACTGTCTCAATCCCAGCTGCATGGCGTCGTGCCCGTCCGGCGCGATCTACAAGCGCAGCGAGGACGGCATCGTGCTCGTCGACCAGGACCGCTGCCGCGGCTGGCGGCAGTGCATCACCGGATGTCCCTACAAGAAGATCTATTTCAACCACAAATCCGGCAAGGCCGAGAAGTGCACCCTCTGCTATCCGCGCATCGAGGTCGGTCAGCCGACGGTGTGTTCGGAGACATGCGTCGGTCGGCTGCGGTATCTCGGCATCTTCCTCTACGACGCCGACGCGGTGACCGCGGCGGCGTCGACCCCTGATGAACGAGATCTGTACGAGGCCCAGCTCGACCTGATGCTCGACCCCGAGGACCCGGAGGTCATCGCCGCGGCCACCGCCGACGGGATACCGGACGACTGGCTCGAGGCGGCACGTCGATCACCGGTCTACGCGCTGGCCAAGAAGTACAGGGTCGCACTCCCGCTGCACCCGGAATACCGCACCATGCCGATGGTCTGGTACGTACCGCCCTTGTCGCCGATCGTCGACCTGCTCACCGAACAGGGGCACGACGCCGAGAGTCCGGGAACACTGTTCGGCGCGATCGAGGCACTCCGGATCCCCGTCGAGTACCTGGCGGAGCTGTTCAGTGCGGGAGACACCGACGTCATCGACGGCGTGCTCCGGCGCCTGGCCGCGATGCGCGCCTACATGCGTGACGTCACCCTGGGCCGGGAGACCGACCCGGGCATCCCGGCCGCCGTGGGCATGGACGAGGAACAGGTCTACGAGATGTACCGCCTGATGGCGATCGCGAAATACGATGCTCGTTACGTGATTCCGACCGCCCACCTCGAGCAGGCCGAGAAGCTCGACGAGATGGCGTGCTCGCTGGACTACGAGGACGGACCGGGCATGTTCGACTCGTCGGCCTTCGGCGAGGCCAGTGGGCGGCCCGCACCGGTTTCGGTCGAAACCTTCCACGCGCTCAAACAGCGCCAGACCACCGACACCGCGGCGGGCGAGCACACGATGGCCGGCCGGACCAACCTGCTCAACTGGGACGGAAACGGCGTTCCCGCAGGCATGTTCCCCGAACGCGAACTCCGAGATGGCGGCGGTGCCCCGTGAAGGCCCTGCGCGCCCTCGACCGCCGTTCGGCCACCCGTCGACGGCAACCGGCCGACGCCCGCGTGATCCACCAGATCGCTTCGTGGTGCCTGAGTTATCCCGACGACGACGTCCTCGCACGAGTCGACCTGATGCGTGCCGCGCTCGACGAGCGCAACGAATACGCAGCGGCCCAACGGATGCGGATCACGGTCGATCACCTGGCGGCGGGCGATCCCGGGGACCTCCGACGCGAGTACATCGATCTGTTCGACCTGTCGAAGCGGCACACCCTCTACCTGTCGTACTGGACCGACGGCGACACCCGCCGGCGCGGCACCTCTCTCGGTGAGTTCAAGCAGGCCTACCGGGACAGCGGGTTCCTCGTCGATCTCCACGGGGAGCTGCCCGACCACCTGCCCATCGTGCTCGAGTTCAGCGCCCGCGCCGATCCGCAGCGCGGCGTCGAGATACTCGAGAAGCACCGTGCAGCACTCGAACTCATCAAGTTCTCACTGCTCGAACGCGAATCCCCGTATGCGGCGACGCTCGATGCCGTGTGCAGAACGCTGCCCAGTCCGTCTCCGCCGGACCGCGAATCGGCGATGGCGATGTCGCGGCCCGTCCCCACCGAGACGGTGGGACTCGAACCGTACGACCCGCGACTTCTGCCCCTGGACCCGACGTGACCCGCCACATGCCCGACCCGGCTTGACCGACCGACCGAACGAGAGGTGACGCGTGGACATCTTCCTGTGGGGCGTGGTGCCCTACGCGACGCTCGGACTGCTCATCGGCGGAACCATCTGGCGCTATCGCTACGACAAATTCGGATGGACGACGCGGTCGTCGGAGCTCTATGAGTCCCGGCTGTTGCGGATCGCCTCACCCCTGTTCCACTACGGCGTGCTCGTGGTGATCATCGGTCACGCGATCGGACTGCTGATCCCCGAGTCGTGGACCGAGGCCATCGGCGTCTCGGAGACCGTATACCACTGGGGCGCGGGCGGCTTCGGACTCTTCGCCGCGGTGGCGACACTCGTCGGGGTCGGCATGCTTGTGTACCGGCGACGCACGGTCGGGCCGGTGTTCATGGCGACCACACGCAACGACAAGGCGATGTACCTCGTCCTGGTCACGGCTCTGGTGGCGGGCACCTACATCACCCTGATCGGGACCTTCGATCCGCATGCCGAAGGAGTGGACTACCGCGAGACGGTGTCGCCGTGGTTCCGCTCACTGTTCGTCCTGCAGCCCGATGTCTCGGCGATGGCCGAGGCGCCGTTGCGCTTTCACGTGCACATCCTGATCGGGATGCTGCTCTTCGCGATGGTGCCGTTCACCAGGCTCGTGCACATCTTCACCGCTCCGGTGCACTACCTGTTCCGTCCCTACATCGTGTACCGCAGCCGCGACCAGAGGTCGATGCCGGGGAATCAGCCGTACCGCCCCGGATGGGCGCCCGTCGGAGTGAAGGACCGTGATCGATGACCACCGACACCACGACGACCGCCATCAGCTCGCGTGCGCAGACGACGAATCTCGCTCTGGCAACACTCGCGTTCACCATCAGCTTCTGGGCGTGGAATCTCATCGGCCCGCTGGGAGTCGTCTACACCGATCAGCTGGACCTCTCCGCGACGCAGAAGTCGGTGCTCGTCGCCATCCCCATCCTGGTCGGCTCGCTGGGCCGAATCCTCACCGGCGCACTCACCGACCGCTTCGGCGGTCGCCTCATGTTCACCGTGCTGCTGGTGGTCACCATCCCGTTCGTGCTGCTGGTCGCAGCCGCCGGGCATTTCGCGAGCTACCCGCTCCTGCTCGTCGCCGGATTCTTCCTCGGCGTCGGCGGTACCACGTTCGCCGTGGGCATCCCGTTCGTGAACGCGTGGTACGACAAGTCGCGGCGTGGCTTCGCCACCGGCGTCTTCGGGGCCGGGATGGGCGGGACCGCGCTGTCCGCCTTCTTCACCCCGCGATTCGTGTCGTGGTTCGGTTACATCGCCACACACCTGATCATCGCCGTGTCGCTGGCCGTGGTGGCGGTCATCTGCTGGCTGTTCATGCGGGACTCGCCCCGATGGACTCCTTCCCATGATTCGGTGGTGCCCAAGCTCATCGGCGCCGCGAAGCTTCCGGTCACCTGGCAGTTGGGCTTCCTCTACGCCGCCGCTTTCGGCGGGTTCGTCGCCTTCAGCACCTACCTGCCGACCTACCTCAAGGACGTGTACGACTTCGACCTACAGGCAGCCGGCACCCGTACGGCCGGGTTCGCGATCGCCGCCGTCATCGCGCGTCCGCTCGGCGGGATCCTGTCGGATCGGTTCGGGCCCCGCATCATCACCGTGATCTCGTGCGGCGGTGCCGCCGTGCTCGCCGTCTGGATGATCACGAAGCCACCACTGGAGATACCCGCCGGACTCGACTTCGTCCTGATGGCGGTCTGCATGGGGCTCGGTTCCGGGTCGGTCTTCAGCTGGGTCGCCCAGGCCGCCCCCGCCGAGCGGGTCGGCTCGGTCACCGGGATCGTGGGCGCGCTCGGTGGTCTCGGCGGATTCTTCCCACCCATGATCATGGGTGCCACCTACGACGCGACCACGCACAGTTACACGATCGGGCTCGCACTGCTCGTCGTGTTCGCCACGTGCGCGGCGTTGTTCACCGTGTTCGGTATCCGACGCACGGCGGACACCTGACCGCTCGCCTCCCGCCGCGGCGGCCCGAGGAGAATTGTCGGGGCCTCGTGTTCTGATGATCGCACCCGTCGAACAAAGGAGCGATCCATGTCAGACCACGCTGCCGCGATCCGAGGTCTGCCCCGGTGGCATCCCAATCCGCTCATCCGATCGACCATCGAGACCATCCGGCGCTGCGGCTGGCAGGTGACATCGGTCGGCGAGGTGGACGACGGGTTCGACATCCGGACCCGGTCCGGTGCCGAACAGTCTCTGCCGGAGTGCGGCTACTCCTATACCGCCGGACTGTCGCTGCACTCGATTCCCGAGCTCTCGATCTACGGTGTCGATCCGCTGACGGCAACCCACATCCTGAACGAGCTGGGCGCACTCCTGCACCGGGAAGACTGGCGGGATCTCGTCGCCGCGCAGACCGACATCCCGCTGCAGACGGTCGCCGTGACCGTTCGACTCATCGAGCAACTCGATCACGACGAGCTCCTCCTGGCCAATCTCCTGTTCCCGGACCATCCGAAACTCCAGGTCGTCTGGCCCGACGACCACGGCCACCTGCCGTGGGAAGACGGTTACACCCTGCTCCCGATGCATCAACCGGTGAAGGGGATGCCGCAGCTCCTCGATCCCCCGTTCGGGGAACCGCGCCTTCTCACAACCGAATACGGGCCGGACCGGGCCCGCCCACGAAAGGGTCGTCGTATCTCGGGTCACTGACCTGCGGCCGAGGGGGTCCGGCGGCGTCCGGGGCGAGGTGTGTCCGTGTTGCCCCGGACAAACGGACCTCCGAGGTGCCACCATGGATGGCCGGGGGCCAGAACAGACCACGGGGGCACGTGGAAAGGCAGGTCGGCGTGGCGTACCTCCCCGTCGTGGTCGCTGTCCTCGTCGCCCTGGTCCTCGCCGTCGCCTTCGTCGCCGTCATCTACCGGCGCCCGCAGCGCGGGCTCCTGGTGCTGGCCGCCCTCACACCCCTCGATGGCCTCCTCGACATCGCTCCGGTGCCCGGCATCGCCTCCGCGTGGAAAGAAGGCGTCCTCGCCCTCACCCTCATCTGCGCGGTCAACCGTCGCGTCCGGCCCACCGAGCGCACGGGCCCGCCGCTGCACATGCCGTGGTGGCCGGCCGCGGCCGTGCTGGTCGCGTTCGGGGTGGTCTCGGCGCTCTACGTCTACGGACCCATCGGGCTGTACGGCGTCAAGGTCACGTTCTTCTACCTGTTCGTGGTCCTCGCCCTCTGGCTGACCCCGTTCGACGCGCTCGATCGCGACCGGCTGGTCTCGATCATCATGGCGCTCGGTGTCCTCACCACCGTCGTGGGCATCGGGCAGCAGATCCTGGGTCCGGCGCGGCTGGTCGAACTCGGCTACACCTACGGCGAGCAGGTCCGGTCGAGCGGCCCGCTGTTCCGCACCTTCAGCACGTTCAATCAGCCCTTCGGCTTCGGACTCTTCGTCATGCTCGCCCTGCTGGTCGGCGGGGCGGTCGCCCTGTCCGACACCGGACGCCGGCGCAACCAGTTGTTCCTCGTCTGCTGGCCGGTCATGGCGATCACGATGGCCACGTCGGTGGTGCGGGCGGCGATCCTCGGCCTCGTCGTGGGGGTGGTCTGGCTCGCCGCACTGCGCTTTCGCCGCCTCATCGCCCCGCTCCTCGTACTCGGCGTCGTCGCCGTCATCTCGCTGCCGTTCCTGCCCTCGAGCATCACCAAGGTGTTCTTATCCTCGAGCAGCCTCAGTGAGCGTGGCTCCGGGTGGGGTGAGATCTTCGCGAGCATCGGGGTACACCCGCTCGGAACCGGTCTCGCGTCCAGCGGGTCGGCCGCCGACGCGCTGTCGGCAGCCCGGGGCGACACGTCCCAGACGATCACCGCGGGCGCCGGCGGTACCGTGCAGCAATTGTCGAAGAACTATCAGCCGGACAACTACTACGTGAAGCTCCTCCTCGAACTCGGGCCGATCGGATTGTGGTTGTTCCTGGCGCTGATCGTGACCGCGGTGATCTGGTGCGTGCAGTACTCGCGCCGGATGCCCGACCCGGATGGAGCCTTCGTCCTGGGTGTCAGTGCGTCAATGGTCGCGGCGATGGTGGCGTGCCTGGTGGCCACCTACTTCGAGATCTTCCCGCTCGACTTCTACTTCTGGTTACTGTTGGGAGCTGCTGGATGCGCGACGGCACAACACGAATCACGTACGGTGCGCTTGCACTTCGTCCCGGAGGGAGCGGAGTCCAGACCTACATCCGCGAACTCCTGAGGGCGCTGCCGAACCATCTGAACGGCACCCCCTTGTCCGCGGTAGTCCAGACGGACGCGGTCGGTGAACTGCCGGCGTCGATCGCACCGGTGGAGCGTCCGGTCGCCGACGGTGTCCGGCGCGCACTGTTCGGTGTACTGCCCACCCGGTCCGGCGGGGTGTTCCACGGCCTCGACGTCGACCTGCCGATCATCGGTCCGGACACGACGGTCGCGACCGTCCACGACCTGTCGGTGCTCGACATGCCGTCCGCGTCGAGCAGGTTCCGCGCCGCGGGCGAATCCGTACTCGTCCGCACGACACTTCGTCGTGCCGACGTCCTGATCGCCGTCTCCGAGTTCACCGCCGAACGGATCCGCGAGACGTGCGGGCGGGAGGCGTACGTCACCGAACTCGCGCCCGCCGAGTGGGCCCGGCCGCCGTCGGCCGCCGACGTCGAGCGCGTCCGGGCGAAATACGATCTGCCCGAACGCTTCGTGATGCAGATCGGCACCGTCGAACCCCGCAAGAACGTCGAGCTGGTGGCGGCGGTGGCGCGGCGCCTCGACATCCCGTGTGTGCTGGGCGGCGCCGGTTCGACGGGGCCCGATGCGCCCTCGTCGGCGGTGGGGCTCGGCTACGTCGACGTCGAGGACCTGCCGTCGCTCTACGCCGCGGCGACCGTGACCGCCTACGCCTCCTTCTACGAGGGCTACGGCCTGCCACCGGTCGAGGCGATGGCCTGTCGGGGCGCCGTCGTCGCGAGCGCGGTCGGCGCGCTTCCGCAGGTCGTGGGGAACGGCGCGACCCTGGTCGAGGGCCACGACGAGGACGACTGGGTCCGCGCCGTCGAACCCCTCGTCCGCGACGATGCCGCCCGCGCCGAGCTCGTCGCCGCCGGTACCGCGGTCGCGTCGGCGCTGAGCTGGGACACCACCGCCGGCCGGACGGTCGAGGCCTACCGCGCTGCGGGCATCGACCCACCCGCTCCGGGGGTGCCGTGAGCCCTGATGTCACCGGCCCACTGCCGTCCGACGTGGTGATCGAACAGCAGGCCGAAGCCGAATGGCAGACCCGGGCGACCGGCGCCGGGAGCGGGCCGAAGACCGCGCCAACCGACGACACCGGCCCGCACCCCGCCTCGGATGCGCGGGCCGCCACCCGGGCGACGATCGCGATGCTGGTGAGTCGCCTTGTGATCGCCGCGCTCGGCTGGGCCGGAAGCGTTCTCGTCGCGCGCACCCTGTCTCCGGAGGACTGGGGCACCTATTCGTTCGTGTTCGCCCTGCTCGGTCTGACCGCGATCTTCACCGATCTGGGGGTCGGCCGCGCGGTGATGGCCCGGCTCATCTCCGACGATCCCGACGACGTGGCGAAGACATCGTCGGCGTTCATCGCACTACGGGTGGTACTCGGCTTCCTCGGCTACCTGATCGCCGTCGCCTACGTGATCGTGCTGCAGTACCCCGGTGACGTCATCCGCGCGACCGCCGTCGCGGGTCTCGTCGTCGTGTTCGCCACGCCCGCACAGGCACTCACGGTCATCTTCCAGAGCAGGCACCGCCTCCTGCTCACCGCCATCGCCGAGAGCCTGGGGCAGGTGTTGCAGCTGGCCCTGACGATCGCCGCCGTATTGGTCGCGCCGGTGCTGCTGGTGTTCGTCCTCGCCCCGGTCGCGAACGAGATCCTCTCGCTGATCATCAAGGTCGTCGGCATCATGCGCCGGTCGTCGGGGCTGCGGCCGTCGCGGATCGTCGAATGGTCGCGCTGGAAACCGATGCTCTCCGACGCGCTTCCGCTGGCACTCGGTCTCGCGCTGACCATCGCACTGCAGAAGGTCGACGTCCTGCTGCTGAGCCTGCTCGACTCGCTCGACGCGGTCGGCATCTACAGCATCGGGTACAAGTTCTCCGACATCATGGACACCCTCATCCTCGCCGCGATCGGCCCCGTCAGCACTCTGCTGGTGGCCGCGTGGCCGAGCCAACCGGCGGTCCTGCGTCAGCGATGCCGAAGTGCGGCCGCCGTCTTCGCCGCGAGTGGCGCGGTCGCCGTGGCCGCCTTCTGGCCGAGCGCCGGGCCCATCATCGGACTCCTGTACGGCGACCGGTTCGTCGTCGGTGCGAACGCCGCCCGGTTCCTCGTCCTGGGCGCGGCGATCACCGCCTTCATCGTGCTCGGCATCTTCCTGCTGGCGTCGACCGGTCACGCGAACCGCTACCCGTGGATCGCGGTCGGCGGAGTGGCCCTCAACGTCGGACTCAACGTCGCCCTCATCCCGCGGTACTCCTACGACGGAGCGGCCGTCGCCACCGTGATCACCTTCGCCGTCGCGGCGGTGGCGCTCTGGGTGGTGATCGGCCGGACACTGCCGATCACCGGTCTGCTCCCGCTCGGCACGCTCATCGTGTTGATCGCGCTCACCGCGGCATCCTGCGCACTCGGGGTCCGGTTGACGGATTCGGTGCCGTGGCCGGTCGTCTCGGCCGGCGCGGCGCTGATCGTCGCCGGGCCCGCCGTCCTGCTGATCCGGGCGGCGACCGCGCCTCCCGGCCGACACACGAAGGTGGTCCGATGACCGGTTCCGCATCTGAGCGCACGATCGTCTTCGTCGCGCACACCGGCCAGGTCTCCGGGGCGGAGAAGGTGATGCTCGATCTGATCGACGTCGCAGTCGATCGTGGTCACCCCGTGCGGGTCGTCAGTCCCGACGGTCCGCTGCCCGGACGACTCCCGGCCGGGGTGGACCACGTGGCCATCCCCCCGCTCGGTCTGAGTGGGGAGCGCGGCCTGGCACGTCTCGCGGGTGCGGGCCGGCTCGTGCTCGATTGGATACGGGCCGGGCGCATCCTGCGCCGGGTATCACGGCCCGCCGGCACGTCGACCATCGTCAACTCGTTGTTCGCACTCCCCGCCGCACGCATCGCGCGACCCGCGGGAAGGATCTCCTGGCTCGTGCACGACACCCTTTCGTCGGGCCGGCAACACGCGGTCGTCCGCGCCGGCGCACCGGTGATCAGGCGCGCGGTGGCGGTGTCGGAGGCGACCGCGGCACCTCTCACCGAACTCGGCCTGCCGGTCGTCGTCGCCCACAACGGGGTGACCTGGCCGGTCCCCGCCCTCCCGACCGATCTGCACGACCCGCCGGTCGTCGGCATGCTGGCCCTGCTCACGCCCTGGAAGGGGCATGCCGTCGCGCTCGACGCCGTCGCCGCGCTACCGGATGTCGAACTCGAGTTCGCCGGCGGATCGTTCCCCGGTGACGCCGATCATGTTGCCGCGCTACGAGATCGGGCCGGAAAACCAGATCTCGCCGGCCGCGTCCGGTTCCTCGGCCACACCGACCTGCGGACCGCGCTGCAGCGGTGGGATGTGGTGCTCTCGGCGAGTGTGACGCCGGAGGCCGGGCCGCTGTCGGTACTCGAGGCGATGGCCTTCGGAAAACCCGTGATCGGGACCGACCACGGCGGCACCACCGAGTTCCTGCGCAACGGTGCCGGGGTCCTCGTCCCGCCGTCGGATCCCCCCGCGCTCACCGCGGCGATCGGACGCGTCCTCGACGACGCCGACCTCCGCCGCTCGTTGATCGCAGAGGCTCGGCGCCGTATCGCGGACGGACACGACAAATCGGCGACCTTACCGCGTATGCTCGACGAGTTGTTGTCCGGCCGAGAAGAAGTCCGCGGCCGGCACCTGTGACGCGCGATGCGCATCTCGTCAGATAGGCACCATCCATGACACGGTCCCTGCACGGTCGGGCCACCCGATCGGCACTCACGTACGTGTGCATCCTCGTTGCAACCCTCACCGCCATCGTATGGGTGCGCAGCGACGCCCATTCGGCACCGGCCGCGTGCTCACTCGCGGGTGGCGATCACAAGGTGGCGGCCTCCCCCGGAGCCGCTCTGCTCGCCGCGTCCGACGCCGATCTGAACCGAGAGCTGTCGGTGGCCAAGGATCTCGGCATGTGGGCGGTGCGCCTCGACGTCGACTGGTCGGTCGTCGAACCCCGCCGCGGCCAACGCAACTGGGCCCCCGTCGACCGGGTGGTCAACGCCGTCGTCGCCCACGGCATGTGCCCGCTGGGCCTGGTGACCTACACCCCGTTGTGGGCAGCGCGCGCGTCCGACTTCCCACGCAACAGTCACTACCGCCCGGCCGACCCCAACGTCTTCGCCTCCTTCGCCGCGGCGGCGGCGCAGCGGTACGCCGAATCGATAGCGGTCTGGGAGATCTGGAACGAGCCGAACCTGGCGAACTACTGGCTTCCGCGTGCGAACGCAGGAGAGTACGGCCGCCTGCTCGCCGCGTCGTACGCGGCCATCAAGAGCGCGGTCCCGGGCGCCGCAGTGGTCTCCGGTGGTCTCGCGCCGGGCGTCGACAACGGCCGCGACATCGCGCCGTTGACATTCGTGCGCACCATGTACCAGAGCGGGTTCAACCGGTCTCTGGATGCGCTGGGCGTGCATCCTTACACCTATCCGGCGCTGCCCAACGACCCGGCCGCGGCGTCGTGGAGCACCGCGGCGCGGATGTGGGACATGCGCGATGTGATGGTCGCGGCGGGTGACGGCGACAAGAAGATCTGGATGACCGAGTTCGGCGCGCCGACCGGTACCGGCACCAACGCGGTCTCCGAAGACGTTCAGGCGCAGAGCATCGCGATCGCCATCGGCGCCCAGACCGACGCGCCGTGGCTGGGGCCGTTGTTCGTGTACTCGCTGCGGGACGCCGGCACCGACCCGAACAATCTCGAACACAACTTCGGACTGGTACGACGCGACTGGTCTCCGAAGCAGGCGTACACGATGCTCGCGTCGCGATGACCGGCGAGATCGGCTGTCGCCCACACGCCACGCCCGTCCGCCTCGACCACCGTCATCCGGGTCGTTGGCTATGGTGAACTGACAGCTGATCGAGCACTGCACTGTCCGGGGATGGTCGGGGGGTATCCGACACCACAGGAGTTACGCGCGTGACCTCCAGCTTCGATGCCGCCGGGCGACGCGATGCGCCGCCCTCGGTCGACCTGTTCGGGCACTTCCGTGATCTCATCCGCGTAGCCGTCCCCGCGATCCTGATCGGCATCATCGTCGGCGCCTCGGTGTTCGCTTTGCGGACCGCACTTGTCCCGAAGGAGTATTCGGCCACGGTCGTCACCGAGATCACGCCCGCAGGCACGATCATCCCCGGCGACGCATTCGTCGAACAGTTACGTGCCCCGTTCGTGGCGCTGTCCACCGACGAGAACGTCCTGCAGCAGGTGCTGACCCAAGTCGACACCGGGTGGACCACAGGCGAGTTGAGCTCGCATGTCACCACGACTCCGGGCACGGCACCCACGCTGTTGGACTTCACCGCCACGGCGCCGACGAGCCAGCAGGCCGAAGACGTCGCCCGCGCGATGGTCACCGCGATCTCCGCCGCATCCCTCTCCACCCATGCGCGCGACATCACCCGGCAGATCGACCAGCTGCGCGCGCAGGTGACCGCCGAGCGCGTCCGCAACCGCGCGCTGCCCGACCGTAGTGACGCGAAGGTCGAATCGGATGCCACCCTCGCCGATCTGGACTCCCAGCTCACCCGCCTGCAGAACTCGTCGACGGACACGCTGACGATCCTCGCGGCACCGTCGGCGAGCGAGGTTCCCGTCAGCCCCAAGCCCGCACAGGAGGGCGCGGTCGCCGGGATCGCCGCGACGATCATCGCGGCCGAACTGCTGGTGCTGTTCCGTGGGCGGGTCGGCCGTAAACCGAATCCGATCTGGGCGCGCCGCGCCGCGCACCGGTACGGCGCGCAACTCACCTACGGACGGCGAGGTGAACCGGCGTTGCCGTCGACGCTGCTGCCCGCGTTCGCACAGCGTCACCGCCGAGCACAGATCGCACTGATCCTCACCGGTGAGCACGTCGACGCCGATCGCCTGGTCGGCGATCTCGTCCCGCCCGCGGACGACGCGGCGACCGGGCATCATCTGCGCGTCGCGCAGCACCCTCTCACCGACGCCTGGTGGCAGCGCGTCGACCCGGGAGACCTCACGCTCGCCGTCGTCGTCGTGTCGTCGTCCGGGCGCGATCGCAAGGCCGCCGACCAGGCCCTGTCCCAGCTCGCGACCATCGGGTCGACCCGACATCTGATCGTGCAGCGCACGGGGAAGCAACCTTCCGCGCCTGCCTTGTCCAGCCCCGCCGACGCGGTACCCGACGAGAGCGTCGGGGGCGAGACCGCCGGGGACAGCGCAGCACCCAGAACCGAGGCCGCCACACCCATGTCACCTGCCGCATCGCATGACGATCCCGGAACGACATCACACGATTCCGACCGGTTCCGAACCGCTTCGGGAGATGTGGGCAGCAATGCCCGGTGACCGCATCGCCGTCGTCCACGAACGACTCACCGAGATAGCCGGATCCGAGCACGTCGTCGAACAGCTGGCCGCGACGTGGCCACGCGTCGAGGTCCATGCGCCGATCGCCCGGCCCGCGGGTGTCCCGGCCGGGTTGACCGAGCCGCCCATCACCTCGTCGCTGAATCGTGCCTACCGCCTGCTCGGTGAACGCAGCTACGCGCCGCTGCTCCCGCTGATGCCGCTGGCGTTCCGGCGGATGCCGTTACGGGATGCCGACGCGGTCGTCACCAGCCATCACGCCTTCGCCACGCAGGCGGTGCACGCGACGCAGGCCCCCGTCATCGCCTACGTGCACAGTCCGGCCCGCTGGGCGTGGGACCCGTCGCTGCGGGCCGGCGAAGGTGGTGGCGCCGCCGGCGCCGCGATCCTGTCGGCGCTGTCGGTCGCCGCCCGGCGCTGTGAGGTAGGGGCCGCTCCCCGCCTGCACACCGTCGTCGCGAACTCCTCCGCGGTCGCCGAGCGCATCCGCGAGCACTGGGGACGCGAATCGGTCGTCGTGCACCCACCGGTCGACCTCGACGGCTTCACCCCCGATCCCGCCGTCCCCCGCGAGGACTTCTACCTCCTCGCCGGCCGGCTGGTCCCGTACAAGCGGCCCGACCTCGCGATCGCGGCCGCCGCCCGCGCCGACGTGCGGCTCGTGGTCGCCGGGGACGGCCGGGCCATGGAGCAGTGCCGAGAACTCGCCGGGCCGAAGACGACGTTCCTCGGCCGCGTCCCCCACGACACCCTGCTGAACCTGCACCGGAGCGCCCGAGCGGTCCTGATGCCGGGGATCGAGGATTTCGGGATCGTGCCCGTCGAGGCGATGGCCACCGGCACCCCCGTCATCGCGCTCGGGGAGGGCGGCGCGATCGACACCGTCGTGCCCGGCTCGACCGGTCTGCTCATCGAACCGGGCAGCGACGACGAGATCGTCGAGCGTCTGGCGGCCTCGTTGCGCGACTTCGACGTCGACGACTACGACCGTTCCGAGATCCGGGCCTGGGCCGAACGGTTCCGGCGCGAACGGTTCCGCGACGAGATGCGCGAGGTCGTCGATGCGGCGATCTAGGAACCCCGGGGCAGCCGGGCTCCAGCGCGCTTCCGTCCTGGACCGTGCGCTGGCCACGTCCCGCACGATCTCGGTGACCGGTCCGATGGCGCCGCTGGACCTCGATGTCATCCGCAGCCGCCTGGCACGGGCGTGGACGCCGAACTCGAGACTCAGCCTCGTCCCCGACCCGGCGTCGGCCACCTGGGCGCACGACGTCGAGACCCGGCCGCAGGTCTGCGAACGTCCCGACCTCGCCGACCTGCCGGTCGGCGACATCATGACGCACCTGCGCAATCGTCCTGAACCGCTGCCCCGGCTCGAGGTGCTGGTGTGCGGGCAGTGGCTGGTCATCGACCACACCCACGGGATGGGTGACGGCCGCCTCGGCGTCGAACAGATCGCCGGTGTGGCCAGCCGCCACGAGTTCCCGATGACCGAACGCTTCGAACGGTCGTTGCCGTCCGACGCGGCGTGGCAGGCACTGCGCCGGCACGTGCTGCGGCATCCGCGACGTCTTCGCGACATCGTGCGCCTGCGCGCAGCCAACGCCGCGCCGCCCACCGACGCACCTTTGCGCACGATCACCGACTGGCGCTCCACCCGCTGCGCCGTCACCGCCGCGATGCGTCCGGGTCAGACCGCCGAACTCAAGCGTGCGATCGCCGACACGGGCGTCCGGATGTCGTCGGCGGCGGTGACCGTCGGACTGTGGCGCGCCGCGCTGGCCGCGCAGGGCGTACCCCTCGACGACCGCACCCAGATCCTCTTCGACTGCCGCCGCTATCTCGACGCCGAGCACGCCGAGGACCACGGGAACTTCGCCGTGGGCATCCCGCTGCTCTTCCCGCCCGACGCGACGCCGATGGAGATCGGGGACCGTATCCGCGCGGTCGCCGAATCCGGCTGGCCCGCGGCCATCCTGGCCGCCGGTGAACTGCGGATGCGGCTGCGCCCGTCGACACCGGGCGAGGGCACGGTCCCATCCCGGGTCGAGGTGCCCGACCGGTTACGTCTGTCGGTCAGCGATCTGGGCCGGGTCGGGATCTTCGGCGACCTGCCGTGGGAGCCCGCATCGGCGTCGCACCACCTGTTCGCCTACGTCGAACCCGACGGGCCGGACGCGGCGAGCATGCTCGTCAGCGAGATCGACGGTTCACGGAGCTTCACGACGACGTTCTGCAGCGACTTCGTCGGGCGCCCGGTGATCGAAGCGGCCCTCGACCACCTCTGTGAGGATCCGGTGTCGCTGCTGGATCGACTGCTCACACGGTCATGACGGTGGCGGCGCGGCACGTCGGGCGCACGCCCGTGCTCGTGGCCCTCCTCGTCGTCACCGTGCTGGTCGCCGCCGCGTGCTCGTCGGCTCCCGGTCCTGCCTCCGACGGCGGGTCGCGAGAGTTCGCGGCACCGGTCGGGGCATCGGCGGGCGACCTCGTCGGCGCACCCGTACCGACCGACGCCTACATCGCGCTGCGGCGCCTCGTCGATCGCACCGTTCGCTTCCGCTATCTGTCGACCGATCCGGCCGGCGATCGACTGGTTCCGGTCTCGGCCGCGGCCTTCGTGCCGCGCGGCCGCGCACCGGCTGGTGGCCGGGAGATCCTGGCGGTCGGGCACCCGACGACCGGCACCGCGGGCAACTGCGCCCCCTCGCTCTACGGGAACCTGCTGGGCACCATCGATCTCATCGCGTCGCTGCTCGAGCAGGGTTTCGTCGTCGTGCAGACCGACTACCAGGGACTCGGAACCCCTGGACCCCACCGCTATCTCGACCCGGCGCCGGCCGCCGACAACATCATCGATTCGGTCCGGGCGACCCGCACGGTCGTCGACGGCACGAGCGACCGGTGGTGGGGTTTCGGGGTGTCGCAGGGCGGTCATGCGGTGTTCCACGCCAACGAGATCGCGGACACCTACGGTCGTGGGCTACGCCTGCGCGGCACGGTGAGCATGAGTCCCGCGCTCGACGTCGCGCCGCTGGCGGACTCGATGGCCGCCGGCACCCTCACGCCCGAGCAGATCGCGTTCCTCCCGCTCGTACTGACCGGGCTGAAGACGATCCACCCCGAACTGGTCATCGACGACTACGTCCACGGACCGCTGCAACAGGCCTTCGGGGTGTTCCTCGAGTGCAACGACGCCGCGCTCGTGCAGAAACAGGCCGTCGTCGAACGGACCCGACCCGAGGACTACCGGCCGGTCGACGACGCGGCCACCGAGGCCCTCCGGACGTGGCTGCGCGAGGTGAGTCTGCCCCGGGGGCGGGCATCGGCCCCGATGCTCGTGGCCTACAGCGACTCCGACGATGTCATCCCGGCCCCGTGGACCGCGGCGGCCATCGACCGGGCCTGCCGTCTGGGTGATGACATCACTGCGCTCAGGGTCCGCAACCAGCCGCACGGCATACTCGACATCGGTTCCGCGGCCACCGACTGGGTCGGCGCCGTGCGATCAGGACAGCGACCGCCGAACACGTGCGCGTGAGCTGGATGTTCTGCCCGGTCGAACCGGGCTGCGAGAGGAGTGACGATGAGCGCGAACACCGAGGACGGTGACAACACGGTGAACCCCGTCGACGACCCCACTCCCGACCCCACTCCCGACTCCGAGACGACCGCGGACGCCGACCAGCTGGCCGCGCTCTTCGACACCTCACCCGAGGCCGGCCTTCTCGCCGTGCTCGAGGCGGTCCGCGGGCGCAATCCCGACATGGCCAGGTCGCTCCACGCGGTCCTGTCCGATCCCGAGCGCATGCGCGCCCTGAAGGACAGCGGGCTCCTCGACGACCCGCCGACCCACGGCCTCGACGAGACCATCCGACTCACGATCGACGCCGTGGGCGTTCCCCATGTCGCCGTCAATCTCATCACCCCCGAGGAACAGGCAACTGCGGCGATCGCGTTCCGGTCCGGGACACCCGACGGCCCCAGCACCCGGACGCTGGTCAACTCGCTCTGCGTCCTTCCGGTGGTCAGCGGCTCACCCCTCATCATCGACGACATCGCCGACCACGCCCTCCTCGCCGACCACCCGACCGCCGTCAGCGGCGAGGTGACCGCCTACCTCGGCATCCCGCTCGCCGACGACGACGGACATGTCATCGGCACGTTCTGCGCCTGGGATTCCGAACCGCACCACTGGTCCTCCGCGGAGGTACAACTCATGTCCGATCTCTCGATCCTGGTTCAGGAGCTCATCTTCGGGAAGTGAGCGCCCCCCCGATGCCTGCTGACCTGCCGGTGAGCATCCGATGCCCAACACGTGGCCGGTAGGCGCACGCGAGACGGTCCGGTGCACCTACAATCGTCGGCACGGGGGCTGTTCGGATGGAGTGGACTTGTCGACCCGTGTTTCGCAGGCCGAGATCCCGCAGACGACGACGCGCGCCCCGGTGCCCGCGACCGCGGGAACGAGACGCACTTTCCATGAGCTGATCCGCGACGATCCCCTGAGCACGATCGTCACCGTGTCGATCGACGTGGTCTCCGCGTCGATCGCAGTGGCCATGGGGATCTGGTGGGTCAACAGCGGCGCCGGCGCGAGCCCGCCGCTCTGGACGCTCGTCCTCTTCGTGCCGATCCTCGTCGTCATCTTCACGTTGCGCGGGGTGTACCGGCGAGGACTCAACCGCCGCTTCCTCGACGAGGTCGGCGGGGTGATGACCGGGTGCACGATCGCCGCGATAATCCTGCTCTGCTCGCTGCTCCTCTCCTTCTCCGACGACCGGCCCGGCGCCGCGGTCACCAAGGTGTGGGTGTCGGCGCTGTTCTGGGTTCCGTTCGGCCGTCTCATCCGCGACACCATCCAGCGGAGTCTGCGCAGGAGCGGCCACCTGCTGTCCCCCACCTTGATCATCGGCGACGGGCCGATCACCGCACAGGTCGTGGGCCGCATGGTGTCGGCACCCGAGCACGGCCTCCGACCGGTGGGGATCCTGGCGGCCGGCGCGCCGCCCCGCGCCGATCGGGACGAGGGCCCGACCAACGAGATCGCGCAGCTCGGTGGAGTGGACGAACTCGACCAGGCGATCCGTGCCACGAAGGCCGAGGTACTGGTGGTGGCCTTCGCGGTCACCAATGTCGAAAGACTCACCGCCGCTGTCCGTATCGCCCATCGGCACGGCGTCAAGGTGTGGATCGTGCCGCGGATGTTCGACGTCGTCGGTCGACGCAGCAGGGTGGACCACATCGGCGGCCTGCCCTTGATGTCGGTCCCACACACCAACCCGCGCGGGTGGCAGTACCGGACCAAACACATCGGCGACCGGGTGGCCGGGGCCCTGATCCTGGCAGCGATCTCACCGCTGTTCCTCACCCTCATGCTGCTGGTCCGGTTGAGCTCACCCGGGCCGATCTTCTTCGCGCAACCGCGAGTGGGTCGCAACGCGCGGGTGTTCGACTGCCTGAAGTTCCGTTCGATGCGGCCCGAGGACCCCGACGCGGAGAAGTTCCGCCCCACCGAGGGCAGCGCTCCCGGTGGCGTCGAGGGGGTCGACCGGCGCACCAAGATCGGCAAGATCATGCGTTCGACGTCGATGGACGAACTGCCCCAGTTGCTCAACGTGATCCGCGGGGACATGAGTCTCGTCGGTCCACGACCCGAGCGTCCCGAGTACGTCTCGTTGTTCGAGGTGCAGATCCGGCGGTACGGCGAACGCCACCGGGTGAAAGCCGGGGTCACCGGGTGGGCGCAGGTGCACGGCCTTCGCGGCCAGACCTCGATCGCCGACCGCGCCGAGTGGGACAACTACTACATCGAGAACTGGTCGCTGTGGCTCGACATCAAGATCCTGCTCCTGACCGTGCTGGCGGTGCTGAAGAAGGCGGAGTGAGGCTGGGCCACACCCAGATCAGACGACGCGCACTCAAGGCGAGGGACGCCGGGTGTCATAACCCGCGCGATAAGGCATGCGCCCCCGATCATCCCGGACGGTGACGATCAGGGTGCGGGTGACGACGGCGAGCAGGATGATCCCGCTGACGATGGCAAGGACCAGTGCGGTCATGGCGACCTCCTGACGCTCGAACACGGTGTGCCGGCGATTCATTCGCCGATCACGTGATGGTGGAGGATGCCGGCGGGCATCCGTGGACTCGATTGCCCGCTCATGGTGTCGCGACGGCGCCTGCCGGCGCCACTGGTTTTTCTCGGCGGTCACCCCGCACCTGTCGGGTTCGGGCGATATGGTCGGCAGCGATGAACATCCGCCCGTCCGCACTCGACGCGGCTGTGCGTCCCGGACACGTGCTGAGGGTCGACGACGTCGACGGCGTCGCGCTGGCCGACCTCGTCGACTCGGTCTCTGTCGAGCTCCCGGTGTTCCTGGACCACCGCGGGCCAGGGGATCGCACCGCCAAGGACGTCGTCCGCGAGATCCTCGACGCACTGGAGGAGATCGTCGGCGCTCTCTTTCCCGACTGGCTCCCTGGCCACGAGTCGGACCTGCCGATCGACGCCGACGACGCCGAGCAACTGGCGCGCGCACTGTGCCGGCAGAACGGCTTCCCCTCGCCTGCTGTCATTCACCTGGCCCGTGCGGCCGCCGGCGCGCGTCGCCCGGGTTCGGATCCCGCCGACGACGCCAGGGCGGGCGCGCTGACGTTCCTCTTGCGGCAGGGGTACGGTCGCGATTCCGTCGTCCTGGCTGTGCGCGCCGACGCGGCACTGCCCGACCGCGCCCAGCGAGCCGCAGCTGCCGCCTATGAGTGGCTGGCGGACCACGCGAACCTCACCGTCTGGCTGACCGCCGACGCTTTACCCGCCGTCACCCGGGTGCCCTCCATGCGGATCGGGATCATCCCCGGCGGCGAGCGCATCGACCCGACCCGGCCCGCGGACGTGCCCGTTGACCCGTCACCGGCGTCGGCGCTGCCCGTGCTCATCGTGTCCCGCCCATCGGGAAGACCGGCACCGCACAGCGCGGCCGAGCAGACCCTCGAGCGTGCTCTCGCGAATGCGCCGTGGGCGCGCGACCGCCAGTGGAACCGGAGTCCACGGGACCTCGACCCGCTGGACCCCGCGGTGATCGTCGACCTGCTGTGGTCGAGGGAACGGGTCGTCGTGGAGGTCGACGGCGCAGATCACCGCGGCCCGGTAAAGTACGCGCGAGATCGACGTCGCGACAACATGCTTCAGCGTGCCGGGTACCTCGTTCTGCGGTACACGAACGACCACGTTCTCGATGACACGGCCCTCGTCGTCGCAGAATTGGCCGCCGTGATCAGCGGACGCTCCCGTCCTACGGCACCATCGCGACCGACGTCTACCCATCCCCCTACGACCCACGAGGAGAATCCGTGGACCACGCCCAGCTGACGCCGATCCAGAGTGCGGCGCTGTTCGTCCTGCTGGCCGAGTCCCGTGAGCTCTCCAACCCCGAGCTCAAAGAGTTCGGTCCCGCGCTCGACAAACAAGCCCGGGACCATCTCAACGCGCTCGGGCTCGTCGACTCGCGGATCGGCGCGCGCCGCGCCTGGTTCCACACACTGACCGACCGCGGCTGGGCCTGGTGTGCGGCAGAACTGGTCTCTGAGCCACCCAAGCGATCGACCGCGCCGACGAAAGCGATGTACTCGGTTCTCGCCGGCCTCGCCCGATACCTCGACGACGAGGACCTTCGCCTGCACGAAGTATTCGGACGTCCCCGGCGGGCGAACCACGAGGACACCGTCACTCGGATCGCGTCCGAGCCCGTGTCCCTCACCGTTGATCCCCGCGATCAGATCGCGGCCGCCTACCACGCTCGGGCTGCCGCTGCGGGGGACTTCGTCCTCGTCACCGATCTCCGCGCCGATCTCCCCGGCATCAGCGACGAGATCTTCGACACCACGATGGTCGAGTTCCAGCGCGAGCCCGGCGTCAGCCTCATCCCCCAGGAAGATCAGGCGCTGCTGACCCCCGCCGACCGGGCGGCTGCCGTGGTGGTGGGCACGCAGCCGTGCCACCTCTTCGCGATCGAGGAGATCTGATCCGATGGAAGCCGACGCCCGTCAGGCACTCGAGTCCATCCGGCTCAACTGGGCCGACACCCCCGACGATGTGTGGGGCACCGCCGACCCCTTCCACGTCGGCGGTCTGCACGAGGACACCATCGTCGACATCACCCGCTCCTTCGACGACGCCCGGCGCTCGCCGTCGGGGAGTCCGATCGGCGTCACCGTGCGCGGGCCGGCGGGATCGGGAAAGACTCATCTCCTGGGTCGGGTCCGGCATCGCGTCCAGGAGGCGGGCGGTTACTTCTTCCTCGTCAAGTTGCTCGACGCCACCGACTTCTGGCGTTCGGTGCTCGTCGCGATCATCGACGACCTCGCCCGTCCGACCCCTCGGCACCGCTCGCAACTGAATCAACTCCTCCACCGCCTGGCTATCGACGCCGAGGTCTCGGACGAGACGCGTGCCGCGGTGACCGGCGGCCTGCTCACACCCGCGGCCCTGGACGACTTCGTCCACGGGGTCTACACCCGCCACTCCAGGCACCGTCGCCGTTCCCAGCACATCCTGCGCGCACTGGTCCTGCTCGAGTCCGATGACTTCGCGGCCAAAGACCTCGGCGAGGCGTTCCTCCACCTGGACATCGACGACGCCGAGGAACTCGCCTCCTGGGGGATCCGCAACGCGCGCCTCGGCTATCAGGAGATAGTCGAGAACATCTCTCGCATCATCGCTTTCGACGACGCCGCGGTGCTCGCGATCGATCAGATCGACACCCTGATCGAGGCCGGCAAGACCGCCGAGCCGGGCGAGGACTCGCAGGTCGAGAAGCTGGCGCACGGCCTGATGTCGGTGCGCGACACCATGAGCCGGACGACATGCGTGGTCTCGTCCATCTCCGCGGCCTGGGAGTACCTCGCGGGTCATGTGATGCGTTCCGCGGTCGACAGATTCCGGTTGCCGCCCACGCTGCAACGGCCGGCCAGCGCAGATTTCGGCCGTCTCCTTCTCGCCCGGCGGTTCGCCCCGGGTTTCGCCGCAGTGGAATTCACACCGCCCCACGCCACGTGGCCGGTCACAGACGCTGCTCTGAGGACGGCGACCGACTACACGCCACGAGAGTTGATGGTGACCGTGGATCGCCAGATCGCGGCTATGCTCCGCAGCGACACCTTCGTCGAGATCACCGACCTCTCGGGAGCCGCACCGACGGCTACGGCGCGCGGCGCGTCGAGTGCCGCGGCCGGCGATGGCCAGCAGACACTCCCTGGGACCGACGAGATCGTCTCCGGCACGGGTTCTTCCGTCTCGGAGACGACATCTTCCCAGACAGCCTCGGCGTCGTCCGCCTTGTCGGGCAATCCCGCGTTCGAGAAGCTCGATCAGCGGTACGCCGAACTGATATCGCGTGCCGATCCACTACCGGCGCTGGTACCCGACACCGAAGACAAGATCGTCCCATCACTTCTGCATGCAGGGTTGGCGACCTGGATTCAAGCCCTGTCGCGCGACGCCGACCGGTGGCAGCTCGATGCCCGCCCAGGTCCGAAAAGCCCTCTGCACGGACGTATCCGTCAACTCGTCGACGCGAACCGGGACGTCGAACAGTCGTGGAGCTTCCGTGCGATAGCCGCATCGAACGCGCGCGCCGTCCAGACCAGGCTGTCGAGCGCGACGACGACATCCGGATTCACGCTGGGTGACATCGAACGCACCCTGGTGATCCTCCGGCGGGATCCGTGGCCCACCGGCCCCAAGACCCGGCAGATGGTCGAGGAACTGCACGATCGTGGCGGGCGGGTTGTTGCCTGGACCGAGCACGACATCAAACGGTTGTGCGCCTTGGCCGCATTACGGGCCGAACGGCCGACTCACCTCCGCGAGTGGGTCTCGGCACGCAACCCGGCGGCCGAGATCGCCTTCATCACCGACATCCTGGGTCCCGCCGTGGAGACCCCTGCCGTGCCCGGAAATGAGCCTGAGACGCGGATTCCCCAGCCATCCCCGACGACCCCAGGCCGTCCAGAGTTCGACACCGCGGGCACTCCGGTGCCACGCCGGGCAGAGCCGACCGTTCCGCGAAATCCTGAACCACAGCCTGCGACCGCACGTCCGATCGCCGGCGAATCACACTCCCCAACAGCGGAACCCGACACTACCGAGCAGACAATCACCCTCGGTCGCAGTGTCGCAACGGGCGAGGCGGTTGCGGTCTCACTGCCGGCCCTCCGCAAGCACGTCGCGCTGTTCGCCGGATCAGGCTCAGGTAAGACCGTGCTGATCCGTCGCATCGTCGAAGAGGCTGCGCTGCAGGGGGTCTCATCGATCGTTCTCGACGTGAACAACGACCTCGCCCGTCTGGGCACGCCATGGCCGGACAACGATCCGCGCCCGTGGACTCTCGAAGACCGCGGGCGCGCCAAGACCTATCTACAGGACACCGAAGTCGCGGTCTTCACTCCGGGACGCGCGTCGGGGCGGCCACTGAGCTTTCAGCCGCTGCCCGATTTCACCACGGTGGTGGGCAACCCTGACGAGTTCCGCGCGGCGGTCGACTCCGCGGTCGGTGCACTCATCCCGCATGCGCGGGCCACCGGAACCAGCGCAAAGGCCTACCGGCAGCAAGCGGTCCTCCAGCAGTCTATGGAGGCCTTCGGACGCCGCGGCGGCGGCAGCCTGCGGGCGTACGTCGGACTGCTGACCGAACTGCCCCAGGACGCAAGCACCCTGGCCGACGCACCCAGGCTCGGCGCCGAACTCGCCGAGAACCTCAAGGCCTCGATGGCCATCGATCCCGTGTTCGGCGGCGAGGCCGCACCCGCCGACCCCGGGTTCCTCCTCACTCCCACACCGGGCTTCCGTGCTCGGGTGTCGGTCGTCAACCTCGCCGGCCTCGGCACCGACGACCGGCGCGCGAGCTTCGTCAACCAGCTCCAGATGGCGCTCTTCGCCTGGATCAAGAAGAATCCGGCGGTCGACCGACCACTCGGCGGGTTGCTCGTCATGGACGAGGCGCAGAACTTCGCCCCGTCGGTGCGGACGACCGCGGCATCGAAGAGCACCAGTGCCCTCGCCTCCCAGGCTCGAAAGTACGGTCTCGGCCTCATCTTCGCGACCCAGTCGCCGACCGGCATCGACAACAAGATCTCGGCCAATTCCTCGACTCAGATATTCGGACTCCTCAACCATCCGACACAGATCGACCGTGCCAAAGAACTCGCCGCCAACAAGGGCAGTCGAATTCCGGACATCGGCAAGCTGCCAGCGGGCACGTTCTACATCGCGAGCGAGGGTGGACGTTTCACCAAGGCCGAGACCCCCCTCTGCCTCACCTACCATCCCTCGAGTCCCCCTACCGAGGATGAGGTCGTCGATCTCGCGCGGTCGACTGCACTTCGCGCGCAGTGACGTGCGAGCCTGACTTCGCAGACGGCCAGCGGCGTGGATTGGCACAATGGACACCGTGCTCACGCTGACCGCCGGAGAGAACCGTCCACTGCCCTCGCCGGCGGTGACCGTCTCGGTGCGCTCGGCATCGCCGGTCAACACCTCGGCGATCCTGCTGACCGACGCCGGGCGGGTCCGCTCCGATGCCGACCTCATCTTCTACAACCAGCCCGCCGGACCCGGAGTCGGCTATCGCTCCGACGGCTCCGCCGACATCGTCTCCATCGACACCGCTGCCCTGCCCCGCGAGATCGCGCGGGTGGTCGTGGCCGCGAGCCTCGACGGCACGGGACCCACCAGTTTCGCCACCGCCGGTGCGCTCACCGCAACGGTGACCGGCGGCGGCACCGACCTCACCTTCAGCCCCGCCGGCCTCACGAGCGAAGCGGCGGTCGTGTGTCTGGAGATCTATCGTCGCAACGACGTCTGGAAGGTGCGAGCCGTCGGACAGGGTTACGACTCCGGTCTCGCCGGACTGGCGACAGCCTTCGGCATAACCGTCGACGACGAGCCCGCTCCACCACCTCCGCCCGGCCAACCCCCGCGCGTGACCGATCCGCAACCCTGGCCGCCCTCGACGGCACCACCTCCGACCGCACCACCCTCGACGCCCGGACCGCAGGCGTCGCAATGGAATACACCGTCCACACCGCCACCTCCGGTCACCGCCCAACCACAGGGAGTCCCCATGCACAGCGATCTGTTCGCGCCGTCCCACGCCGAGGTCACCGGGCAGGGGATCCAGAAGCAGGGCAGCAAGATGTGTCGGGTCGGACTCTCCGGTGAGGTGATGGCCCGGACCGGCTCGATGGTGGCCTATCAGGGAAACCTGAAGTTCGAGGCGCTCGGCTCCGGCGGGCTCGGCCGGATGATGCGTCAGGCGGTGACCGGTGAGGGCGTCCCGCTGATGAAGGTCACCGGGCAGGGCGACCTGTTCCTCGCCGACGCCGCGTCGGACGTGCACCTCATCGACCTCGACGGGTCCGACGGCCTCACCATCAACGGCGCCAACGTGCTCGCCTTCGACTCGTCGCTCTCCTACGACATCGCCCGCGTGCAGGGGGCCGGGGCGATGAGCAACGCCGGCCTGTTCAACTGCGTGTTCACCGGCCGCGGCCGGATCGCCATCACCACCGACGGCACCCCGGTCGTCCTGAACGTCGACGCCGCGACCTACGCCGACCCGCAGGCCGCGGTCGCGTGGTCGTCGAGCCTGCGCACGTCGGTGAAGTCCAACGACTCGTTCAACCTCGGCACCCTCATGGGTCGGAGCACCGGCGAGCGGTTCACCCTCGAGTTCTCCGGGCGCGGTTTCGTCGTCGTCCAGCCGTCCGAACTGCCGCCCGGCGGATTCGTCGGCGGCACCGGTGGCGGAGGCTCTGCGGGGTCTGGCGCCGGCGGCATGCTGGGCGGCATCCTCGGCCGCTGACGAGGCGGAACTCGGTGCGCCTCCCGAGTTCGTCGGTGCCGCCTGCTCTACTACGCTCCACCTCCGAACATCAGGAGCGAGCATGGCCCACCTTTACGATCTGCGGGGTCTGCCCCGCTGGCACCCCGACCCGCTGGTACGCGAGACGCTCGACCGCATCCGGCGCTGCGGTTGGGCGGTGACGGCAGTCAGTGACGAGTGCACGTTCCACTCTCACGAATGCGAAGCACCGGACTACTCCTTCGCGTACACCACCGGCCTGCGCTTGCACGACCTCCCAGAGTTGGCGGTATACGGGCTGGGTGCCCGAACGAGTGCATTGGTTCTCAACGAGTTGGCCAGCGTGTTTCACACCTATGACTGGCACGCGATCGTGTCGAATTCGATTCCCGTGCACTGAAATCACTTGATGTTCCGGTCACCGTGATCGAAGTGATGGACAAATCCGATCTAACCGTCACCAACGTCCTCTACCCGGACGCTCCGGCCTTGCAGGCGGTGTGGCCCGACGACCTGGGCAGCTATCCGTGGGAAGAGAGTTACACCCTTGCACCGGAACACCAGTTCGTGAAGGGCGTGCATGACCCGCGATCGACCAGAGTCGATAGTCCGCGCGTAATCTACCCGCACCCCGGAATGAACCGGGCGCACCGCGCAAGGCGTCCCGAAGCCGACGTCGACGCTGAGCAGGCGCGCGGCGAGGCGCTCAGCCTGAGTTGAGGGGGCCATCAGCCGTTCGGTTCTTGTCGGTGCCCCCGGATACAGTTATTTCCTACAGGCCACAGATGAAAGACGCATATCGGCAGACGGTTACGCCGGTGTCGAACCAACGATGACGAGAAGCCCTGCCTCCAGTTCCGTCCTGTGATGTGGAAGGTCCGTCATGACAACAACACTCGCCACCATGCTGTGCCCAGAGACCGAAAGTGTCGACCACTCCGGCGGTGAGCGTTATCTCGCCGTGTTGGCTGCGATTCGCGAGGCGCTGTGGGATCTGCCCCCTGGCGGCGCGGAGCCGACCGGCCGCCAAGCGAGCACCGCGATGTCTCTGCTGATCGAACTGCGCTCCATCCTGGACCATCACGCCGCCGTCGGAGCTGCCACCCTCGACCGTCTCGGTGTGGCCCGACAGTCGACCGGCAAGACGTCCACCCTGCTGATCACGATGGGTGCAGCACCCGCAATCGCGCACCGCTGGTTGCGGATCGGCAACGCACACGCGTGGCTCTGTCGGTTACCGGGCTACACCGCCGACGGCGCGATCCCCGGCGAACACGCCGGTGCCGTCGTGAGCGGCATAGCTCATGTCGGGCGTCGAGCACCCGAGGGTGTCTGCGCCGAGGAGCGAGCAGAGGTCGAGCAGACCCTCATCGCGCACGCGATGTCCGGCGCCACCCCTGCCGAAATTGCCCAGAGGGCGCGCGAACTGGGCAACGAGTATGCGGTCGGGACTGGCGGCCTGCCTGCTGGCGAGGACCGCACCATCAACGAGTTCACCCTCACCCCGACCGGGGAAGGCCGAGTCAGCGTGCGCGGCGATCTCGACACAGTCATCGGCGAAAAGCTCACCGCGGCAATCGAATCTCTGAACACACCGAGGCCTGAGCCCGACGGCTCCGACGACTCTCGGACCACCGGGGCCCGCAACGCGGATGCTCTGGAACTCATCCTCGATGCCGCCGCGGTGGCCGACACCACCCTTGCAACCCCACCGAAGACTCACGTCAGCGTGCTCCTGCCGGCGGCTGCTCCGGACAAGGCCAGCCTGTTGTGGCTGGGTTCGATCAGCCCCACCACCGCATCCTTGCTGGCGTGCGACTCCTCTGTCAGCGACGTGGTAATCGACGGCGACACCGTCCCCCTGCAGATGGGCACTTCCAGACGACTGTTCCCGGCGCATCTGCGTAGAGCGATCATCATCCGCGACCGGTGCTGCATCAAATGCGGTGCGCCGGCGGGCCGCACCCACGTCCACCACATCCAGTTCTGGAGCCACGGCGGTTCCACCGATATCGACAACGGGTGCTTGCTCTGTCCGTCCTGCCACGCCCACATCCACGCCGGCCAGTGGGAGATCGTCATGGGGCGCGACCGCCACCCGTGGCTGGTCCCACCCGCATCGATCGATCCGAGCCGAACGCCGTTGCCGGCATACAACCGCCGCACCATGACTCTCGATGATCGGGCCGCCGCCTGATCCATCACGCTGGTCGATGACCGACTCGCATCGGCGAACGGCCGGAGAACTTGAGCGCCCAATTTCTGAAGGCGAATCCCGACAAGGGACGACGCCCCGCGTAGCACCTTTCGCACCGATCCGTCGGAGCGCGCATGCCCTTTGAGAACTTCACAGTGTTGACGCCCGACCTGTGGTGCGGCTGAAATGCGTAAGGCCCCACCTCTCTGTTGGGAGGTGGGGCCTTACAGCGCGACCATCAGGTCGGTGCGAAGTCACCAGCTGGACTTCTGCACACCCGGCAGGTCGACGCCGCGACCTACGCC
>NZ_LIYC01000037.1:0-49824 GCF_001418765.1 Gordonia sp. HS-NH1
GACGGCGGCGACGCCGTCTGATCGCGACTCCCCTCTTGCAGCGGCCGGCCCGGCGACCCCGGGCCGGCCACTGCCGTGGGGTGGATTCGACGATTTCGCCGTGCCCTCGAATCCCGCCCGCTAGCGTGACTCAGATCACGATCGGGGGATGCGATGATGCCAGCTCGAATCGACGTGCGACGTGCGGACCATGCGGGACGACGGTGGCGGCGACGAGTCCGCGCCGTCACCTGCCTCGCCGCCGGCGCCACGCTCGTCTCCACTCTGCTCGTGGCCGCGCCCGCGGACGCGGCCAACCACCTCTTTCCCGACATCTCCGAGGTCTCGGTTCCCCAGGCCGCATGCGGCCCCGGCTCACTCCCCGAGCCAGGTCTGCAGGGTGACGTCAGCGCGGAGGATCGCCTCTCCGGCCGCAGCATGCGCGGCTACCGCTGCAACGTCACGCGGCTCGGCGGTGTCCGCGGCGCCGGCGGCGGCATCGTCTCGGCGAACTTCGAGCACTGCAGCTACACCGGCAGCCTGTTTCCCGGGAACAATTGGGTGAACCCGCCGGGCGTTCAGGTCATCGACGCCTCGGACCCGAGCTCGCCGCGTGTCGTCGGGTCGCTGACGGATCCGGCCATGCGCGGTGGCACCTGGGAGACCCTGAAGGTCAACAAGGAGCGCAAGCTCCTCGCCGCGACATCGGTGCCGCTGCTGTGGGGCGGCGGGTTCTTCGCCGTCTACGACATCTCCGACTGCACCCGGCCCAGACTCCTCAACAGGGGCCCGGGCACGTCGACGCCGCTGCCGTTCACCTCCCACGAGGGCGGTTTCTCGCCCGACGGCCGCACCTACTGGGCCTCCGGGGTGTTCCCCGGGCACCTCAGCGCCATCGACATCTCCGATCCCCGGTCGCCCCGCGTGATCTGGCAGGGTCTCCACTCGTTCCTCGGACACGGCTTCGGCATCTCCCCGGACGGGAATCGGATGTTCCTGTCGAACATGGCGGGGGTGACCGTGCTCGACATCAGCGACGTCCAGCGCAGACGCCCGCATCCCCAGGTCCCCCACCTCGCCGCGTACCTGTGGCCCGACGGCCAGCTCAACCAGCACTCGATCCCGATCACCTACCGCGGTCGGCCCCACATCGTCACCGCGGACGAGGCCGGTTCCGGCGGGGTCAAGATCTTCGACGTGACGAAGGTGAACGCACCCCGGTACACCGCGCAGATCAAGCTCGAGATCAACCTCCCCGAGCACCTCGACACCAATCTGCGGTCGTCGACCGGCGGTTCGCTGTTCAGCAGCAACCCGCACTACTGCGCGGTCGACCGGCCGAACGATCCCACCGCGCTGGCCTGCGGATGGGAGTCGTCGGGCATCCGGGTCTTCGACATCCGCGACCTCGACCGTATCCGCGAGATCGGCTACTACAACCCGCCGGCCCGCACGGGCACCACCCTGCTGCAGACACCCAACTCACCACATGTCGTCGGCTCGCTACTCGGCGTGCCCGCCGTCGAATTCCTCAGTCTCGGAATGTCGATCGCGAACGGCAAGGTCAGGCTGAACGAGATGGTCGGTCCCCGTAGCGGAATGGTCGTCGGCGGCGACATGTCGACCGACTGGTGCATGTCCCCGCCCGAGTTCCGGGGAAACGAGCTGCGCGTCACCTGTTCCGACGGCGGTTTCCAGGTGTTGCGGCTGAGTCCCGCCGTGTACACCCCACCCCCGGACCAGAACAGCACGATCGGATGAGCTTCTCTCGCCCCGACGTTCCGCTGGTGCGCGCCGTCGTGGTCGCCGCGACCGCGGCACTCCTGCTCACGATGGGCGTCGTCGTGGGGGCCGTGTGGGCGGGCCGCGACCACGACTCGTCCGCGATGAGTGTGTCCGACATCGGATTCGCACAGGACATGTCGGCGCACCACGACCAGGCCATCCTCATGTCGAGGACGATCGGCGCGGTACCCGGGGTCGCGCCGCAGATCCGCGGTGTCGCCGACCGGATCGTCCACACGCAGACCGCCGAGAGCGCGACGATGCGAGGCTGGCTGCAGTGGTTCGACCACCCGATCACCGCGGCGGAGCCGATGTCCTGGATGGCCGGTGGGGACGCCCGTCACGGGGACACCCAGCACGGCGACGGACTCGGCTCCCACCCGCCGATGCCGGGGATGGCGAGCATCGACGAGGTCGGCCGCCTGAGCGCCCTGCCACCCACCGATGCCGAGATCTTGTTCCTGCAGTTGATGATCCGGCACCATCGTGGCGGGATGTCGATGGCCCAGACGGCGTACAACGACGCGCGAACCGGTTCCGCCACGAAGGATCTGGCACTCATGATGATCGGCGATCAGGGCGACGAGATCGGCCTGATGACCATGCTGCTCAAGGAGCGCGGCGCCGATCCGTTGCCGACGTGATCACACGGTCGGCAACGGATCGGAGTCGAGCCTCAATCGGTCTTCGGATGCAGGATGAACATCTCCCACACCTCTTTCTGGTCCGCCGCCCAGGGGTCGTAGACGAACGGCGCGTGCCGCAGGGCCATCCCCGCCTTGCGCGGCGTCCGGTTGGCCTTGAACCCGTTGCAGGACTTGCACGCCGCGACCTGATTGCCGAACGTGCTCGGGCCACCCTGGGACACCGGGACGATGTGGTCGACGGTGTCGGCCGGGCCGTCGCAGTAGGCGCAGATCCATTGATCGCGACGCAGGATGGTCGCATTCGACGCGTAGGAGTCCATCGTCTTACCCGCAAACGGGCGGTAGGCGTCTCGTCTGATCGCCACCACCTTGTGGATGGGCAGGGACAGCGTCGGGGAATGGACGACGCGAACCAGCGGGGTGCCCTCGACGTTCCGCGCGACCTCGGTGGTCAACAGGACCGCGGCGCGGCGCCAGGTGACGCGCGCCAGGATCTGTAGTCCGGCATTGGTGACGAAGATGGTCATGACAGCTCCTCGATGCGTGGGCGAGTGAGTGCGCCGACCACCGAGGTTCATGACCTCAGGAACTGGTGACGCGTGATGTGATCGGTCCCGGCCTGCCGTCGGATTCCAGTCCGCACGGACGGTCGGATGGGGCGGTCCGCCACTCGCCGGCGAAAGCCTTGTCACCCATCGACATCTGCGTCACCTCCTCTCGTTGGTCTGGCATGCTCTGTCGCCACGATAACCGCGCTCCGGGTGCACTGCCACCGTTTATGTCCGGCGTGTTCGGATGTTCACCCAGTTCACACGGGCTGTTTGCAGGCATTTTTCACCGTAGGGCACGTTGAGCGAAGAGTCTCCGGAGCTATCGTCTTCGAGTGCCCCTCGACGAGACGCCCGACGCCCACGTACCGCAGCCGCCCCTGCGGTCGGGTGACCTGTCGGTGTCGATCCTGCTGTGGCTGATCCAGGGAATCCTGGCCCTGATCACGTTCCTGACCGCGACCCTGACCGCCTTCGTCACCGACGCCTGCGCCCACGAAGCGTGCGGAAATCCGGTCTGGACCGAGGTGGCCGTCGGCACGGCCATCGTGTCGGCGGTGGGTTTGCTCGTGGTGTCGGTGACGCTCGTCGTTCGCCGAATCCGACGGCGAATCCCCGCCTGGCCTGCCGGCGCGTGGTGCTGCGCCATCCAGCTGGTCATGATCTTCGTGGTGCTCGAGATCGGACGCCAGGCCGGGACCCTCGACTGAGCAGGGAGCAGGCGCGCGGATCAGAAGATCTCGGGCAGATCCGCCGAGACCGTGTTGGGGTAGGTCGCCGGCCGCTTCTCCAGGAAGGACATGACGCCTTCATAGACGTCCCCGGACTGCCCCCGGTAGAAGATCGCCTTCGAGTCGGCACGATGAGCGTCGAGCGGGCTGGGTGCGCCGGCCATCCGCCAGAGCAGTTGCCGGGTCAGTGCCGCCGAGACGGGCGCACTGTTCGCGGTCATCTCGCGCGCGACGGCGATGGCGGTCTCGAGCACCTGGTCCTTGGGGACGATCTGCTGGATCAGCCCGCGGTCGAGAGCCTCGTCGGCCTGCACCATCTTGGCACCGATCGTCCACTGCAACGCCGTCGGCAACCCGACCAGCCGGGGCAGGAACCAACTCGACGCGGCTTCGGGAACGAGACCGCGAGCGGCGAAGACGAACCCGAACTTCGCGTCCTCCGAGGCGATCCGGACGTCGGCGGGCAGGGTCATCGTCACCCCGACGCCGGCCGACGGGCCGTTGACGGCCACGACGATCGGTTTGAGCGAGGCGAACATGCGCAGGGTGAGTTTGCCGCCCTCGTCCGCGGGAATCTCGGGCTCCCGGCCCGCATCGGACTCCACCACCGACGAGGCATCGAACGTCGCACCACCCGCCTCGAGATCGGCGCCGGCACAGAACGCGCGGCCGTTACCCGTCAGCACCACCGCACGCACAGTGTCGTCGGCATCGGTCTCGTCGAACGCGGCGCAGAGCTCCTCCCTCATCTGCACGGTGAACGCGTTGAGCCGGTCGGGCCGGTTGAGCCGGAAGATCGCGATCTCCCCGTCGCGCTCGACGGTGATGGTGGGCTGGTCTTGTCGGGACTTGCGCCCGACGTCTGATGTATCGCTCGTCACAGAGGTGATGCTATCGGGCGCTGGGACACTCCGCGTCGGCTGTGTCAAAGGTATCCGTTTCAGACACAACACAACGGCGGCGCCACCCTCCTCGGGTGACGCCGCCGTTGTGTCAGATCTGCTCAGACGGGCACGATGTCAGCTCGCGTCGGACTCGCCGGCCTTGGTGAGCTCGACCGGTGCGTCGGGAACCATGCGCGGCTTCTCCGAACCGGTGAAGACGAATCGGGCGTCGTCGCCTTCGCCTTCACCGTCCCAGTTCTCCACGTCGACGAGGACGATCTGTCCGGGAGCGATGTCGCCGAACAGGATCTTCTCCGACAGCTGGTCCTCGATCTCGCGCTGGATGGTGCGACGCAGCGGGCGCGCACCCAGCACCGGATCGAACCCGCGCTTGGCCAGCAGCGACTTCGCGCGGTCGGTGACCTCGAGGGCCATGTCCTTGTTCTTCAGCGCACCTTCCACGCGCGTCAGCATGAGATCGACCATCTGGATGATCTCCTCACGCGTGAGCTGGTGGAACACGACGATGTCGTCGATACGGTTGAGGAACTCGGGGCGGAAGTGCTTCTTGAGCTCGTCGTTGACCTTCTGCTTCATCCGGTCGTAGTTCGACTTGGTGCCGTCGCTCGACGAGAAGCCCATGCCAACGGCCTTGGAGATGTCCGAGGTACCGAGGTTGGACGTGAAGATCAGCACGGTGTTCTTGAAGTCGACCGTGCGACCCTGACCGTCGGTCAGGCGACCGTCCTCGAGGACCTGCAACAGCGTGTTGTAGATCTCCGAGTGGGCCTTTTCGATCTCGTCGAAGAGCACCACCGAGAACGGCTTGCGGCGCACCTTCTCGGTGAGCTGACCGCCCTCTTCGTAGCCGACGTACCCGGGAGGGGCACCGAACAGCCGCGAAGCGGTGAAGCGGTCGTGGAACTCGCCCATGTCGATCTGGATGAGCGCGTCGTCCTCGCCGAACAGGAAGTTCGCGAGCGCCTTGGAGAGCTCGGTCTTACCGACACCGGACGGGCCGGCGAAGATGAACGAGCCCGACGGACGCTTCGGATCCTTCAGACCGGCGCGCGTGCGACGGATGGCCTTGGACACCGCCCTGACGGCGTCCTCCTGGCCGATGATCCGCTTGTGCAGCTCGTCCTCCATGCGGAGCAGACGGGTGGTCTCCTCCTCGGTGAGCTTGAACACCGGGATACCGGTCCAGTTTCCGAGGACCTCGGCGATCTGCTCGTCGTCGACCTCGGCCACCACGTCCATGTCACCGCTGCGCCACTGCTTCTCGCGCTCGGCGCGTTCGGCGACCAGCTGCTTCTCCTTGTCGCGGAGGCTGGCGGCCTTCTCGAAGTCCTGCGCGTCGATCGCGCTTTCCTTCTCCTTGCGCGCGTCGGCGATGCGGTCGTCGAACTCGCGCAGGTCTGGCGGCGCGGTCATCCGGCGGATGCGCATGCGCGCACCGGCCTCGTCGATGAGGTCGATCGCCTTGTCCGGCAGGAACCGGTCGTTGATGTAGCGGTCGGCCAGCGTCGCGGCGGCGACCAGCGCACCGTCGGTGATGGAGACGCGGTGGTGCGACTCGTACCGGTCGCGCAGACCCTTGAGGATCTCGATGGTGTGCTCGACGGACGGCTCGCCCACCTGGACGGGCTGGAACCGGCGCTCGAGGGCGGCGTCCTTCTCGATGTACTTGCGGTACTCGTCGAGGGTCGTCGCACCGATGGTCTGCAGCTCGCCACGCGCCAGCTTCGGCTTGAGGATGCTGGCGGCGTCGATCGCGCCCTCGGCGGCACCCGCGCCGACGAGCGTGTGCAGCTCGTCGATGAACAGGATGATGTCGCCGCGGGTGTTGATCTCCTTGAGCACCTTCTTGAGGCGTTCCTCGAAGTCACCGCGGTAGCGGCTGCCCGCGACCAGCGAACCGAGGTCGAGGGTGTAGAGCTGCTTGTCCTTGAGGGTCTCGGGGACCTTGCCGTTGACGATCGCCTGCGCCAGACCCTCGACGACGGCGGTCTTGCCGACGCCCGGCTCACCGATCAGCACCGGGTTGTTCTTGGTGCGGCGGCTGAGCACCTGCATGACACGCTCGATTTCCTTCTCCCGGCCGATGACCGGGTCGAGCTTGCCCTCCGAGGCGGCGGCGGTCAGGTTGCGACCGAACTGGTCGAGGACCAGCGAGGTGGACGGCGTGCCGGACTCGCTGCTGCGTCCGCCGGTGCCGGCCTCCTGTGGCTCCTTGCCCTGGTATCCGCTGAGGAGCTGGATGACCTGCTGCCGGACCCGGTTGAGGTCGGCGCCGAGCTTCACCAGCACCTGGGCGGCGACGCCCTCGCCCTCGCGGATCAGGCCGAGCAGGATGTGCTCGGTACCGATGTAGTTGTGGCCGAGCTGCAGGGCCTCGCGCAGCGAGAGCTCCAGCACCTTCTTGGCACGCGGGGTGAACGGGATGTGCCCCGACGGCGCCTGCTGCCCCTGGCCGATGATCTCCTCGACCTGGCTGCGGACCCCTTCCAGGGAGATCCCGAGCGACTCGAGCGCCTTGGCGGCCACGCCCTCGCCCTCGTGGATGAGGCCGAGGAGGATGTGCTCGGTACCGATGTAGTTGTGGTTGAGCATGCGCGCTTCTTCTTGGGCCAGAACCACAACCCGACGCGCGCGGTCGGTGAACCGTTCGAACATTGTTCTCCCTCACATTGCTAGCGCCCCGGCCGCCGCGGAGACCGCTTCGGAGGCCCCTGAGGACAACCGGTACGGATAGACGACGACCAGCCTGCTTCCACTCTAGAGGTCGTCTCGGGTGCACCTGCAGTTAACGCCTGCGCAGAGTGCGTGGATCCACCGATGCGGCGGGGATGTGCACAGTACAACTGCGCTGGCCGGGGCTGTGTTCCCCCGCCGCTACGCCGAGAGCGAACGGCGCCGCCGAGTGCCCCCGATGCCGCCCACCTCGAGCTCACACCTGCAGCACGGACAGGATGTTGCCCGACGGATCGGCGAACCACGCGATGTCGGGCCCGTTGTCCCCGCCGCGGACGATCCCCCGCTCATCGTGGGCGAAACCCTCGTACCGCAGCATCTCGACGCCCTTGCCGACCAGTTGGTCCACCGTGGCCTCGAGATCGGACACGGCGATGTTGAGGACGGTGAAATCCGCGGGGACGTGATCGTCCTTCGGATACGCCAGGACGGTCACCTGCCGCCGGATCCGGATTCCCAGGATGCCCATCGGGTACCGCAGCACCCGCATCCCGAGGACGTCGCGGTAGAACCGCTCGGTGGAGCCGAGGTCGCGGACCGCGAAGCCGCTGCACGTCGACGCCGGTGGACCCATCCCGATCTCTTCCTCGTCGGACAGCCGGATGATCTGGACCCAGTTGCCGTCGGGGTCGGCGACGGTCCCCAGGAAGCTGCCGCCCCGGTTCTCGAGAGGACTGATCCATTCGGCACCCAGGTCGTCCAGACGCGCCGCCGTCGCCTGGGGGTCGTCGACGTCGACATTGAGGATCCGGCGAGGGCCGTCGGTGGCCGGCCCCGACACGTCGGCGCGTTTGTCGAACAGGAGGAAGAAGCCGTCGAGTTCCACATAGTCGTATCCGGGTCCCCCGGCCCCGGTCGATTCGATCTGCGCCTGGAAGGCGGTCGAATACCACCGGGCAAGGCGTCCCGGGTCGTCGCTGGAGAGGAGTACCGAACTGCTGGTTGCGGTGGCCATGGTGATACAGACCGCTCGCCGGACCCGAACTCATCGGTGTGCCCGCCGGGCGTTTCGCGCACACCGCGCGCTTCACCGGTGATCGGATTAGCGTCGTAGCCCATGACCCACGACGCCCGGCCCCGGTCACACCGGGTCAATCTGACGGTCTTCATCGCCTCGGGCGTCATCGTGGTGGCCTTCGCCGTCTGGGCGCTGGCGGCACCGGCGGCGGCCGAGTCGACGATCAACGACGTGCGCGACTTCATCACCCGGTGGTTCGGTTGGTGGTATTTCGTCCTCGCCACCGCCATCGTCGGACTCGTGGTGTTCCTCGGCCTCAGCAAGTACGGGCGCTACCGGCTGGGGCCGGAGGAGTCGCGCCCGGAGTACAGCCTGTTCACCTGGACCTCGATGCTGTTCGCCGCGGGGATCGGCATCGATCTGATGTTCTTCTCCGTCGCCGAACCCGTGACCCACTACCTCAACCCGCCGACCGGACTCGCCGAGACCAACTCGGCGGCGCGGGAGGCCGTCACGTGGACGGTGTTCCACTACGGGGTCACCGGTTGGGCGATGTACGCGCTCATGGGTGGCGCGCTCGCCTACTTCGCCTTCCGGCACAACCTCCCGCTGACGATCCGGGCGGCCCTGTACCCGGTCTTCGGCAGACGTGTCGAAGGCCGCTGGGGCGACGCGATCGACGTCGCGGCCGTGCTCGGCACCATCTTCGGCATCGCGACGTCGTTGGGAATCGGGGTCGTCCAGCTCAACTTCGGGCTCAACGAGATCTTCGGGATCGAGCAGGGCAAGGCGGCCCAGATCGGCCTCATCGTGCTGGCTGTGGTCATCGCGACGGCGTCGGCGACCTCCGGCGTGGACAAGGGCATCCGCCGCCTCTCCGAGATCAACGTGATCCTGGCGATCTGCATGCTCGTCTACATCACGGTGGCCAAGGATGCGGACTTCTTGCTCAACGGGCTCGTCCAGAACGCAGGCGACTACGTGTCCACCTTCGCCGACCGGACCCTCGACACCTTCGCCTGGGATCAGGTGAATCCGCCGCCCGGCAACGACGCCCGCGCCTTCGTCGACGGCTGGACCCTCTTCTTCTGGGCCTGGTGGGTGGCCTGGGCCCCGTTCGTCGGACTCTTCCTGGCCCGCATCTCACGCGGACGCACGTTGCGCCAGTTCATCTTCGGGGTCCTGGTGGTCCCGTTCAGCTTCATCCTGGTGTGGATCTCGATCTTCGGCAACAGCGCCCTGCAGGTGGCGCGCGGCGATGCGGACTTCGCCGAGACGACCGCCTCCACACCCGAAGCCGGGTTCTATTCGCTGCTCGAGCAATACCCCGGTTCGACGCTGCTCATCGGCATCGCGACGATCACCGGCCTGCTCTTCTACGTGACCAGCGCCGACTCCGGCTCGCTCGTCATGGGCAATTTCACCAGTCGTCTCGACGACCCGATGGCCGACTGCGCGCGCCCGTTGCGCGTCTTCTGGTCGGTGGCGATCGGCCTGCTGACGCTGTCGATGCTGTTCGCCGGCGGCGGTGACGGGTCCATCCTGACCCTGCAGGCCGCGACCGTGATCATGGGCCTGCCGTTCTCCTTCGTACTCGGGCTGATCGGCATCTCCCTGCTGCGTGCCGTCCGCAGCGAATCGGTCAAACTCGACAGCTTCCGGACGACCTTGCCGAAGGTGATCGCCGTCGGGCGCGGCCCCACCGAACACGGCAGCTGGCGGCAACGACTCATCGGGACCCTTCGCTTCCCCGGCCCGGTCGCCACCCGAAAGTTCATCGGCGCCAACGTCGTACCGGCGATGACCGAGGTCGCCGAACAGTTCGGTCGCGAGGGGGTCACCGCGACCGTCGACGAGTCGGCCGAGAACGAGGGTCTGCCGTCTCCGCGCCTCGTCGTCGAGCTCGCCGAGGTCCCCCGCTTCGAGTACTGCGTGTGGCCGGTCTCGGCCCCGACCCCCACCTACGCGGTCCGGTCGCAGCGTTCCGACGATCGCTACTTCCGTTGCGAGGTGTACCTCACCGAGGGGTCGCAGGGTTACTCGCTCACCGGGTACACCCGCGACCAGATCATCGGCGACATACTCGACCAGTACGAACGCCATCTCGGATACCTGCACCTGCGGGATGCCGCCGGTGATCACCACGACCCCGAGCCCGATCCGGGCGCCGGCGAGGGTACCGTGCCCGACAGCGACACGGACATCCCCGACAGCAGTTCCGAAGGAGCACCGGCTCGATGAGCGAGACCCTCTACATCGACGGCCGGTGGCAACCGGCCGTCTCCGGCGAGACCCGTGAGATCCGCTGTCCCGCAGACAACTCGGTCGTCGGCACGGTGTCCGAGGCGGGCGTGGCCGACACCGAGGCCGCGATCGCGGCGGCACGACGCGCGTTCGACGCCGGCGAGTGGAGCGCAACACCCGCCGCCGAGCGTGGGGACCTCCTCCTCCGCGTCGCGGATCAGATCGACGAGCGCAGAGACGAATTCGTCCGGGCCGAGACCCTCGACACGGGTAAGCGGCCGTACGAGTCCGACCTCGACATGGCCGACATCGCCCACTGCTTCCGGTATTTCGGCAAACTCGCGGCGACCGATGCCGGCCGCGTGGTCGACACCGGCTCCCCCGACTCCGATTCCCGCATCGTCTACGAACCGGTCGGCGTCTGCGGGCTGATCACACCGTGGAACTACCCCCTGCTGCAGGCGGCCTGGAAGGTCGCGCCGGCACTCGCGGCGGGAAACACCTTCGTCCTCAAGCCCGCCGAACTGACCCCACACACCTCGATCCTGCTGATGCAGGTCCTCGAGCAGGTCGGCCTCCCGGCAGGCGTGGGCAACCTCGTCCTGGGCGCGGGGGCCGTGGCCGGGGCGCCCCTGTCCTCGCATCCCGACGTCGACCTGGTCTCGTTCACCGGCGGACTCGTGACCGGCCGGATCATCGCCCGCGAGGCGTCGGCGACGGTGAAGAAGGTCGCACTCGAACTCGGGGGCAAGAACCCCAACGTGGTGTTCGCCGACGCCTGCGCCACCGACGAGTTGCTCGCCGCCGCGGTCGACAACGCGCTCAACGCCGCATTCCTGCACTCCGGCCAGGTGTGTTCGGCGGGCGCACGGCTCATCATCGAGGAATCCGCACACGACCGCTTCGTCGACGAACTCGTCCACCGTGCGGATCGAATCCGTCTCGGCCTCCCCTACTCCGAGGGCACCGAGACCGGTCCGCTCATCTCGGCGGCACACCGCGACAAGGTGCACGCCTACGTCGAACAGGCCCGGGCGGACGGTGCCGTCATCCGTACCGGCGGCGCATTCGCGACGGGCGATGCGGGATCGGGCAGCCTCGACGACGGGTGGTTCTATCTGCCCACCGTGATCGATCACGCCGACCGGTCGATGGCCTGCGTGCACGACGAGGCGTTCGGGCCCACCGTCACCGTGGAGACCTTCACCACCGAGGACGAGGCGGTGACCCTGGCCAACGACACCGTCTACGGATTGGCCGGGGCGGTCTGGTCGGCCGATGCGGCGCGCGCCCGTCGCATCGCCGGACGGATCCGCGCCGGAACGGTGTGGGTCAACGACTTCGGACCGTATCTGCCCGAAGCCGAGTGGGGCGGGTACGGCCAGTCCGGTTTCGGTCGGGAACTCGGGCCGTCGGGGCTGGCGGAGTACCGCGAGGCCAAACATGTCTACGAGAACCTCAGACCGGGTGTCACCGGCTGGTTCGCGGACCGGTCGGGCGACCGAGGGGATCGGCGATGAGCGAGACCTACGACCACGTGGTCGTCGGCGGCGGCTCGGCGGGTGCCGTGATCGCGTCGCGGCTGTCGGAGGACCCATCGATCTCGGTGTGCCTGCTGGAGGCGGGCCCCTCCGATGTCGGCGACGACGCGATCCTGCGACTCGACCGATGGATGGATCTCCTCGAATCCGGTTACGACTGGGACTATCCCATCGAGCCGCAGGAGAACGGCAACGACTTCATGCGGCACGCCCGTGCCAAGGTCCTCGGCGGGTGCAGTTCGCACAACAGCTGCATCGCCTTCTGGGCCCCGCGGGAAGACCTCGACTCCTGGGAACGCGACTTCGGTTGCGCCGGGTGGGGTTCGGCGGAGCTGTACCGGCTCTATCCGCAGATCGAGACCAACGACGCGCCGGGCGCACACCACGGTCGCAGCGGACCCGTCCACGTCATGAGCGTGCCGCCGAAGGACCCGTGCGCCCTCGCCCTGCTCGATGCGTGCGAGTCGGTCGGCATCCCCCGTGTCGAGTTCAACAGCGACACCACGCTCGTCAACGGCGCCAACTTCTTCCAGATCAACCGACGGCCCGACGGAGTGCGCGCCTCGTCGTCGGTGAGCTACCTGCATCCGCACCTCGACCGCCCGAATCTCACCGTCCGTACCGGATCATGGGCCAAGCGCGTGGTCATCGAGAGGGTCGACGGCGAGCTGCGCGCCGTGGGCGTGGACATCACCGACAACGCCTTCGGTCGCACCACACGGATCGAGGCCCGGGGTGAGGTCATCGTCTCGACGGGCGCGATCGATTCTCCGAAGTTGCTGATGCTCTCCGGAATCGGGCCCGCCGACGACCTGCGCGAGCACGAGATCGAGGCGCTCGTCGACGCACCGGGGGTCGGTGAACACCTCCAGGACCATCCCGAGGGGGTCATCGGGTTCGAGACCACGAAGCCCATGACACGCGAGTCGACCCAGTGGTGGGAGGCGGGCGTCTTCACCACCATAGACGAGGGTCTGACCCGGCCGGACCTGATGATGCACTACGGCAGTGTGCCCTTCGACATGCACACCCTTCGTCAGGGCTACCCGACCAGTGACAACACCTTCTGCCTGACGCCGAACGTGACGCACGCGCGGTCACGGGGCACGGTTGCGTTGCGCTCCCGCGACTTTCGTGACAAGCCGCGCGTGGACCCGCGGTACTTCACCGACGTCGAGGGCTACGACATGCGGATCATGATCGCCGGCCTGCGGAAGGCCCGCGAGATCGCTGCGGCCGAACCGTTGGCGCCGTGGATCGCGCGCGAACTGTATCCCGGTCCCGGCACGACGAGCGACGCCGAACTGGCCGACTACATCACCCGGACGCACAACACCGTCTACCACCCGGTGGGCACCGTGCGGATGGGCCCGCCCGACGACGAGCTGTCGCCGCTGGACCCCGAGCTGCGCGTGAAAGGCGTTGCGGGCCTGCGCGTGGCCGACGCGTCGGTGTTTCCCGAGCACACCACGGTGAACCCGAACCTCACCGTCATGCTCGTCGGCGAGCGCTGCGCCGAGCTGGTGCGCGCGGACAACTGACGCAGAACTAGGTCGCGAAGGAGTCGACGATCCGCTCGAGGACGGCGGCCACCTGCTCGGTGGCGGCCTCGCGATCGTCGGCGGCGGCGACGTAGAGCGCCGCCTCGTCGAGGGCGCCGATCGCGACATGGGCGAGCGGGCGGGTGGGCTGCTCGACCGCCTGCCCCGTCTCGATCGCCGCCGCGATCAGACCCTCGACGAGTGCGAAGCCGAATTCTTCACCGCGAGCACGCCATTCGCTCCAGCCCAGCACCGACGGCGCCTCGACCAGAGTGATGCGGTGCACTTCCGGCTCGGTACACAGCCGCAGGAAGAGGCGCATGCCCGACTTGAGCGCGGCGAGCGGATCGTCACCGGCCCGTTCGCCGACGTCCGCGGCGATCTGCGCGACGATCGACTGCTCCACATCGTCGTAGACGGCGACGAAGAGCCCCTTCTTGTCGTCGAACTGGTGATAGAGCGCACCGCGCGTGACGCCGGCCTCGGCGACGATCTCCTGCGTGCCCACGTCGGCGAAACCGCGCTCACCGAAGAGCTTGCGGCCGGCGGCGATCAGCGCCGCGCGGGTGGCCGCGGTCCGCTCCGCCTGGGTACGACGATTGACTTTCATACAGTTTGCACGTAACTTTCATACTCAGTGTTCGTAAGTCATCCAAGTCTACGAGAAGCGGGTCTCACCATGGCAACTGCACCGCAGGCGGCCACACCCCCACCCACCACACTTCCGAGCGTCGAACTGCCCTCCGGCGTCCTCGAGTACGCCACATACGGGCCCACGGAGTCCGCGCATCCGCCGATCGTCTTCGTCCACGGCGCCGTCGTCGACCATCGCCTGTGGGAACCGACCGCGCTCCTGCTCGCCGAACGCGGGTTCAGGTGCCTGGTCCCCCTCATGCCCCTGGGCTCCCATCGCATTCCGCTCGGGCCCGGGGCGGACCGCTCGCCGCGCGGGATGGGCCGGCTCCTGCGTGAGTTCGTCGACCGGTTCGGCCTGTCCGCCGCGACACTCGTGGCCAACGACTCCGGCGGCGCCATCACCCAGTTCGCGCTCGACGACGACCCGCGATTCGTCAGCCGGTTGGTGTTCACCAACTGCGATGCGTTCGATCTGTTCCCACCCCAGCCGTTCCGGCTGTACTTCACACTGATGAAGCACCGTTGGCTGCTGAAGCCCCTGGCCGAGGCGATGCGACTGCGCGCACTGCGCCATTCCGCACTCGGGGTCGGCCTGCTGCTCAACGACCCGGACCCCGAACTCACCGGCTCGGTCTTCGAGCCACTGCAGACCGATGCGCGCATCCGCGACGACTTCATCGCGTTCCTCCGAGGCATCAGCCCGGCCGAACTGGCGACGATCACCCCACGGATGTCCGGTGTCGACCTTCCGGTCCGCCTGGTCTGGGGACGCGACGACCGATGCTTCACCCCGGCGCACGGACGCCGGCTGGCCGCTGCCTTCCCAGGCGGCGCGCCGTTCGTCGAGGTTCCCGACGCACGGACCTTCGTGTCGCTCGACCAGCCGCGGGCCGTGGCCGACCAGATCGTCGAGCTCACCGTCGGGGACCTCACGTCGCCCTGACTGTCCGTCCCGCGGAGGAAATTTCCGCCACACCCGTCGGATTGTCGCGTCCAGCCACGACGATGAAGGTGTGAGCAGCGACCAACCGGTTTCTTCGACCCGGGGACCAGAGGGATTGCTGGCAGTCTATGACCAGGCACTGCCAGAGGTGTACGGCTTCGTCGTGCGCCGCTGCCCGGATCGTCGCACCGCCGAGGACGTCACCTCGGAGACCTTCCTGGCCGCGATGGACTCCGTCCGACGACGACGCGACACCGAACCGACCACCGGGTGGCTGATCGGGATCGCCCGGCACAAGCTCACCGATCACTGGCGACGCGCCCAGCGCACCCCGGAGCCCGTCGAGAATCCACCCGACCGCGGCAACGATCCGTGGGACACCGAACTCGACCGGATGGTCGCCCATCACACCCTGGGCCAGCTGTCGCCGGTCCACCGTTCGGTGCTGACGCTGCGCTACGTCGACGATCTCCCCGTCGGCGAGTGCGCGGAGATCCTGGGCCGCACGGTCGGCGCGACCGAGGCACTTCTCACCAGGGCCAAGCGCGCGTTCCGTGCCGCCTACCCCGAAACACAACCCCAGCCCAGCGGGAGAGGAGGTCACGCATGAGTACCCGGAACAGCTCGCGCTTCGACGCGACGCGAGATCCGCTGCACGTCCTGAACGCGGCGCACACGCCGGGCTTCGACGATCCCGTTCGTCCCGACCGCGATTTCGCCGCCGCGCTGCGTGATCGCCTCGAGCGCGGCGCGAACCTACCCGAAGGAGTCGTCATGGCCACCGCAACACAACTCGATGCATCGGAGACCGCCCCGTCCGCTGCGCCCTCCCGAGGAGAACCGGTGGTGGAACGCCCCGGCGCCCTCCCGTATCTCGTCGTGGCCGAACCGCAGGCCGCGATCGACTGGTACGTCGACGCGTTCGGCGCACGGTTGCGCGGCGAACCGATCGTCATGGCCGACGGCGTGATCGGCCACGCCGAACTCGAATTGGGCGGCGGCGCGGTCTATCTCGCCGCCGAGTTCCCCGATCTCGGACTCCGCGCGCCCGCCCCCGGGCAGGTCTCGGTCAGCCTGATGGTCGCCGTCGACGACACCGACGATGCGGTCTCGAGCGCCGCCCGCGCCGGAGCCGCGGTGACCCGCGAGCCGTACGAAGCCCACGGCACCCGCACTGCGGTCGTCGTCGACCCGTTCGGGCACCGCTGGATGCTGAGCGGGCCGTCGAAGACCACGACCCCCGCGGTGATCCGCCAGGGCGACGTGGGCTTCATGTCCCTGAACACGCCCGACGCCGCCCGTGCCCGACGCTTCTACGGCGACGTCCTCGGCTGGGAGTTCGACTCACAGGGACGGCGTGTCATCAACGTTGGTCATCGCCTCGGCATCTTCGAGACCCCGGGCGCCCCGACGATGTTCTGCGCGTACGCCGTCGACGACCTCGAGGCCGCCCACGAGCGCATCGTCGCGGCCGGCGGACAGGGGACGTTCGGTTCCAGTCCCGACGGACACCGCGTCGTCGACGCCGTCGATGATCAGGGCGTCCGATTCGCGGTCTTCGCCTCCGACCCGGAGGACACCCGGCCGGAGGCGCACCCGCGCGCACCCGGAGCCATGACCTACCTGACGGTGCTGACGCCCGACAGCGGACGGTTCCGCGAGTTCTACGGTTCGGTGCTCGGCTGGACGTTCCACGGCGGGCGCGTCGACGACGGCTGGGAGGTCGACGACTCCCGACCGCAGATCGGTCTCGCGGGCGGCGCGGACCGCCCGGTCGCCGTGCCGATGTGGACGACCGACGACGTCGTCGCCGCAGTCGAGCGCGTCCGCGCCGCGGGCGGGACGATACTGGAGGAACCGAGCACCGCCCCGTACGGCGTTTCCGCGCGATGCGCCGACGACCAGGGCGGGCAGTTCTACCTCGGTCAGTTGTTCTGAGCACCCACCCGCACGCGCAGGAAGCAACACGGCATCAGCCCACCAACAACCCGACGATCAGCACCACCATCGCTGCGGCGGTCAGCAGCGAACGCACGACGTTCCACGGCACCCAGACGGCGGTGAACCGCGACCAGACGCTCTCCGCCTCGTCTCCGCGGACATCGCCCGCGGCGTCGAGGCGGTCGTTGGCGGGGACGTTGACGACCATCGTGATCACGATGCCGAGCGCGGTGAGGACCGTCGCGGCGAAGGCCCACCAGCGGAGACCCGAACCCCAACCGAGCCAGACGGTCAGCGCGCCGAACAGCAGACCGCCGCCGAAGATCACCGCGAAGAGCGGGTTGAGGATGGCGCTGTTCATCCGTTGCATGGCCGCGACCGCGACGTCGGCACCTGCCCGGGTCAGACCCGGGATCACGGCGTAGCCGAATCCCGCCAGCACACCGGCGCTGAGCCCGGTGGTCACGATCGTCAGGGTCACCAACACCTCGCGCAGCAGATCCATGGGAACAGTTCAGCATCTCGCGAGGCGAAAACCGTGACCCGACCGGCGGATTTCCTGCTCCGCCGTCCGGATCCCGACTCCGGAGCGGCCACCGCCGTCATGGTTGACTCTTACCCATGTCCTCTCGCCCTCGCGTCCGGGCCCTGTCCGCGCGTCTGCCGTTCGGCATCGGGACCATCGTCTTCGTCCTGTGCGCCGCGCTGGTCGTGACCGGTGGCGTGGTGCTCGCGAGCGGTGACGCCCGGACCGACGACGGTGAGTACGCCTACGGCGAGCTGCGCGGATACGAACGTGAGCCGGGGACCGCCTGGACGATCGTCGGCCAGGAGGACCTGCCCGACTACGTCGGTGAGGTCACCATCGAAGTCGCCGACACCTCCGACGAGGGTTGGCTCATCACGTATCCGTCCGGATTGGGACGCTCGTTCGTGATGGTGGACCGGCGTACCGGAAAACTGCTGTGGGACAGCCCCATCAACGCGGGGCAGGGCGACTGCGCGGTCAACGAGGCGGGCCAGGTCGGTTGCGCGGTACAGCTGGGCACCCCGCTCGACGACGGTTTCTACCTCGTCGACGACGACGGGGTCCCGACCCGCACCGCGGAGTATCTGGACACCAAGGCGGTCGAGGGTCTCGGCACCGACTTCCTGCGCGTCAACCGGGTCGGGCACCAGGTCACGCTGAACACCCCGGCCGGCAACAACATCTGGGCACGGACCTTCGCGGCACCGGTCGTCGGCATCGACGTCTCCGGCGACATCGTCGTCATCAAGACCGCCGATGCCAGCCAGCATCTGGTCAACCCGGCGACCGGGGAGGACCGCATCGGTTGCGACCAGTGCGCGATCAAGCTCTACCCGACCGGCGTGACCGTCGACCACCAGGCCTACGGCGAGGAGAAGGTGGTCACCTACGCCACCGTCAACGGGCGGGTCGACGCCGATCCGGTCGCGGAGGCCGACGGCCTGCGCGTGCTGCCGGGACCGTCGACCCTGCCCGTCCTGAACGCCGCGAACCGGGTGTTCGCCGCCGAGGGACAGTACGAGGTCCGCGATCCCGCGCAAGCGGGGGCGCTGTGGCAGATCCGCGACGGCGAACTGTCCAAGGCCAATGCCGTCGCCTGTGGCTCCCTCGTCAACTTCGGCCGCCTCGACGGTTCACGGACGACGTACGCGCTCGCCGACGGCGCACACGTCGGCAGCGGGCCCCCGCCCGGTCCGCAGCAACCGATCCTCGCCAATCCGCGGTGCGTCGGGTCCAGCGGCACCACCATGATCCTTGTCAATCAGGGGCTGCTGACCGGACTCACCCCGGGCAACACCGCGGCGTGGGAACGCGGCTTGTCCTCCCCCGGTCTCGTCCGGGTGGTCGACGGATACATCGTCGTCAGCGAGGGCAGCACCCTGTCGATGCTGCGCCCGAACTGACCCCGGCCGCTGCCCCGATCGTCCCGCCATCAACCATCGTGTGGGCCGTTTCACAGGCGCGCTCGAGCTTCGGGCCTCACCTGCAAAAACACGAAAACGTCGTCCCGTACAGACCTGATTCGGTTACGACAAGATAACGCTTTGCTCACGGCCGCGTGTACGGTCGGCTCGGTTCCGCAAGCACGAACCACGAGATGTACACGCGAGGTCGATCAGTTTTGGGTAAGCACTCCAAGCCACGGAAGAGGTCACGCACACCGCTGTGGGCCACCGCCCTCCTGCCGGTCGGCGTACTGGCCGGCGCGGCCACCGCCGGAGCCGAGCTCTCCGGTCAGACACTGGCCCCGACGCCTGTGTCGGCGCCCCAGTCGTCCCAGTCCGCGACCGAGGCCACCACCACACCACCCGCCGTGACGCCTGCCGTCCGGGCCCACCCGATCGCGCCGACGCCCCCACCGCCCCCGGTCCGCCCGGCGAGCGTCACGACCGGCGCGGTCCCGGTGACCAACTACGACGCGTACTCCTCGGCCGCCAAGGCCGTCACGAGCACCCACCCGCGCTGCGGCATCGACTGGAAGGTCATCGCCGGAATCGGTCGCGTCGAGTCCCATCACGCCGATCAGGGCAACGTGAACCCCGACGGCGTGCTGCGCAGTGCGATCTTCGGTCCGCGCCTCGACGGGTCCCTCGCCGGCAACCAGGTCATCGGTGACACCGACGGCGGCCAACTCGACGGCGACCCGGTCTACGACCGCGCGGTCGGCCCGATGCAGTTCCTGCCGTCGACGTGGAAGATGTACGCCGCCGACGGCAATCGCGACGGAAAGTCCGACCCGCAGAACATCTTCGACGCCGCGCTGACCACCGCGAACTACCTGTGCGACGAAGACCTCGACCTGCGGGACTCGTCCTCGCTGGTGACCGCGGTGCTGCGGTACAACAACTCGATGGACTACGTGGACAAAGTCCTCGGTTTCGCCCGCGAGTACTGATCGCGCTCTCCTCGCACCTGGTCCGGAAGAACTGGAAGATCGGCCGTTCCGGAGTTGGGACAGAGCGGCCCGCGGAGTCACGCACAGCAACGACACAGGGGCGACGAGCAGGGCTCGGCGCTCGTGCTCGTGACCGACAGACGTCAACTCGACCGATGGACTTCGATCGAAGTCTGGGAGTCGAGTTGAAGTCTGTCGGTTACGAAACGCAGCTTTGTGCCGCCTCACCATCTGCGGTGCGAGAAGCGATAGCGACAACCTCCCACCTCTGCCCCCTGAGGTGCGAGGAGCGCAAGCGACGAGCCACGAAGGGTCGGCGACCGAGGCTGCGAAACCCTTCGTGGCGCTCGCAAGCTCGCTCCTCAGGGAGCAGGCACCAGCTCGCAAGCTCGCTCCTCAGGGAGCAGGCACCAGCTCGCAAGCTCGCTCCTCAGGGACGGCGGGCGCCGGACCTCAGTCCTGCGTCAGGAACGCTTGCAGCGCAGCCGAATACATCGGCACGTCGTCGGCACCCATGAGCTCGCGTGCGGAGTGCATTGCCAGCTGTGGCGCGCCGACGTCGATCGTCGTGAGACCCGTGCGCGATGCCGTGATCGGTCCGATCGTCGACCCGCACGGCAGATCCGCCCGATGGACGTACCGCTGCATCGGGACGCCCGCGGAGTCGCATGCGAGCGCGAAGACTGCCTCTCCCACCGCATCCGACGCGTAGCGCAGGTTCTGGTTCACCTTGAGCACCGGGCCGCCGCCGATCGAGATGCGGTGGCCGGGTTCGTGCCGTTCGGGATAGTTCGGGTGAGTCGCATGGGCCATGTCGCCCGACAGGCACACACTCGCGGCCATCGCCCGCAGGAAGTCCGCGCGTGATCCGCCCCGCGCCAAGACGATTCGTTCGCAGACCGAGCCCAGGAAGTCCGAGGCGGCACCGCGTTCGGAACCGCTGCCGACCTCCTCGTGGTCGAACAGGACCAGCATCTTCGTGTGATTCGACGACCCGGCGTCGAGCAATGCGCGCAAACCCGTGTAACAGGTGCCCTGGTTGTCCAAACGGGGTGCGCTGAGCAGATTTCCGTCGGCACCGATGATCGCCGACGGTGCGACGTCGTGGGTCATGAGCTCCCAGCCGAGGACCGCGTCCGGATCGATCCCCGCATACTCCGACACCCAGCCCAGGACATCGGGAACCTCGTCACCGATCCCCCACACGGCGTTGACATGCCGTTGCGGATCGAGCGAGACGCCCTTGCGGTCCTCGGACAGATGGATCGCGAGCTGGGGCACCCGCACCACCGGCTCGGTGACATGGACCAGCGTGTGCGCCACCGAGTTTCCCGACCGGTACGCGAGACGGCCGGAGAGGCCGAGGTCGCGATCGAGCCAGGAGTTGAGCCACGCACCGCCGTAGGGTTCGAGCGCGACCATCGCGACTCCGGCCGACGAGCGGTCCGGATGCTGCTTGAGCCGCAGGTTGGCACTGTCGGTGTGCCCGCCGACGATGCGGAAGGCACCCGAGGGCCCTGTCTCCCAGGCGATGATCGAGCCGCCGCGGATCACGTAGTGCCGCGCCGACGGCGCGTCGAGGTCACCTCCGGGCCACTCCTGGTCCTCGAAAAGTCGCGTGTACCCGGCGTTTTCGAGTTCACGTGCCACCGTCGCACAGACGTGGAACGGCGACGGCGACGCGTCGACGAACTCGCCGAGCCCGCGCGCGGTCGCACTGGTCGGGATTCTGGCGGACGCACTCATCGGCGTGCCTGCTCTCACGCGGAGGCGAGAACCGAGTCGATCGCCGAGTAGAACAGTCCGAGGCCGTCGTCACTGGGGCCGGTGAGCGGCTCCGTGGCGTGCTCGGGGTGCGGCATCAGGCCGACGATCCGCCCGTCGGGGCTGGAGATCCCGGCGATGTCGAGCGACGAACCGTTGGGGTTCCGCTCGGGGAACCGGAACACCACGAGCCCCTCACCCTCGAGTTCCTCGAGCTTGCGCTCCGACGCCACGTAACGTCCTTCACCGGACTTGAGGGGGATCAGGATCTCCGCGCCCTGCTCGAACCGGGTCGTCCACGCCGTGGTGTTCGACTCGACACGCAGCCACTCGTCCCGGCAGATGAAGTGCAGGCCCTCGTTGCGGGTCAGTGCGCCCGGGAGCAGTCCGGCCTCACAGAGGACCTGAAAACCGTTGCAGATGCCGAGGATCGGCATCCCCTTGCCCGCGGCCTCGACGACCGATCCCATGACCGGCGCGAAACGGGCGATGGCACCGGCCCGCAGGTAGTCGCCATAGGAGAACCCGCCGGGCACGATGATGGCGTCGACACCCTTGAGGTCGGCGTCGCCGTGCCACAGTGCGACCGGCTCGGCGCCCGCGAGCCGGACCGCGCGGGCGGCGTCGACATCGTCGAGGGTGCCGGGGAAGGTGATGACCCCGATACGTGCTGTCATGTGCTGCTCTCTACTCCGCGACGCGCGAGACGTTGAAGTTCTCGATGACGGTGTTGGTCAGGAGTTCTTCGGCGATGCGCTCGAGGGTCGTGTCGTCGACCGTGTCGTCGACCTCGAGCTCGAAACGCTTGCCCTGCCGGACGTCGCCGATTCCGCTGAACCCGAGCCGACCCAGGGCGCCGACGATGGCCTGGCCCTGGGGGTCGAGAATCTCGGCTTTGGGCATCACGTCGACCACCACTCGCGCCATGGACCGCTCCTCAATGTCTGCTGGTCGGTTGTCGCCTGATCGGTGTGTGTCCCGATCAGTTCACGCCGGTCAGCTTACCGGGTGCGCCAAATCGCCTCAGAGCACGGATTCGATGGCGGCGATGACCGTCGGGTCGGTCGGCTCGGTGCGCGGACGGAAGCGGTTGACGACTTCGCCGTCGGCGTTGACGAGAAACTTCTCGAAGTTCCACTGGATGTCGCCCGCTTCGCCGTCGGCGTCGGCGTGTTGGGTGAGTTCGGCGTACAGCGGGTGGCGAAAGTCGCCATTGACGTCGGTCTTCTCGAGCAGCGGGAAGGTCACACCGTAGGTCGCCGAACAGAAGGTCGCGATCTCCTCGGCGGTACCCGGCTCCTGCCCCATGAACTGGTTGCACGGCACTCCGACGACGGTGAGCCCTTTGTCCCCGTATGTCTTGGCGAGCTCCTCCAGGCCGGCGTACTGGGGCGTGAGACCGCACTTGCTGGCGACGTTCACCACGAGAAGCGGTCCGCCGAAGTCGTTCAGCGAGACGTCGGAACCGTCGAGGGCAGAAACCGGGATGTCCTTGATGTTGGCCATGGACGCCAGGTTAGACGTCGCCGGCCGCGGAGCTTTCGAGACGTAGGTCACAGCACCGTGGCGCGTATGCACAAGGTCACCGTTGTTTGCGTTTCTGCAATAGTTGCATTTGCGTTAGCATCTTCCGGTGGCCGAAGAATGCATGGGTTTCCGCGGTGCCGATGAGTCGGTGTCTGCCGCATCGTCGGCGCTCAATGCATTCCTGGACCGACTCACCAGCCTGAGCCGGCCGGAAGCACTGGAAAGTCTGGCCTCCACCGACATCACGTTCTCCCAGCTGCGCATCCTCTCGGCACTCGGATGCCAGGCAGGTCCGATGTCGGTGAACGCGATCGCCGATCAGGTACAGCTGTCACTCGCGGCCGCCGGCCGGACAGTGGACAAACTGGTCGGCGGGGGCCTCGTCGATCGTCGCGAGGATCCGTCCGACCGGCGGGTCAAGCGCATCTCCCTCACCGACGCGGGAATGCGCTTCCTGGAGACCCACCTGGCTATGAAGCACGGAACCATCCAGGACTTCGTGGCCCGTCTGCCCGCCGAACTCCGGGACAACCTGTGTACGGCGCTACGTCCCATCGTCGACGACGAGGTCGACCACTTCCGGCTGCCGGCCGAGACCCGACACCGGGCCTCATGACCTCAGAAGTCGACCCGCCGGCCCTCGGCACCACCCTCTGAACCCGAACACCCTCCGATACCGGGGTTCGCACCAGACTCCCGCCCGCCACCTCGAGCGCGAGTCGGTGCGGCCTGCACAGATCTCGTCCGACCGATAGGAACACCCGAATGACTTCATCCACAGGTGGTCACCTGCACGAAGGCCCACCGGACACCAAGCTGGACCGACACGTCCTGTTGGTCGCCGGCGTGGTCGTGCTCGGCGCGATCATGTCGATCCTCGACGTCACCGTGGTCGCCGTCGCGCAGAACACCTTCCAGCAGGAGTTCGGCACCGACGCGGCCGGTGCCGCCTGGACGGCGACCGGTTACACCCTGGCGCTGGCCGCGGTGATCCCGCTGTCGAGTTGGGCGGCTTCACGTTTCGGCACCAAGCGCGTCTACCTCGTCTCGCTGGTCCTCTTCACGCTGGGCTCGGTGCTCTGCGCGCTGGCGCCGAACATCGGGATGCTCGTCGCGTTCCGCGTGATCCAGGGACTGGGCGGCGGCATGCTGATGCCCATCGGCATGATGATGCTGACCAAGGCCGCCGGACCCGAGCGTGTCGGCTCGGTCATGGCCGTTCTCGGTATCCCGATGCTCCTCGGCCCGATCTCGGGTCCGATCCTGGGCGGCGTCCTCATCGAGCAGCTCAGCTGGCACTGGATCTTCCTGATCAACGTGCCGATCGGCATCGGCGCACTGGTCTTCTCGTGGATCGTCCTGCGTGACGATGCCGAGACCAAGCGCTCCTCGATCGACGTCGTCGGCCTGCTCCTGCTGTCGCCGGGCCTCGCGCTCTTCCTCTTCGGCATATCCTCGAGCGCCGAGCACCGGACCTTTGTGTCCGCGTCGGTCCTGGTGCCGACCATCATCGGTGCCATCCTGATCGTCGCCTTCATCTTCCACGCCCTGCGCAAGAAGAACCCGTTGCTCGACCTGCGTCTGTTCGCCAATCGCACGCTGAGCATCTCGGTCATCACGATGGTGCTGTTCATGGTCGCGTTCTTCGGTGCGGCCCTGCTGTTCCCGCAGTACTTCATCGGCGTGCGCGGCGAGTCCACGCTGACCGCCGGCCTACTGCTCGCCCCGCAGGGCATCGGTGCCATGCTCACCATGCCGATCGCCGGTCGCCTCACCGACAAGATGGGTCCGGGCAAGTTCGTGCTCGGCGGCATCGTCCTCATCGTGATCGGCCTGAGCACGTTCATGTTCCTGGGCGCGGAGACCTCCTACTGGTTGATCTGCGGCTCGTTGTTCGTCCAGGGCCTCGGCATGGGTATGACGATGATGCCGATCATGTCCGCGGCGCTCGCGACGCTGAGCAACCCGCAAGTCCCCGACGGCTCGACGCTGCTCAACGTGATCCAGCAGTCGGCGACCTCGATCGGCACCGCGGTGATCTCGGTGATCCTGGCGAGCAGTCTCGCAAGCAAGCCGGAGGCAGGATTGGCGATCATGGCCAACACCTCCGACGCGCCGTTGCCCCCGGGAGTGCCGGATCCGCTGCCGGAGTCGTTCTTCGAGACCGCGGCGGACGTGTTCTCCAACACGTTCACCATCTCGGTGGTCCTGATCGTGCTCACGCTGATCCCGGCGTTCTTCCTGCCGCGCAAGAAGATCGCCTCGTCGCTCACCGAAGAGGACATGGACCGCGGTCCGATCATGATGCACTGACGGCCCTGCTGGTCGAGCTCTCCCTTGCTGGTTGAGCTTGTCGAGACCACACGACGAAGCCCCGTTCGACTCGGTCGAACGGGGCTTCGTGGTTTCGACGAGCTCAACCAGCGGGAGGGGGACTCAACCAGCGGGAGGGAGACTCAACCAGCGGCGCGGTCGAGTGCGCCGGACTGCTGGAGGATCCACGCCAGCTCGAACGCCACTTCTTCCCACTGCTTGTAGCGCCCACTGACGCCGCCGTGACCGGCCGACATCTCGGTCTTGAGCAGGACCGGGTTGTCGGATGTGGACTTCTCCTGAAGCCGCGCAACCCATTTCGCCGCCTCGGTGAACAGCACCCGGGTGTCGTTCAGCGACGTCTGCGCGAGAATGGGCGGGTACGGCTTCGCCTCGACGTTCTCATAGGGCGTGTAGGTCTTCATGTACTCGTAGACCTTCGGGTCGTGCAACGGGTCACCCCACTCGTCCCACTCGATCACCGTGAGGGGCAGGGACGGATCGAGGATCGAGTTCAGGGCGTCGACGAACGGCACCGACGCCAGAATCCCGTTGAACAACTCGGGCGCCAGGTTCGCGACCGCACCCATCAGCAGTCCACCCGCGGACCCGCCTTCGGCGACCATCTGCTGCGGTGTCGTCCAACCTGTGTCGACGAGATGACGGGCCGCCGCGACGAAGTCGGTGAAGGTGTTGCGCTTGCTGAGTTCCTTGCCGTTCTCGTACCAGTGGCGACCCATCTCGCCACCGCCGCGGATGTGGGCCAGGACGAACACCATGCCGCGGTCGAGCATCGACAGTCGCGCCACCGAGAAGTACGGATCGATGCTCGCCTCGTAGGAGCCGTAACCGTACAGCAGTAGCGGCGCGGGCTTGGCGGCGTCGGTCTCCTTGCGGCGCACCACCGACAGCGGGATGCGGGTGCCGTCCTCGGCGACGGCCCACTCGCGGGACTGCACGTAGTCGGCCGGGTCGTAGCCGCCCAGGACCGGCTGCCGCTTGAGCAGGGTCCGCTCGCCGGAGGCGACGTCGAGCTCGAACAGTTCGGCCGGCTCGATGAAGCTGCCGTACCCGATGCGGAGCTTGGGGGCACTCCATTCCGGGTTGGCCCCGAGGCCCGCCGAACTGAGCTCCTGATCGAAGGTGACCTCGGCGAAGTCCGACTCGGACGGGATGCCGTCGATCTGGCGGAGATCGGCGATCGCGAGCCGCGGCAGTGCATCCCGGCGGTAGGACAGGACCAGGTAGTCGGCGAAGGCGTCGAGATCCTCGATACGGCGCTGCGGGTCGTGCGCGATGAGTTCCCGGCGTGCCGACGGATCGTCGACAGGTGCGAGGTCGATGGCGAAGTTCTCCGCCTTCTGCCCGTCCCGGACATCGTTGTGCACGATGACGAGGTAGTCCTCGCCGTCGATGACCGCATGTTCGACGCTGTACTCGACTCCGTCGACTCGCGGTGCGACACTGCGGAACTCACCCGTCGGGTCGTCGGCGGCGAGCAGATAGCTCTCCGAGGTGATCTTGGAACCGACACCGATGACCAGGTACTTGTCACTTCGCGTGGTGCCCATCCCGACCCAGAACCGCTCGTCGGGCTCGTGGAAGACCTTCACATCGGCCGAGCCGGCGCCGATGTCGTGGCGCCACACCGTGTCCGGACGCCACGCGGCATCGACCGTCGAGTAGAAGACGTGCCGGGCGTCCGCCGACCAGACCGCACCCCCCGACGTGTCGCGCACCTCGTCGGGGAGCAGCTCGCCACTGCGAAGGTCCTTGACGCGCAGGGTGTATCGCTCGTCCCCGACGACGTCGATGCTGTAGGCCAGCCAGTTCCCGTCGTCGCTGACGGTCAGCGCCCCGAGGCTGAAGAAGTCATGGCCCTCGGCCTCGACATTGGCGTCGAGCAGGATCTCCTCGCCGGGCAGCGGGTCGTCGCCGACCTCCGGCGGGGTCCAGTCGTCGTCGGACCGGATCGGACAGCGGCAGGACGTCGAATACTGCTTGCCCTCATGGGTGCGCCCGTAGTACCAGTACCGGCCGCGCCGGTTGGGCACCGACATGTCGGTTTCCTTGGTACGACTCTTGATCTCGTCGAAGATCTGCGCGCGCAGGTCCGCCAGCTGGGCCGTGTGCGATTCGGTGAAGGCGTTCTGCGCCTCGAGGTAGGCGATCACCTCTGGATCGTCCTTGTCGCGCAACCATTCGTAATCGTCGACGAAGGTGTCGCCGTGGTGGGTGCGCTCGGTCGGCACCTTCTTGGCGACCGGCGGGGTCGCGTCGTGGACGGCCACGGTCTTCTCCTCGGTCACGAGACCACCTCCGCGTCGGGCCAATCGGCAAAGGACTTCTGCGAGATCCACTCGTAGGCATCGATGTAACGCTGGCGCGTGCGGTCGACGACGTCGTCGGGCAGCTCCGGCGGCGCCTCGTCGGACGCTCTGTCCCAGCCGGATTCCGCACTCGTGAGCCAATTCCGCACGATCTGCTTGTCGAAGCTCGGCTGCACCTTGCCCGGCTCGTAGGTGGCGGCCTCCCAGTACCGCGACGAGTCGGGGGTGAGCACCTCGTCGGCCAGGACGAGTTCCCCGTCGGCCCCGCGGCCGAACTCGAACTTGGTGTCGGCGAGGATGATTCCGCGCTCGGCGGCGACCGCCGCGCCGCGTGCGTAGATGTCGAGTGTGGCCGACCGCAACGCCTGCGCCAGCTCCTGCCCCTCCTGCTCGACGACCCGCTCGAAACTGATGTTCTCGTCGTGCTCACCCTGCTCCGCCTTCGTGGCCGGGGTGAAGATCGGTTCGGGGAGCTTGGTCGCCTCCGCCAGACCTGCCGGCAGTTCGACGCCGCACACCGCTCCGGTCGCCTGGTAGTCGAGCAGGCCCGAGCCGGTCAGGTAGCCGCGGGCGACGCATTCGACCTGCACCATGGGCAGTCGGCGGACCACCATCGACCGACCCAGCACTCGCGCCGGGATTCGGTCGTCGGTCGGCCCGCCGGCCAGGTGGTTGGGCACCCCGAGCTCGTCGAACCAGTAGAAGCTCATCGCCGTCAATATGCGTCCCTTGTCGGGGATCGCGGGACTGAGGACGTGGTCGTAGGCCGAGATCCGGTCGGACGCCACCAGCAGCAGGGTGTCGGCGTCGATCTCGTAGATCTCGCGGACCTTCCCCGACGCCAGATGCCGGTAGGACTGCAGTTCAGGACGCATGGACTCGACCCTAGAGGGTGAGGTGTCCACGCGGGGCGGCAGGGACCTCCCGTCCGGCCCCGGGCCGCGGGGTCTGCGATCCTGGACCGATGAGCGAGCCGCATATCACCATCACCTACTGCACGCAGTGCAACTGGCTGCTGCGAGCGTCGTGGATGGCCTCGGAACTGCTCAACACCTTCGGCACCGAGATCGGCTCGGTGACACTCGTCCCCGGCACCGGTGGCGTGTTCGTCATCGACGTCGACGGCACCCAGATCTGGGAACGCAAGAGTGACGGCGGCTTCCCCGGCGCTCCCGAACTCAAGCGGCGGGTCCGCGACACCGCCCTGCCGGACTGGCAGCTCGGGCACGGCGACGCCACCGCGCCGGAATGACCCCGATCCCTGAGGAGCCCCGGAGCTTGCGGAGGGGCGTCACGAAGGGTCTACAGACGTACTAGAGAATCGGCGCCGGCGTGTAACCCGCGGCGTCCGGGTACTGCCCGATGATCTTCTCCGCGGCCGCGATCACATCGGCGACCTGCTGCTCGGCGGCACCCACGAAGGCGGTCTTGTCGGCCAGCAGCTCGTCGAGCTGGGCCCGGTCGAGCGGAAGACGATCGTCGGCGGCGAGCCGGTCGAGCAGGTCGGGTTCCCGCCCTTCCTCTCGCATGGCCAGTGCGACGGCGACGGCGTTCTCCTTGATCGCCTCGTGCGCGGTCTCCCGGCCGACACCGGCGCGGACCGCGGCCATCAGGACCTTCGTGGTCGCCAGGAACGGCAGGTACCGGTCGAGTTCGTTGGCGATCACCGCCGGGTAGGCGCCGAACTCGGCGAGAACGGTCAGGAAGGTCTCCATCAGTCCGTCGATCGCGAAGAAGGCGTCGGGCAGGGCCACGCGGCGCACCACCGAGCAGAAGACGTCGCCCTCGTTCCATTGCGCGCCGGCCAGTTCCGCGGCCATCGAGCCGTAACCCCGGAGCACGACGGCGAGCCCGTTGACGCGCTCACAGCTGCGGGTGTTCATCTTGTGCGGCATCGCCGAGCTGCCGACCTGGCCGGGCTGGAAGCCCTCGGTCACGAGCTCGTGGCCGGCCATCAGTCGGATGGTGTGGGCCAGCGACGACGGCGCCGCGGCCATCTGCACGAGAGCCGAGACCACATCGTGGTCGAGCGAACGAGGGTAGATCTGGCCGACCGAGGTGAACGAGCGCGCGAACCCGAGATGGGCGGCGACGCGGTCCTCGAGGTCGGCGAGTTTGGTGGCGTCGCCGCCGAGCAGGTCGAGCATGTCCTGCGAGGTGCCCATCGGACCCTTGATACCGCGCAGTGGATAGCGATCGATGAGCTCACGCAGCCGGGTCAGCGCGATCATGAGTTCGTCGGCCGCCGAGGCGAACCGCTTGCCGAGGGTGGTCGCCTGGGCGGCGACGTTGTGACTGCGCCCGGCCATGACCGTCGAGGAGTAGTCGGCCGCCAGTGCGACGATGCGGGCCAGCACCGCGACCCCGTGCGCGTGGACGTGCTCGAGTGACCGCAGGATCTGCAGCTGCTCGACGTTCTCGGTGAGATCCCGGCTGGTCATGCCCTTGTGGATCTGCTCGTGACCGGCCAGGGCGTTGAACTCCTCGATCCGGGCCTTCACGTCGTGGCGGGTGACGCGTTCACGGTCGGCGATCGACGCGAGGTCGACCTGGTCGACGACGCGCTCGTAATCCGCGATGGCATCCGCCGGTACGTCGATGCCGAGGTCGCGCTGAGCCTTGAGCACCGCGATCCACAGTCGCCGTTCGAGTTCGATCTTGGTGGTCGCCGACCACAGCTCGGCGAGGTCGGCGGAGGCATAGCGGCTGGCCAGGACGTTGGCGATGGCGGGCTTCGACACCCGCCCAGTGTAGGTTGCCGCCGGAGACAAACCGAAACCCCTGTTCGGTCCACCTGCCATCTACTTGCGGTCCACCTGCGGTGGGACCACCGTCGGCCTCAGAAGGCGAAGCACGCTCCGTTGGAGCCGTAGCCCTGCCGCACGCGGACGAACGTCGGCTGCGAGACCTTCCCGTTCTGCACGGCATACAGGTACTTGTCGCCGATGCGGTGCGGGACCCAGGTGGTCGAGGCGAGCGCGCCCTGGGGCAGGTCGCGTCCCACGAAGCGCGGCGGCAGGCCCGCCTTGACCTCGAAGAACTCGACCCAGCCGGACGAGTTGACCGCCACCGTCAGCGGATACGTGCAGCCGGTGCCGTACACCGCCGAGGAGAGCGGGACCGACGCATCGACCCGGCCGGCCGGCGCCGCCTGCGCCGACGGGGCCAGAAGTGCGGTCGTGCTCATCACCGCCGCGCCGAGCGCGGCTCCGATCCCCAGAATCCACCGTCGTCCCGACACACGATCCCCTTCCCCGTTTGGTGACCTGACGCTCCATCGTGTCATCGTCACGCGGAGCACGCGGCCGATTCACTAGGTTCGCCTGGCGGGTCACTCCCGGGGGGCGAGGACGTCGACGATGTCGAGCAGTGCGTCGCGCACGGCGTCGACGGGCCGCACCGCGGTCTGGCTGAGCGCGCCGACGATGGCACCGTCTTCGATGCCGATCAGTTGCGCGATGTGCACGGGGTCGGCGACACGGTGGGATTTGACCAGCACCTCGCAGTGATGGAGGGCCAGCGACTGTCCCCGCGCGGCGACGACGTCGCGCAGGAGGGGGTGGCGCGCCGCGAGCGCGATCATCTCGTATCGCGCGGACAGTTGCTGGAGGGTGGTGTCGGAGCCGACGAAGACGTCGGCGAGCACGCCCGCCGTCGCCGCGCTCCCCCGGTGCCGTCGCGGAAGAGCGTTGCAGCGCGCGGAGACTGCGGCCTCGTCGTGCGCGCACAGGTTGGCGGCGGCCTCGGCCATCAGGTCGTCGAGCGAGCCGAAGTAGTAGGTCGTCGACGCCAACGGGAGCTGCGCGCGCTCGGCCACCGCACGATGACGCACGGCGTCGAAGCCGCCTTCGAGCAACAGCTCACCGGCAGCCTCGATCAATCGAGACCGCCGCCGCGCACCCTTCGGTGTCGCTGCCGAGGTCATCATGGATGTTCATGCTGCCAAAGGGTCGGTACCGTCGTATCGCTTTCACGAAAGCGGCGCACGCGCAGGAGGATTCCCGTATAAGTCCGCTGACCTCCAGGAACGTCCGTTTGGATGTCGCCCGCTCGCTGTGCTCCCGGCTGCGGGCCGATGTCGCCCGCTCGCTACGCTCCCGGCTGCGGCCCGGCGGCCTCGTCAGTCGGACATCGGACACCGGGGTACGACGCCCATGCCCGCGGTTACCGTGAGCGCATGCAGTTCGACGGCCTCCACGCTGTCGCCGATTACGCGGCGCTCTACACCTGTCTGCGACAGGTCGCGTTCGCCGGTTTCCTCCGCGAGCGGCTGGGGAACTTCGAGGCGCGCTGCGACCCGGCGGAGCGGGCCGTCGTCTTCACCTCGACATCCCCTCCCGGCCAGGATGGGCAGCACGACCCGTTCCGTTCGCGGGCCATCCTGATCGCGGTGATCGAAACGGACGCGATCGTGTGGGGCTGGGCTCATCCCCGCGGCGAACCGTCCGGTCCCGCATCCGCGCTACGGGACGTCGGTGCCCGATTCGGCGTCGACGACTTCGCCGTTCCCCGGGTGCCGTTGCCGCCCAACCTGTCCCGCGATCAGATCACCGGCTACCGGACGCAGGCGATCGACATCGTGGCCGCGGCCGCGGTCGAGAGCACCGGGATCAGTCCGTACTGGACGGCACGACTCGACGACGGGGAACTCGCGGTGTACCTCCTCGACGACGTCGCACTCCCCGAACCGAGCTTCGCCGACTTCGCCACGACGATGCCGACGGTGATGAGATCTCTTGCGGTCAACGATCATCGGGTGGCGATCCACGGGATGGCCGCGCGGCGCGGCTGGCACATCAGCTGGCGGACCGGTTCCGACGGCGGGCGGTCGCCGATCTGCGACGTCACCGATGGCGAGTCGGTGGCACACGTCGAGTTCGACCGACGCGCGCGGCCCGTCGACTTCAGCTGTGAACTCGTCGGGCAGGCCTGACCCCCGCGGCTTTCTCCGCCCCTGTCCTCCGACCGCGTCGCCGGTGGCGAACCGTGCGACCATCGGGGACATGTCCCCCGACGACCGTGACGACATCCATCTCCGGCGTGCGATCGAGCTCGCCGCCCAGGCCCGCGCCCGTGGCGATCATCCGTTCGGCTCTCTTCTGGTGGCGCCGGACGGCGGCGTCGTGGCCGAAGGTATGAACTCCGTCGATACCGCGGGTGACCCGACCGGGCACGCCGAGACCAACGTCGTGCGCGCGGTGGGGCACCTCGACCTCGCGACCCGGGCCGAGCTGACGCTGTACACCAGCACCGAACCGTGCGCCATGTGCTCGGGAGCGATCTACTGGGCCGGGATCGGCACCGTCGTCTATGCACTCGGCGAGGACGACCTGCGGGAGATGGCCGGCGACGACCCCGCGAATCCGACGCTGGCGATGCCGTGCCGCCGGATCTTCGACGCAGGCAGCCGACCGATCGTCGTCCGTGGTCCGGTCGCCCTCGACGCGGCACGCGAGGTCCATGCCGGATTCTGGCAACACGGTTGAGATCTGCGGCGATCGCTGTCCTGCGAACGACCGTCGTACGCGCCGCGGATGAGCCAGATTCCTCACATCGGCGCGCGGCGGGCGCCGATCCGTTGCCGCGAGACGGGGGTCGGCCATTACCCTGTTGACTCGATGACCCGAGTGCCGCCACCCACCAGCGATCCCGACGACCGCAGCAGTCCCGACGAGACCCGCCGCGCCGTCGTCGGTCGTCGTGCTGTCCTGGCGGCCGGACTCGGCGCCGCCGCGCTCGGGGTCGCCGCGTGCTCGAGCTCGACCCCGCCGACGTCCGTGCAGCCACGCAACCTGGAGGGCCGGGCCGACGACGAACTGCCGGTCGAGGCCTCGCCGCCGCCGGTCACCGGGGGTCCGCCGCTGATCACGGGCAGCTTCCGGTCCGCTCGGATGGGCGGCCGCGACACGCGGTGGGCCGTCGCCCGGCCGAACGGGGTCACGGGCAGGCTCCCCGTCGTCGTCGTCCTGCACGCGCTGAACACCAACGAGAAATCGATCTTCGGACCGAAGCTCGAGATGCAGACGGTGATGCAGCAGTACGTCGACGCCGGAAACGCTCCGTTCGCTCTGGCGGCCGCCGACGTCGGGCGCAATTACTACCACCGGCGCACCGACGGCACCGACGGCGGCGCCATGATCCTCGACGAATTCCTGCCGATGCTGGCCGGCAACCCCGACCTGGATCTGTCGACCGAGCGGATCGGGCTCTTCGGCTGGTCGATGGGCGGCTACGGCGCGCTGCGCCTGGCCGCGATGCTGGGGTCGCCGCGCGTCGCCGCGGTGGCGGTCAGCTCGCCCGCGATGTGGGCCGACCCGCGCAACTTCCCGCCTCGCGCCTTCGACGGCATCGCCGACTATCAGGCCAATTCGCTGTTCGGCGCCCAGCCGAAGTTCGCGAAGATCCCGCTGCTGATCAACATCGGCTCGAGCGACCAGTTCTACACCTACACGCGCCAGTGGGCCGCCGGTCTCCGCCCTCCCGCCGCCTTCGGGACCGCGGCCGGGGGTCACACCAACCGCTACTGGCGCAGCGTCCTGCCCGAGCAGGTCGAGTTCCTCGGGCGCAACCTGGCTGTCTGACCCGGGTTTCGCTCAGATGCTGATCCGGCCCTCGAGGGCGTTGCGGCCGATGTCGCTGCGGAAGTGGGAACCGGGGAGCTTGATGTTCGCGATGCGCGCGTAGGCCTGCTCGCGGGCCTCGGCGAGGTCGGCGCCGGTGCCCACCACGGCGAGAACCCGTCCGCCGGAGGAGACGACGGCGCCATCGTCGTTGAGCGCGGTGCCGGCGTGCAGCACCCCGTCGGCGTCGGCACCGGTGATGATGTCCCCGGTCCGCGGCTTGCCGGGGTAGTTCTCCGCCGCGACCACCACGGTGACCGCGGCGCCGTCGCGCCACTGCAGGGGCGGCAGATCGGCGAGGGTACCGGTCGCGGTCGCGTGCAACGCCTGCCCGAGTGGGGATTCGAGCAGAGCCAGCACGGCCTGGGTCTCCGGATCGCCGAAGCGGCAGTTGAATTCGACGACGGCGGGTCCGTCCGACCCGATCGCCAGACCCGCGTACAGCAGACCGGAGAACGGGATACCGCGTCGAACCATCTCCGCGGCAACGGGTTTCACGACCTCGTCGACGATGCGCGCAGTCACCTCGGCGGGCAACCAGGGCAGCGGCGTGTAGGCGCCCATGCCGCCGGTGTTCGGTCCGGCGTCGTTGTCGCCGACCCGCTTGTGGTCCTGCGCGGGGAGCAACGGCACCACGGTCTCGCCGTCGACGAGGCAGAACAGCGACACCTCCGGCCCGTCGAGGAAGCTCTCCAGGAGGACCGGGTGCCCGCTCTCGAGGCACTCGGCGGCGTGGTCGCGGGCGATGACGCGGTCCTGGGTGACGACGACGCCCTTGCCGGCCGCGAGGCCGTCGTCCTTGACGACCCAGGTGGGTCCGAAACGATCGAGAGCGGCGTCGAGCCGAGCGGGGTTGTCGACGATCTCCGCGTGGGCGGTTTTGACCCCCGCAGCCGCCATCACGTCTTTGGCGAACGCCTTGGACCCCTCGATCTGTGCGGCCTGCGCACTCGGGCCGAAGGTGGCGATCCCGTCGGCCCTTAGTGCGTCGGCGACGCCGAGGACCAGGGGCACCTCGGGACCGATGACCACGAGGTCGGCGTCGATCTCACGCGCCAGGGCGACGACGGCGTCGCCGGAGACGGCGTCGACGGGATGGTTCGTGGCGATCGACGAGGTGCCGGCGTTACCGGGGGCGACGTGCAGGTCGGTGACCGCCGGATCGTTCCGGAGACCGATGAGGAGGGCATGTTCGCGGCCGCCCGAGCCGATCACGAGTACGCGCACGTCCACGACTCTAACGGTCGCTCCCCGGGGCCGGCCGAACGGTCGTCGACGTCGAACAGCGGGACGCCGACGGGCAGCAGGCGTCGGGGCACGACGCCTGCTGCCGTTCGCCGGTGAGCGAGCCGGTCAGCTCGTGGGCATGGTGAGGTCGTACATGGTCACGCCGTCGACGGTGACGGCGGTGAAGTTCTCCTGCACCCAGGTGCTGATCTGCGACGACGGTTGGGTCGAGTTCCCTCCCATGCCACCACCCATGCCGGGACCCGAGCCGCCGACGAAGTAGTGGATCTCCTTCGCGGCGACGAGCTCTTGGAATTCCGCCAGCGTCGGCGACGGGTCACTTCCGTTGAACCCGCCGATCGGCATCACCGAGTGGCCGGTCTCGAGCTGGTACCCGGAGGCCGACATCGATCCGACGGCAGCGGCGACCCAGGTGTAGTCGCCGGCGTCGGCACTCAGTGTGTCGACGACGGCCGCCGAGGGGGTCGACCCGCGCAGCAGTCCCCCACCGCCACGACCGTCCGCGCCCTGCTGGGTCATGCCGGGCATCCCCTGGCCGCCGGGACCACCCATGCCCTGCGGAGGCATCGCGGGCATGCCCCGACCTGCAGGTCCACCCGGGCCTCCCTGTCCACCGGGGCCGAACTCGCTGTCGACCCGGGGTCCGGCGGTGATGATGGATCCGCTCTTCTCGGTCGCGATGGTGTCCACGGTGTAGGCCACCGGGCCGGCCAGACCGGCAATGACGGCCCCGACGAGGGCTGCGGCCGCGATGCTCCGACGCCGGACGAAGACCATGGCCACCGCCGCGGCGAGCCCGACGACGAGGACGGCGAACCGGAGCCACGGCACGAAGTCGGGAGTGCGGCCCAGCAGGACATGGCCCCAGATCGCGGCGATCGCAACTGAAATCCCCAGCGCGATCCGCACCCACAACCGGTCCCGGCGCGACCAGCACGCCGCGGCGCCACCGGCGACGACCGCGGCGACCGCGGGAGCCAGTGCCGCGGTGTAGTACTGGTGGAATATCCCGGCCATGAAGCTGAAAACACCCATCGTGACAAGCAGCCAGAGCGCCCAGACGACCAGATACGCACGCCGCGGGTCGGTACGTCGGGCCCTCCCGATGAGCACGAGCGCCACGACGGCGAGAAGCAGTCCCGTCGGGATGAGCCAGGCGATCTGACCGCCCTGCGCGGGTTCGAACATCCGCAGCCAGCCGGTCTCACCCCATGCGCCACCGCCACCGCCACCGCCGGGACCACCCATGCCACCGCCCATGCCCTCCATCGCGTTTCCGCCACCACCGGGGACGACGGCACCGGTCTCGTTGCCGTTGAGCCGGCCGAGCCCGTTGTAGCCGAGGGTCAGTTCGAGGATCGAGTTGTTCTGCGAGCCACCGATGTACGGGCGCGACGACGCGGGCCACAGCTCTACCGCCAGAATCCACCAGCCCGCACTGACGATCATCGCGCCCAGCGCGGCGAACAGCTGCCCGACCCGGCGCAACCACCCGCGTGGGCCGAAGGCGAGGTAGGTGACCGCCAGCGGCGGCACGATCAGCATGACCTGGAGCTGTTTGGTGAGGAAGCCGAATCCGACGAACACCCCGGTCAGGATCAGCCACCGCCAGCGACCGTCCTCGAGCCCCTTCATCATCGACCAGACGGCCGCGATCATCAGCAGGATGAGCAGCGCCTCGGGATTGTCGAAGCGGAACATCATCGCCGCGACCGGTGTCACCGCGAGGATCGCTCCCGCGAGGATGCCGGCCCAGTGGCCGAGGTACTTCCGGGTGATCAGGTAGAGCAGCGCCACCGAGGCGACGCCCATCAGCGCCTCGGGCACCAGGATGGACCACGAGTTCACCCCGAAGATCCGCGCGCTGAGACCCGGAATCCACAGCGAGGCAGGTGGTTTGTCGACCGTGATGGAGTTCGCCATGTCCGAGGAACCGAACAACCAGGCCTTCCACGACTTCGAGCCGGCTTGAATGGCCGCCGAGTAGAAGGAGTTGGCCCACCCGTTGATCGACAGGTTCCACAGGTAGCCGACCGTGGTGCCGATCAGCAGCAGCGCCAGCGAGAGACGTTCCCAGCGAGTGTTTTCGGAGGCCGGACCTGTGACTCCAGAGGGATTCTCGGGTGCAACGGAATTCGACGGCGGAACGAGGGTGGTGCTCATGCGACGACCTCCGTGTGGTGAGTGACCGCCTTGCGGAACACCCAGCGGAGACCGATGAACCGGGTGAGTGTGGCCACCAGGTTCGCGGTCACCAGGATCATGAGTTCGATGTGTTTGGTCGCGTCGGGAGCGACGGTGTGGAGCACGAGCAGTGCACCCGAGGTGACCAGCCAGCCGAAGAGGAAGACGCCCAGACCGAAGAGCTGATGGCGCAATGCGTTGTCACGGCCGCGGATGCCGAAGCTGAACCGCCGGTTGGCGGCGGTGTTGAGGACGGCGGTGATCGCGAGGGCCACCACATTCGAGATCTGGGCGCCGAGGAAGGAGTGGAGGGCCAGGAACAGTACCGCGTAGGCCAGCGTCGAGGCGACGCCCACCACGCAGAAACGCGCCAGCTGCCCGACCAAGCCCGTCGGCACTCCGTCGAGCTGCGGTCCCGCGGCCCGGTCCCGGCCGATGGACTCGCGCAGTTCAGCGATCGGCAACCGACCCATCGCCAGCGCGAGACCCACGCGCGCACAACCTTTGAGGTCGGCGATCGCCGTCGGCACGATGTCGACGGTGCTGTCGGGGTCGTCGACCCAGTCCACCGGCACCTCCGCGATACGCAGACCGATCTGCTCGGCGAGGACCAGGAGTTCGGTGTCGAAGAACCAGCCGGTGTCGGCGACGAACGGCAGCAGCTCGCGCGCGATGTCGGTCCGCATGGCCTTGAACCCGCACTGGGCGTCGGAGAACCTGGCCCCCATCGCTGTTCGCAGCATCAGGTTGTACGAGCGGGAGATGAACTCGCGCTTGGGCCCCCGGACGACGCGCGCGGAACGGCTGAGGCGCGTGCCGATCGCGATGTCGGAATGCCGCGAGACGAGAGGGGCGATGAGCGGCATGAGGGCGTTGAGATCGGTCGACAGGTCGACGTCGCAGTAGGCGACGATCTCGGCGTCGCTGTGCTGCCACACCGCGCTCAGCGCGCGACCGCGTCCCTTCTGCTCCAGATGGACGACGCGCATGCCGTCGAGCTCACCCGCCAGTGCGACGGCGATGGCGAGGGTGTCGTCGGTGCTGGCGTTGTCGGCGATGGTGATGCGCGAGGCGTAGGGCACGTGCAGACGCAGGTGATCGGCGAGGCGACGCACCGACGACGCGATGTCGGCCTGTTCATTGTGAACGGGTACGACGATGTCGAGTACCGGATTCGGCGTGGAGGTGTCGGTGAGTGTGTACATCTGCGCGGTGGTGCCCGGCGGTGCTTCTGGGATCATGCGGACCACAGTGGGCTCCCAGCCTCGCGTCACCCTGCGTGCGAGCTGCCGGGTTCCTGTGAACGCCTGACCGGGGCGTGTGGACGGACACCGGGGGCGTGTCCGAGGCCGCAACTACATTGGGCACATGCCCGCAACCCTCGCCCCGGATCAGCTGACCGCCGCCAACCGCGTCATCACCAGCCTGGCCGGTGAGGGCGCCGCGCTGCGTGAGGATCAGCTCCGGGCCGTGACCGCGCTGGCCGGCCGCCCCGTCGACCCCGCCGAGCGCGGCGCGCGGGTCCTGGTGGTCCAGGCGACGGGATGGGGCAAGTCGGCGGTCTACTGGTCGGCGACCGCGATCATCCGGGCCGGTGGCGGTGGACCGACCCTCATCGTGTCGCCGCTGCTGTCCCTCATGCGCGACCAGGTCTCGGCAGCCGCCCGCGGCGGGTTGTCGGCGGCCACGCTCAACTCGTCGAACGTCGACGAGTGGTCGACGATCGAGGCGCAGCTGCGGGCCGGCGACCTCGACGTCCTGCTCGTGTCACCCGAACGGCTCGCCAACCCGGGCTTCGGCCGCCGAGTCCTCGACGCCCTCGCCGGCAACCTGGGTCTGCTCGTCATCGACGAGGCGCACGCGGTCTCCGACTGGGGTCACGATTTCCGTCCGGACTACCGCCGCGTGGCGGACGTGCTGCGCACCGTCAACCCGACCACGCCGGTGCTGGCCACCACCGCCACCGCCAACGCGCGTGTCACCGCCGACGTCGCCGCCCAGCTCGATGCCGGCACCGCCGGCGAGCCGACCCTGGTCCTCCGCGGGCCGCTCGCACGGAAGTCGCTGCACCTCAACGTCATCGACGGACTCTCGCCGGTCCAGCGGTACGGCTGGGTGGCGCAGTCGCTGCCCGCCCTCCCGGGCTCGGGCATCGTGTACGTGCTGACCGTCGCCGACGCCGACCGTCTGGTCGAGGCCATCCGAGCCGTCCACGGCGACGCGGTCGCGGTGGCCGCCTACACCGGCCAGCTCGACGCCGACCGTCGCCACGAACTAGAGGACGCACTGCTGCGCAACGAGGTCAAGGCGCTGGTCGCGACGTCGGCACTCGGAATGGGTTATGACAAACCCGATCTCGGTTTCGTCGTGCATGTCGGGTCACCACCGTCGCCGGTCTCCTACTACCAGCAGGTCGGTCGTGCCGGGCGCGCCCTCGACGATGCCGTCGTCATGCTCCTGGCGTCGCAGACCGACGACCGGATCTGGGATCACTTCGCGACCGCGACGATCCCCGACCCGGACAAGATGCGTGACCTCCTCAGCGCCCTGGACGCCGCGGACGAGCCGCAGTCGGTGGTGCAGCTCGAGGCCGCAACCCGGTTCCGTCGTACCCGGATCGAATTGATGCTCAAGCAACTGGCCGTGGACGGCGTCACCGACCGGACCCCCGACGGCTGGGTCGTCACCGGCAAGCCCTGGACCTACGACGCCGCGCACTACGACGGCATTCTCGCCGTACGCCGCCGGGAGGCCGACATCATGCGCGCCTACATCGCGGGGCGCACCTGCTTGATGCGGCTCCTGACCGAATCGCTCGACGATCCCCAGGCCGCGGACTGCGGGCGATGCTCGGTCTGCCGCGGCGCGCTCAGCGACGGACTCACCGACACCGTCGACGACGAGACCGTCCGCACCGTCACGTCGACGCTCCGCCGCAAGGCGCAGACCCTGGATCCGCGCAAGATGTGGCCGGGCGGCGAATTCGGCCGTCGCGGACGGATTCCCGCGGACCTGCTCGCCGCGCCGGGGCGCGTCCTGGCCCACGCCGACGCCCCGGAATGGGTCGAGGTGCTCGCCGCCGCCCGCAACGGTAACGAGCGAGCGGTGGCCGAGTTGGGCGACGCCGCGGTCGCGACACTGTCCGCGTGGGTGCGCGACACCGGCATCCGCGCCGACGTCATCGTGTCACTACGCCTGACCGGCACCGCACTCGCCGAGACCCTGGCCGAACACCTGCGGAAGGTCGGAAAACGCGATGGCGGCAGTTTCCCCGTGCGCATGGGTGACCCACCCGCCGACGCGACCGGCGCCGTCGAAGCCGCCTACTGGCGGGACCATCTCGGCGACCCGCCCGACGTCGCGGGCCGCAACGTGATGCTCGTGGTCGACGCCAACAGCTCGGGCTGGCCGATCACCCTGGCCGCCGCCGCCCTCCGCGAAGCGGGCGCGACCGCGGTGTTACCCCTGCTGATCCACCGGACGGTGTGAGCTCTCCGCAAACCCACCCTTTTTCGGCAAACCCACCCCCTCGCAGGGGTGTGGGTTTGCCGAAAAGTGGTGGGTTTGCAGACGGTGGGGTCAGTCGGCGACGTACTCGCCGTAGCCGAGGGAACGCAGGCTCGCGCGGATCTTCTCGGCCGCGGCGTCGAGGTCCTCGGGACGGGGGTTCTTGTTCGCGTTGGCGAGGTCGAAGGTCTCGAGCGACACCCCGGGGAACACGTGGACGTGCACGTGCGGCACTTCGAGGCCGGCGATCAGCAGACCCATCCGGGGAGCGTCGAAGGCGTCCTTGACCGCGCGTCCCACGTTCTGCGCGACCGCACTGAGATGGGCGAACGCGGCGGTGTCCATCTGCTCCCAGTGATCGACCTCGGCACGGGGAACCACCAGGACGTGACCGGGCGTGACCGGTTCGATGGTGAGGAACGCGACCGCCTCGCCGTCCTTCCAGACGAACCGGCCGGGGAGATCGCCGTTGATGATCATGCTGAAGACCGATGCCATGGGCGCGAGTCTAGTGGTGTGCCTCGGAGACAGATGACCCCCACGGCCACGGCGGGTGTCGTCGGCGAAAGTGTCGGGGTTCCATGACATCCTTTCGGTGTGAGTGGGCCAGAGTCATCCGGGGCGGGACGAACCCCCCGATCCGTCGTCGGATCCAGCGACGTCCTGGCCCGCGCCCAACGGTTCCCGCGTCTTCGGTACATGGGGTCGAAGTACCGTCTGCTGCCCCATCTCGAACGCACCTTCGCCGAGATCGGCGGGTCCACCGCGGTCGATGCGTTCTCCGGTTCCGGAGTCGTGTCCTACCTGCTGAAGGCGCAGGGCTTCGAGGTCGTCAGCAACGACTTCCTCAACTTCCCGCACATCATCACCCGCGCGTCGGTGGCCAATTCGAGTGTCCGGCTGGAGCCCGAACTGATCGAGGCGATCTGCGGTCCCGCCGCCGACGATCGCGACTACATCTCACGGACCTTCGACGGCCTGTACTTCACCCCCGAGGACCGGGCCTTCCTCGACTCGGCGTGGTCGCACGTCGACCTTCTGCGCGGGTACCGCCGCGACCTCGCGATCGCCGCCCTGGTGCTCTCGGCCGCACGCAAGCAACCGCGGGGCGTGTTCACCTTCACCGACTCGACGCGGTACGCCGACGGCCGGCGCGATCTGACCATGTCCTTGCGCGACCACTTCCGTCTCCGAGCCGCCGGGGACTACAACGCCACGGTGTTCAGCAATGCGCGCAGCAGCCGCAGCGTCCAAGGCGACATCTTCGACCTCGAACTGCCGTGGTCCGAACCGCCGGATCTGGTCTACCTCGACCCTCCGTACGCGCCCCCGACCGACGACAACGACTACATCAAGCGCTATCACTTCCTCGAGGGATTGTCGGCCTACTGGCGCGGCATGAGCATCATGGAGAACACCAAGACCAAGAAGCTGCCGAAACGCTTCACCCCGTTCGCCTACAAGCGGACCATCGAGGACGCCCTCTTGCGCACCTTCGAGCATTTCGAGGGCGCCGGCGCGATCGTGCTGTCGTACTCGTCGAATGCGTTGCCCGGCAAGGATCGGATCGTCGACCTGCTCGGGAAGGTCAAGCCGTCGGTGGAGGTCATCGCGATCGACCACAAGTACAGTTTCGGCACCCACGCGGCCGCGACGCGCCGCGACGTCAGCGAGTACCTCTTCATCGGCCGGGACTGACCGGCGGATACCCCCTGACGACACGGCGACACACATGAGCACCGCGGGCGACTTCGACGACTACCTGACATCGTTGGGACGGTTGACGTCTCATGTGGACCCGACCGCGTCGACGCCGGAGGCAGAGCGGATCACCCAGGCCACCGCGCGCCTCGGCGAACTCCTCGACACCGACATCGCGGGTCTCGCGGCCTGGGTGAGGGACAACCCCACAGACGTCCCCGTCCTCGGCCTCGCGGTCGGGCTGTCCCAGGAGAAGCTGAAGAACGCGCTGCGCGACCGGTTCGACACCAGCGGCTGGCACGCGCTGGCACGGGCGCAGCCGGTCGAGTTGGTGACCTGGCTCGACACCGAGTTCGACCTCGTCCGCATGCTGCGCACCCAGTTGTCGCGCACGTTCACCTTCGCCGACATCCTGGTGGCGCGCGCCGGCACCCGCGCCACCGCCACGCGCGCGGGAGCGTCGGGTCGGCGTATCGAGGACGAGATCGAGGACATCGCCCGCGACATCGGACTCGACTACGTCACCCGGTCGCGGTTCGCGGGACGCAACGGGCGGACCGCGCCCGCCGACCTGATCGTCGGCGACCCGTCGTCGGCCGACATCGTGGTGGCGGCCAAGGGTTTCGACTCGACCGGCTCCAAACTCACCGACGCGGTTCGCGAGATCGAGGAGATGGCCGAGGTGCGGTTGCCGACCCAGCTGGTTCTCGCGGTGATCGACGGGATCGGCTGGAAGTCACGGCAATCCGACCTGCGCCGCATCCATCAGCTGTGGGTGACACGCCAGATCGACGGGATGTACACACTCGTCGGACTCGACCGGTTCCGCGACGACGTCACCGACTTCGCGAAGCTCCGGCGGTTGATCTAGTCGACGTCGGCGAGCGGCAGCCTCACCCAGAACGACGCTCCCGCACCAGGACTCGTGTCGACGCCCACGCGCCCGCCGTGCGCGGCCACCAGGGCGGCGACGATCGACAGACCCAGACCGCTACCACCGCCGTCGCCGCGGTGCCGCGAGGAGTCACCGCGGTAGAACCGCTCGAAGACGTGCTCGGCATCCTCCGCCGTGAGTCCCGGGCCGGTGTCGGTGACGGTCAGCACCGCCTCGCCGGTGTCCGGACGGTCGTCGACGGTCACCCCGACCGTGATCGAGGCGTCGGTCGGCGTGTGGTTCACGGCGTTGCCGATGAGGTTGCGCAGCACCTGCACCAGACGCGGCCCGTCGCCGAGGACCACCGGCGGACGATCGCCCGCGACGACGTCGAGTCGGATCTCACGATCGGGCGCGGCGGCCCGTGCGCTCTGCACGGCGTCGGCGGCCAGGCCGAGCAGGTCCACGGGCGCGGAATCGACAGGACGCGCGGCATCGAGTCGCGCGAGCATCAGCAGGTCCTCCACCAGCAGGTTCATCCGGCCGGCCTCGTCGTCGATGCGTCGCATCGCATCGGTGACATCGGGAAGATCGGGGACATCGGCAACGCCGTGCTGTGAATAGAGTTCGGCGAAGCCCTTGATGGACGTGAGCGGTGTCCGCAATTCGTGGCTGGCGTCGGCGACGAAGCGTCGCATCCGCTCCTCGGAGGCGCGCGCCTGCTGTTCGGATGCGGCGGTCGAGGCGAAGGCGTGCTGGATCTGCCCGAGCATCCGGTTCAGCGAGTCCGACAGGCTGCCGACCTCGGTGTTGGCCGGCGCCGGCGGGACGCGCCGGGTCAGGTTCCCCTCCGCGATCTCGTGCGCGGTCTCCTCGACCCGCCGGAGCGGACGCAGACCGGTGCGCACCAGGACATAGCTCAGCACCCCGATCAGCAGGACGACCAGCACACCGATCCCGATCTGCAGCCAGATCAGCCTGCTCACCGTGTCGTCGATGTCGGACATCGGCGTGGCCACGATGGATCTGCCGAAGCTGTTGCTACGCTTGATAACCCGCCATTGTGGGCCGTCTCCGTCGACGGACGGGACGGTCACGGGTCCGGCGTTGTCGCGAGCCAGTCCGTCGAGGTCGGGGGCGTCGTCGAACTGGTTGTAGACATTGTCGGTCGAGACCCCACCGGGACCGTAGACGATGGACTCGACGTAATAGGGCGACGGCGGCCGGCGCGGTCCGGGCGGGCCGGGTCCGTCGCCGAGGAATCCACGGGGTTCGGCCCACGTGCGTATCGCGTTCGTCAGTCCCTCGTCGGCGCGCGCGATGAGGTCCTGACGCATCGACGAGGTCACCGCGATCCCGGAGGCGAGCAGCCCGACGGCGACGAGCAACACGGTCAGGGCCACCAGCGAGATCCGCAGCGGAAGACCGCGCTTGCGCGTCCCGCGACCGGTGCCGGCCACCGCCCGATCAGTCACGGGGCTCTCGCATCACGTAACCCACTCCGCGGAGGGTGTGGATGAGTCGCTTGTCGCCGGTGTCCAGTTTGCGTCGCAGGTACGACACATAGGATTCGACGACGTTCACCTCTCCCCCGAAGTCGTAGTTCCAGACATGGTCGAGGATGCGCGGTTTGGACAGCACCGTGCCCGCATTGACCATGAAGTAGCGCAGCAGGGTGAACTCCGTCGGCGAGAGCGGAACCAACTCGCCCGCCTTGAACACCTCGTGGGTCTCGTCGTCGAGTTCGATGTCGGCGAAGGTGATCTTCGACGACGCGCGCTGCTGATCGTCGAAACCACTGCGCCGCAACAGCACCTGCAGGCGGGCCACGACCTCTTCGAGGCTGAACGGTTTGGTCACGTAGTCGTCGCCGCCGATGGTCAGGCCGTTGATCTTGTCCTCCACCGTGTCCCGCGCCGACAGGAACAGCGCGGGTGCCTCCACCCCGTCGGCACGCAGGCGGCGCAGGAGCCCGAACCCGTCCATGCCCGGCATCATCACGTCGAGGACGAGGACGTCGGGTTTGGCGGCGCGGCACCTGTCGAGAGCCGCCGGACCGTCGGCGGCGGTCTCGACCTCGTACCCCTGGAATTTCAGCGACACCGACAACAGCTGACGGATGTTCTCCTCGTCGTCGAGGACGAGGACCTTCGCCCCGCGCGTGCCGTTCTGATTCGCCGCTTCACTCACACGATCAGACTCCCAGGACGCCCTGGTATCTCACTGTAGGCACGCTGGGAGATTCCTGTGAGCGTTGACCAGCGGTTTCACCGAGGCCGCAGCCTCAAGCGTCGGGGTGACCGTACGCCGCGGCGATCTCTTCCGAACCGCGCCAGCGGGAGTAGGTCGGGCTCTGTGGCCATCCGTCCGGAGAGTCCTGCCACTCCTCCTGACGCCCGTAGGGCAGCACGTCGAGGAGTCCGAACGTGAAGCCGAGTTGTTCGGTGCCCCGTCCGGTGGAATGCCAGGTGCGGTACACCGTATCGCCGTCGCGGAGGAAGACGTTGACCGCGAACCCCTCCCCCGGCGCGGCATCGACATCCGCCGAGAAGGTCGTACCCGCCGAGGAATACCAGTCCATCCGATTGCCGACGCGCTGCTTGTAGGCAAGCGCCTCCTCGATCGTCCCGTGCGTGATGATGACGAAGCGCGCGTCGTAGTCGGCGAGGTAGTCGAGCCGGCTGAACTGGGTGGTGAAGCCGGTGCAACCCGGGCACTGGAACTCGGCGCCGTCGGTCCACATGTGGTTGTAGACGATCAGCTGTGAGCGTCCGTCGAAGACATCGACCAGCCGAACCGGTCCGTCGGGCCCGGTCAGGACATAGTCGTCCATCTCGACCATGGGGAGTCGGCGACGCTGCGCGGCGACGGCGTCGAGTTCGCGGGTCGCCGCCTTCTCGCGGCGGCGCAGGTCGGCCAGCGCCGTCGCCCAGGTCTCGCGGTCGGCCACGGGTGGGAGTGCCGTACTCACGAAGATGCCTCTCGCATGACAGTGCCTTTCGCTCGGTGATGAGAACAGTTCACCGGGTAAGACCCGCCCTTGCTCCGAAATTCATCGCACCGCGGGAACGGCACCTGCCTAGGCGGTGAGTTCGTAGGCCGCCTGGAGCCGGCGCACGTGCTCGCGGACCTCGTACAGTTCCCGGCGCGCGGTTCGCAGAGCCTTCTCGCCGCCTCGACCGGCCTGCAGGCTCTCCACGAGTGAGTCGGCGACGCGTTCCAGCTCGTCAACCAGCACCCGGGCCTGCGCCTGTGCGACGGGATCGACAGATCGTCGCGAGCGAACCATGGGGTCATCGTAGGTTCTTCGATCGTTAACCGCTCGCGGAACCGCCGTCCACCGACCGGGGTGGAACGTCGATGGCGGCGAGATGAACGGTCGATGAATCTCTTCATCGTGACGGTCCACATTGTCGCGTTCGGACTAAATTGTGTCCATGGATGCCCATGACGAGCGTCGTCAGATCAGCGAAGTCCAGGACCGGCTCATCGGCCTCTACTCGCACCGTTCGCCCAACGACGTCGCCGCCGCGGTCGAGAAGGCATACCAGCACTTCGACGGCACCGAGGTCCGCGACTTCGTGCCACTCCTCGTCGAACGACGCGCGAACAAGGATCTCGGCGGCACCGACGTCATGGCCGATCCCGCCTCGGTCCCGCCGCACGTCGGGGAGTGACCGAAACGGGGGATGACACCGTGACGCCCGGTCACGTGGTCAGCAGCAGCCGGTGGTGGCGCTGAGGACGTTGCGGAGGGCTTCCAACGATTCGGGTCTCGACCGATAATAGACGTTCATCCCGCGACGCTCGGGCGAGACCATCCCGGCTTTTCGCAGCTGACCCAGATGGTGGCTCGTCGTCGCCTCGGTGAGTCCGACGGCTGTCGCGAGGTCGCACGTGCAGATCCCGTCGCCGTCGTCGGCGAGGAGGATCGAGACGAGCTTGATCCGCGCAGGGTCGGCAAGAGCCTTGAGCCGCAACGCGATCTCGAGAGCAGTGGCGTCGTCGAGTGGTGCCGCCGACACCGGCGCACAACAGATGGGGGCACTGATGTCGACCATCGGCAAGGTCTTCGGCATGATCCGACCCTACCCCTCCTATTGACATATGTCGAAAAGGTGGCATCCTGCAAGGACGACCCCGATTAGACATATATCTCACAGGTAAAGGTGGCTCGTCATGTCCCGTATCCAGCTCGCACTCAATGTCGATGATCTCGGTGCCGCCGTCGAGTTCTACGCCAAGCTGTTCGACACCGCCCCGGCGAAACGGAAGCCCGGTTACGCGAACTTCGCGATCGCCGAACCTCCGTTGAAGCTGGTGCTTCTGGAGAATCCGGGCCGCGGCGGCACCATCAACCACCTCGGCGTCGAAGTCGAGTCGAGCGAGAAGGTGCACTCCGAGATCGCCCGACTCTCCGACGAGGGCCTGTTCACACAGGAGGAGATCAACTCGACCTGTTGCTTCGCGACCCAGGACAAGGTGTGGGTGACCGGCCCGAGCGACGAGAAATGGGAGGTCTACACCGTGCTCGCCGACTCCGAAACCTTCGGCGTCAGCCCGAAGTTGTTGGAAGCGAACGAAGTCGACGGAGATCAGCAGGGCGCGGCGTGTTGCGGTGGCGCCTCCGATTCACCCGGTGCCCGCACGGCCTGCTGCTGAACGAGCGCAGCACATTCTTGTCGGAGGGTGCCCGTATGTTTGAGTCATGCAGTTCGGGGGTGACGGCACAGACACTTCGGGCGAGAGGCCCGAAGCCGAGTCCTCGCTGCCCGCAGCGCTTTCCGACTTCGAGTTGTCTCCCGGGGAGCTCGTCGACGTCATCACCCACTGCGGCCGCGACCTGTTCGGCTACCTCGTACCCGGACGCCCGCCTGATCATCCGGCACGCAGTCACCTCGCCGAGCAGCGAGCCACCCGCACCACCGCCCACCGTCGCGAAGTCGACGCGTGGAACGCTGCCAACCCACCGCCGTTCTGAACCACCCGGGCGGCAAACCCACCACAGATGGACCGACCAAGACCTGGATCGGGTGTGGGTTTGTCGATCTGTGATGGGTTTGGGGGCTGCACCCCGCCGTCGCTCCAGAGCTGTCTATCGGTCCAGACGGCCGGCGAGGTCGCGGATGCGTGCGGTGATGTCGTCGCGGATCAGCCGCATCCGCTCGATGCCGTCGACGCCTCGAGCAGAGGGTTCGACGGTGTTCCACACCTCGACGTCGACCCCCTCCGGCGGAGTGACCTCGGCGGTCCCGACCACCACGACCAGATCCGCCGCGCGCATCAGTTCGTCGGTGAGTTGCCGCGGTTGATGTCCGGTGACGTCGGCGCCGACCTCGGCGAGCACCTGGGCGGACAATTCGTTGACCTGGCCGCCGATCTTCGCGACGGTGCCGGCCGACGAGGCGGCGATCCGGCCGGTGACCGTTGACGTGAGGTGTTCGGCCATCACGGATTTGCCGCGGTTGCTCACGCAGACGAACAGCACGTCGTATGGGTCAGGCATCACGTACCGGCTCCTTGGTCGGATCGATGACTCCGGTGAACCTCTTGCGCAGCGCGAGGGAGACGTACACGAGCGCGACGAGGACGGGCACCTCGATGAGTGGGCCGATGACTCCGGCAAGAGCCTGACCGGAGGTCGCACCATAGGTCGCGATCGCAACGGCGATGGCCAGCTCGAAGTTGTTGCCGGCGGCG